>JAWOGL010000249.1:0-30661 GCA_046496945.1 Desulfonatronovibrio sp.
CTGCCACGGGGGTCTTCTGGCAAAGCTTTCCCTGGAAGTAAATTTTTCAGGCAGTTCCTCGTCATCTGATTCACCCACCAGGCTTACATATCCTCCCAGGGGAAGGGCAGATAAGCGGTATTCGGTCTTGCCGAAACTGCGGGACAGGAGCCGGGGGCCAAATCCCAGGGAAAAGGTGGATACACCAATGCCAAAAAATCTGGCCATGAGAAAATGGCCCAGTTCATGAAAAAAGATCAGTAAACCCAGAACCACGATTATTGCTATAGCGCTTTCAAACATATTCCTAGATCCTTATATAGTCCTGAACGGATTTTCTGGTTGCCGAGTCAAGCTCCAGAATGTCTTCAAGAGAGTTTATTTCCACTGGATGATGAGCGTGCAGGGCTTTGGAATTCAGAGCAGGTATGTCCATGAAACCGATATTTCCGGCCAGGAATTCCTCCACGCATATTTCGTTGGCGGCATTGAGAACCACGGGATAGCTGGGGCCGTTTGCCAGCGCGTTTAAGGCCAGTTCCAGACAGGGAAAAGCCTTAAGATCCGGGGTGAAAAAATTCAGGCTGCCGATTCCGGCCAGATCCAGAGGCTTGAGGTTTACATTGAGCCGATTGGGATAGCCCAGACAATGGGCAATGGGTATCTGCATGTCCGGTACGCCCATATGGGCCAGAAGGGAACCATCGGAAAAATTAACCAGGGAGTGAACAATGCTCTGGGGATGAACCAGAATCCTTATCCTGTCCGCGCTCAGTCCGAAAAGATGATGAGCTTCAATAACTTCCAGTCCCTTATTCATCATGGTTGCCGAGTCAATACTTATCTTGGCTCCCATGGTCCAGTTGGGGTGATCCAGGGCCTCGTCCACAGTCACATCCTGGAGGGAGTGCGCTTTGCGGTCTCTGAACGGTCCGCCGGAAGCGGTTATTATGATGGAGTCCACTTCCGAGAAATTATGCCCCTGAAGGGCCTGAAAAATGGCATTGTGCTCCGAGTCAACCGGCAGGATAACACTTCCGGTCTCGGCGCAGGCTGATCTGATCAGATTTCCAGCCAGAACCAGGGATTCTTTGTTGGCCAGCAGAATAACTTTGCCTGAGTCCGCAGCAGCCAGAGTGGGAGCAAGGCCGGCAGCGCCGACCATGGCCGACAGAACAATGTCTGCATCCGCCATCCGGGCCATTTGAACGTATCCGGAAACCCCGTATACAATTTCAGGTTTATAGCCTTCTGCCAGAAGGGATTTGATCTCCACTGCCAGGTCGGCGTCAAGTACGCCCAGGACATCCGGTCTGAACTCGTTGGCCTGGTCTGCCAGAAGTTTAATGTTTCTGGCTCCGGCCAGGCCTTTGATTTTAAACTGTTCTTTGTTTTTGCGGATGACTTCCAGGGCGCTGGTTCCTATAGACCCGGTGGAACCAAGAATAACCAGAGGCCTGATCCCGGCGAGGGCGGGAGGAATGTTTAATGAGGAAATATATGATATCAATGTGCTGCCTGTTAGCTTGAGGAATTAAGGTTCAAGGTTCAAAGTTCAAGGTTCAAGGTTGAGAATAAGAATGAGATTAATATAAAGATAAGATATTATAACTCATAAGTTACTTCAAAAGACTGGAGCAGACGGCGATTAAGATATTGCAAATGAACATTCAGATTGCCGGGGCTTTAAAAAATCTTAAAAAGAGAATTGTATAACACATAAACCGGCAGGAGCAGCAGCAGGCTGTCGATTCTGTCCAGAATACCGCCGTGACCCGGAAGAATATTCCCTGAATCCTTGACCTTATTCCATCTTTTTAAGGATGACTGGAAAAAGTCTCCCAGCTGAGCCGCAATGTTTAAAAACAGTCCTAAAATCAGGTAATTCCACCAGGAGCCAGGACCAAAGAACAGGCCTGCCACCAGAGTGACCAGAAGGCAGAGTACAAGCCCGCCGAAACTGCCGGCCCAGGTTTTTTTGGGACTGACCACAGGCCATATTTTTTTATGTCCCCACCATGAACCCGCGTAATACGCTCCGGTATCCGAGGCAAAGGCCGCGGCAAGTACCAGAATAATCTCAATTTCCGACAGGTTGTAGAACAGGCTTAGGGCAAGGGGCAGGTAAGATAGACCGCTGATGAGTATCAGATAGTCCCTGAGTTCAGCCTGTTCATTTTTCCTGCTGTATTCAATGAGAAAAAGGAGCCAGGTAATCCAGAAGAAAAGGACCAGAAAAAGAACAGGATTATTGCTCCATCCAAGGCCTGAATCCAGAAGAAACAGTGCACCACCCAGGCTTCCGGTCAACCTGAGGAAAAATCTGTGTTTGCCTTTCCAGAAAAGATTGTAAAATTCCCAGAGTCCCAGAAAACCGGCCAGGGAAATAATAACTGTCCGGACCAGCGGGCCCGTGTAGATCACCCCCAGCAGCAGGGGCAGAAGGATAAGGGCGGTGAGGATTCTTTTGTGATGGGAACTAAGGTTCATATGGCTCAATCCTTCCCAGTCTGCGCTGTCTTGAAGCATAGTCTTTCAGGGCCAGACGCAGATCTTCCGGAGTAAAATCCGGCCACAGGGTTCTGGTAAAATAAAGTTCTGAATATGCTGACTGGTATAAGAGGTAGTTGCTGATTCTGAGTTCTCCGCTGGTCCTGATGATCAGGTCGGGATCAGGCTGTCCTGCTGTATAAAGAAATTCTCTGAATTTCTCCTCGCTTATCTCGTCTGGATCTATGCCCTGTTCCTGGATCAACCTGCACGCCCGGACAATTTCCCATCTCCCGGAATAATTGAGGGCCAGATTTAAGGTCATGCCCTGATTGTTTCTGGTTTTGGAAAGGGCATGTTCAATAGTCTTTCTGGCAGTCAGAGGCAGGTCCTGGATATCTCCCAGTATGTTCAGGCGGATATCCTGTTTGACCAGGCTCTGCAGTTCACCCTGGAGGAATCTGGTTAACAGTCCGAACAGAAATGAAACTTCTTCTCTGGGTCTTGCCCAGTTTTCGCGGGAGAACGCGTACAGGGTCAGATATGGAATGCCCAGGCGTCTTGATTCTTCTACTATGGCCCTGGCGACTCTGGTTCCCTGGTTGTGTCCCTCGGTTCTGGGAAGCTTTTTCCTGCAGGCCCACCGACCGTTGCCGTCCATGATAATGGCCAGGTGTTCTGGCAAATGATCCAGCAGACTATATCTCCATTATTTCTTTTTCTTTTAGTTCAAGGACCTGATCAGCTTTTTCAACAAAGGAATCAGTAAGTTTCTGGACTTCATCCTGTCCCTTGTGCATTTCGTCTTCACTCAGGTCTTTATTGTTTTTCATCTTTTTCAGGGTATCGTTGGCATCGCGCCGGATATTTCTGACGGCTATCTTGGCATCCTCAGAATATTTTTTAGCCAGCTTTACCAAATCCTTACGGCGTTCTTCAGTGAGCGGGGGGATACTTATCCGGATAATTTTACCGTCATTTACCGGATTCAGTCCCAGATCAGACTTCATGATTGCTTTTTCCACTGAAGAAAAGGCGTTTCGATCCCAGGGCTGAATGGCGATTGTCCTGCTGTCGGGTATTGAAATGGAGGCCAGCTGATTCAGAGGTGTTAAAGTACCGTAATAATCAACCATAACGTCTTCAACCAAACCTGTGGAGGCCCTTCCTGTACGAAGTTTGGAAAATTCCTTTTCCAGGGCCAGAATGGCCTTGTCCATTTTTTTTTCGCAGTCCTTGAGTACTGATTGCATGCTATCCTCCTTGTACTAAAGTGCCTATTTCTTCGCCCTGGATAACCCGGCTGATGCTGTTTTTCTGGAAAAGATTAAAAACATTTATAGGCATGTTATTATCCATGCACAGAGAAATTGCAGCCGAATCCATGACTTTTAACTGTTTCTTAAGGACGTCCAGATAAGTAAGCCGGTTAAACATTGTTGCTTCAGGGTTCTCAATGGGATCACTGTCATATACGCCGTCCACCTTGGTGGCTTTGAGTATGGCGTCGCTTTTGAGTTCCATGGCTCTGAGGGCCGCTGCCGTATCCGTTGTAAAGAAAGGATTGCCGGTTCCAGCCGCGCAGATGACGATTCTTTTTTTCTGGAGATGTCTTATGGCCCTTCTGCGGATGTATGGTTCGGCAATTTCATGCATGGATATAGCGGTCATGACTCTGGTGTCCGCTCCCAGTTTTTCCAGGACATCCTGTACGGCCAGAGCATTCATGACTGTTGCCAGCATCCCCATATAGTCGGCTGATCCCCGGTCCATTCCTTTGGAAGAAACCGAGACTCCCCTGAAAATATTGCCCCCGCCAATAACAATGCCTATTTCCGCTCCCAGATCAAGAGACTTGACAATCTCCCTGGATATGGAGGAAATGGTTTCCGGCTCAATTCCAAAGCCCTGTTTTCCTGCAAGGGCTTCACCGCTTAGCTTCAAAAGGACTCTGCTGTATTTTAATTTTGTCATTGAATGGGCCCGCATGGATTATATATATAGTTAGAAGCTGTGGGAAAAGACCGGATAACAAGCTTTACAAGAATCCGTATCTATATACCAGGTGGCAAGGACAGCCTGCATTCTGGCTGGTTCCTGCAGGGACACCCGCTTGAAATAATAATTCATCCGGTATGCGGGAGCTTTAAACTCAAGCGGGTGCCAAAGGTTGTTAAACCCTTTTTTGGTTATTCGCTGTCTTCGCCAAGTCCCAGGCGGGTAAAACGTCCGATCTGAATGTTTTCACCCAGGACCGCGACTGCTTCATTTATAAGGTCGTTAATCGTCTTGGAATCATCTTTAATAAAAGGCTGTTCCTGAAGACATACTTCCTTGTAGTATTTCTTTATCCGGCCTTCCACGATTTTTTCAGCAATATTTTCCGGCTTGCCTTCTTCTTTGGCCTGGTGCAGGAAAATCTGTTTTTCCTTTTCCAGAAGGTCCTGGGGAAGTTGCTCCGGAGATACACATACAGGAGAAGTAGCTGCTACCTGCATGGCCAGATCCTTGGCCAGTTCTTTGAATTTGTCGCTCTTGGCCACAAAGTCGGTTTCACATTTTAACTCCACCAGAACACCGATTTTTCCGTTGGAATGAATATATGAACCTATCCAGCCTTCTGAAGTAGCCCTTCCGGATCTTTTCTGGGCTTTGGCCAGACCTTTTTCCCTGAGCCAGACCGTGGCCTTTTCCTCGTCTCCGCTGGCGGCTTCCAGGGCTTTTTTGCAATCCATCATGCCTGCTCCTGTTTTATCGCGCAGGCTTTTTACCATTTTTGCATCAATCATTTATTTCTCCTCCTGAACTTCTTCTTGCTTTTCAGCTTCAGCCGGCTCTGATTCAGCCTGCCGGCGTACTGCTTCATCCTGGGCGTCGCGTTCGCCGGATTTGGCCTGTCCTTCAAGGCACGCGTCAGCTATACTGCCCGCAAATAATTTTATGGCCCGGATGGCATCGTCATTGCCCGGAATTACAAAATCAATCATGTCCGGATCGCAGTTGGTATCAACCACGGCAACTATGGGGATGCCCAGTTTGCGACATTCTTTAACCGCGATGTCTTCCTTTTTGGGGTCAATGATAAAGGCCGCTCCCGGGATACCTTCCATATCCTTAATTCCGCCGAGATCAGCATTAAGCTTTTTTACCTCACGCTGCATCATCACAATTTCTTTTTTCAGAAACCGGTTCACTGTTCCATCTTCAAACATTTTTTCCAGATTTTTCAACCGCTCGATACTGCCTTTGATGGTTTGAAAATTCGTCAGAGTTCCCCCCAGCCAGCGGTTGGTCACGTGAAACATGCCCGCTCTTTCGGCTTCGGTCCTGACTACTTCTCGGGCCTGACGCTTGGTGCCCACAAAAAGGACATTCTTTCCGGAAGCTACAACATCCACGATAAAGTCATGGGCCAGGCGAAACAGTTTCACGGTTTGCTGCAGGTCAATAATGTGAATGCCTTTTCTTGAACCGAAAATATAGGGCTTCATTTTCGGGTTCCATCGTCTGGTCTGGTGTCCGAAGTGAACACCGGTCTCAAGCATTTGCTTCATGGTAACGTATCCCATAAATCCTCCTTGGGTTAATCCTCCGCCTGACAAACACCCCTGGTATTCAGACACTATTCTGAAACCGGGGCACCCAACGGGTAGCTCAGGCGTGCATTTTATGAACAGATCCTATTAAGCCAAAAACAAACAGCTGGCAAGCCTCAAATCAAGGAAAATTCAAATTTTGATTATTTTTCAGTCCAATTTTACTTGCCAACCAGCAATCTATGATATAAAGATTCACGTCTTTAATTATTTTTTTGGAGGATCGACATGAAAAAAGATATTCATCCCAAGCTTAATGATGTCAAAGTCAGATGTTCTTGCGGATACGAGTTTGAATCCAAGTCCACGGTTGGAAAAGAAATCCAGGTGGAAATCTGTTCTCAGTGCCATCCGTTTTATACTGGTCAGCAGAAGTTTATTGACACTGCCGGGCGCATAGACAGATTCAAGAAAAAGTACGCACAGTCCGCCGGCCAGAAGAGTTAATGTTTTTTTCTGCGTATTGCTACGTTATTATAGAAGAGCCTGTTATCCGGTCAAGATATGTACGCTAAGCTAGATGCTCTGGAGCAGGAATACCTGCAGATTGAGAGCGACCTCAGTGATCCGGATGTTTACGGAGACCAGGAGAAATACAGGCGTCTTTCCAAGTCTCATGCCGACCTGGCCCCTATCGTCAATGTCTTTCGTGAATACAAGGATGCTGATTCTGAAATTGAAGAAAACAGCGAACTGCTAAGAGACAGCGATCCTGAACTTCGTCAGATGGCCGAAGCAGAAATAGAAAGACTCGGTGAAGTCAAAGCTGAGCTTGAGGAAAAACTCAGGGTGCTTCTTCTGCCCAAAGATCCCCTTGATGAAAAAAATATTATCCTGGAGATCAGGGCGGGAACCGGTGGCGAGGAGGCAGCTCTTTTTGCGGCTGACCTTTTTCGCATGTATTCCCGCTATGCTGAACACAATAACTGGAAAGTTGAACTGCTCAGCGTCAGTGAAACCGGCACAGGAGGATTCAAGGAAGTCATAGCTTCTATTTCAGGAAGTCATGTATACAGCAGGTTGAAGTATGAATCCGGGGTACACAGAGTGCAGAGGGTTCCTGAAACCGAGTCTCAGGGACGCGTGCATACCTCGGCGGTTACTGTGGCGATTCTTCCTGAAGCAGAAGATGTGGATGTTAATATTGAACCTAATGAACTCAGGATAGACGTATTCAGATCTTCAGGACCGGGCGGGCAGAGCGTGAATACGACAGATTCAGCTGTGCGTATTACCCATGTGCCTACCGGAATGGTGGTTATCTGTCAGGATGAGAAGTCCCAGCACAAAAACCGGGCCAAGGCCATGAAGGTTTTACGTTCAAGGCTGCTAAGCGTCATGGAAGAAAAACAGCACAAGGAGCTTGCCGCCAATCGCAAGGCCCAGGTGGGTACCGGTGACCGATCCGAAAGGATCAGGACCTATAATTTTCCCCAGGGCAGAGTCAGTGATCACCGCATCAATCTCACCCTTTATAACCTCGAATCAATCATGCAGGGCCATCTCGATGATATAGTCGAGCCCCTGGTCCAGGATTTTCAAGCCGAAGCCCTTAAAGAAACCAGCGCAGCCTAACAGGTTATTGAAAATCTCCCAACTGGCTTTGTCGCTTGGAATTTTTGAACTACCTGCCTGGTAAGGACTTTTTCAACAGGCTGCTGACAGAGCGCTTTCTGGTTCCAGCATCAGATCCCGTTTATGTGTCCGGTTTCTGCAAGGCAGAAGCACGCAAAAAGATCCGGACAGCAGCTTAGGAAATGTGGTGGTTACATTGGAAACCGTATCTCCCCTGATAAATGAAGCCGCAGCCGCTCTTGACAGGGCCGGGGTGGATTCGCCCCGTTTGTGCGCCCGGTTGATCATGGCTCATGTTCTTGGATGTACCCGGGAAAAACTTCTCACGTATCCTGATACCCCTCTCAGCTTTGACGATAAATCTGTTTTCTGGCGTCTTATTGCCAGGAGAAGCCGGGGTGAACCTCTGGCTTATATTACCGGCCATAAGGAATTTTATGGTCTTGACTTTGGCGTGGATGAAAATGTCCTGATTCCCAGGCCGGAAACAGAGATTCTGGTTGAAACGGTTCTTAACCATTATAAATCCCGTCAGCCGTGCGTGTTCGCCGATATAGGCACCGGCAGCGGAATACTGGCAGTTACCCTGGCCGTAGAGATGCCCTCCAGTTTTTCCCTGGCCTGCGATATCAGCCCTGCCGCTCTCGGGGTGGCCGGTCAAAATGCCGTGAAACACGGTGTGCAGGGCAGAACAGGTTTTTTCACCTCAGATCTGGGGACAGGAATAAAAACTTCCGCCCTGGATTTTATCGTATCCAATCCCCCTTATCTTTCCAGTGACGAATTTTCGAATGTCAGTTTTGAGATCTCAAAATTTGAGCCTTACAAGGCGCTGGTTTCCATGGAAAACGGTTACTGCCATTTCAGGCGGCTGGAGAGCATTGCCCATCGCATCCTGAGGGAAAAGGGCATGATTTTTCTGGAGATGGGAAAAGATCAGGGAGCACACCTGGCAAACCTGTTTTCCAGATGGAAGGATGTCACAGTTTATAAAGATCTGGCAGGTCATGACCGGGTTTTGTCAGCCGTGAAAAAACCCTTGCACCCTGAACTTTGAAATTTTTCAGGTATTATGCTTTATATTTTGTGCCGGCTGTTTTATACTTAGGATAAATTCAACCTAAATAAAGGAGGAAATTATCATGTCTGAATCAACCGGCAACTTAAAGGAACTGCTGGGCAACGACGCTGATTATCTGCTCGGCCATCAATGTAAAACAATTCCCAGGGAAAATCTCTGTCAGCCTTCCGGCAGGTTCGTGGATGAGGTGGTCCTGAACACCGACAGAAACAACAGGGTTCTGGCCAGTCTGCATCGGCTGTTCAATC
The DNA here is from genome assembly GCA_046496945.1 of Desulfonatronovibrio sp. Lineage (GTDB taxonomy): Bacteria > Desulfobacterota > Desulfovibrionia > Desulfovibrionales > Desulfonatronovibrionaceae > Desulfonatronovibrio. Next base: position 8,970 of record JAWOGL010000249.1, read on the forward strand.
ATGGACGTTTAAAAGGGACCGGATATCTTTCCATACTTCCCGTGGACCAGGGAGTGGAACATTCGGGCGGCGCGTCATTCGCTAAAAACCCGGCATACTTTGATCCGGAAAATATCGTAAAGCTGGCCCTGGAAGGAGGCTGCAACGCAGTGGCATCCACTTTCGGGGTTCTTGGTTCTGTGGCCAGAAAGTATGCACATAAGATTCCTTTCGTGGTCAAAATCAATCACAATGAGTTGCTTACCTATCCCAACGACTATGACCAGATCATGTTCGGCAGTGTTGCCCAGGCCTATGATATGGGAGCGGTTGCAGTGGGAGCCACCATATACTTTGGCTCAGAGAATTCCTCGCGGCAGATTGTGGATGTGGCCAGGGCTTTTGCTTACGCCCATGAACTGGGCATGGGCGCTATCCTGTGGTGTTATCTCCGCAATAAGGCCTTTAAGATTGACGGGACAGATTATCATGCGTCTGCTGATCTGACCGGCCAGGCCAACCATCTGGGAGTGACCCTGCAAGCGGATATCGTCAAGCAGAAACTTCCAGTGGTAAACGGCGGATATAAAGCCCTTAATTCCGGAGATTCCAGTTACGGCAAGCTGGATGAGCGCATTTACACCGAACTAACTTCAGATCATCCCATAGATCTTGCCAGGTACCAGGTGGCCAACTGTTACATGGGAAGGGCCGGACTTATTAATTCCGGCGGATCTTCCGGGGAAAACGATTACGCGGACGCAGTCAAAACGGCTGTTATCAATAAGCGGGCCGGAGGAACAGGATTGATCAGCGGCCGCAAGGCGTTCCAGCGTCCCATGAAGGACGGAGTTAAGCTTCTTAATCTGATTCAGGATGTCTACCTGGACCAGAGTATTGATGTGGCCTGATAAAAAGTGATATTGATTAATGATCTAGTCGGGAAATCAATCTTTTCCCTTTGCATGACCCGGGCAGGAACTGGTAATATTTAACAGCATGTTGAAAAAGTCCATACCAGGCAGGTTGTTCAAAAATTCCAAGTGCAAGGAGCAAAAAAAGTTCAAGGTCGCGGCGTATTTAGCATACGTAAGAGTTTGAACTTTTTGCAGTGACACAGCAATTGGGAGATTTTCAACAACCTGTTAACAGATGATTATGTGGATATTGTTTTCCCCGGCATAACCGCTGATCAGCGGTTATGCCGGTTTTTTTGCAGGAGTTTAAGCCTTGGCAGCGTGTTAAAAAAGTCCTTAAAAGAAACGTGTTCAGTTGTGAGCCATTTGTTCCGGCTGGGTAACGATCAGCCTGTGTTCTCCCCTGAAGACATTTTTTTTCAATAGCTTATCCTCGCAGGAGCTGAATTTGCCGTGATCCAGCAGGTCATAAAATTCTTTTTCATAAGTTACTTTTCCAAAATCCACAGTAGTCAGAAACTTCAGCCTTGGTTTGACAAACTCCATTAATTTTGACTTGTTTTTGAACATAGTCTGAAAGAAAATCACCTTGCCCTCTGGCTTGAGCCAATCCTTTGTCCTCTCCAGTATTTTTTCCTGATCATTCATAAGCATAAAGCTCTGGCCGAAAAAAATGTAATCATAACAGTTGGTTTGAGGAGGATTAAAGGTGAGTACTGACTCCTGGATTGCATTGACCTGTTGCTCCAGGCCGAATTCAATGATCATTTTCCGGCAATGTTCAAGATAATGCCTGTTGATATCAAGGCCTGTTATCCGCAGATTCTTTTCTTTGATCAGCTTATGATTTTTCTTTATCATTACGCCGTTGCCGATTCCAACATCAAGGATTTGGGCATTTTGAGGATACAGATGCAGGCAGTTGTTATAACAGAGTTTTGTCATGTCACTGAATATAAGATTATAAAGGTTGTTGACCATTTTTGCTCCGGAACTTTTAGATGATTGGTGACTTACTAATGTAAGCCTGCTTGCCCGGTGAAGTTTATTTCATTTCACCGGGCTCATAAAAATAAGAAATTATGAAAAAATATTGCCACTGAATTATCCATACTCTGTCCATCTCTTTTATTCTTATCTAATATATCCAATTTTTGCAAATTCAAGTATTTGCTGCCTGCGGCTCTGAATGAACCGGTCAGCATCTGATTGATCCTGAAGCCTGTGTTTTCAAACTTTACAAGTCCTTATTCTTGAGGCATTATAAACGTTTTTAGGTTTGGATTGCAGTATATGATTTTCCTTTACAGATCCGGGACCACGCGGTTCGGACAGGAGCATGTATGAAAAGAAATTTATTAACGATATTAGATTTTTATCACAACGAAGCTCATGAAATAATTCGTAGAGCCAAAGAAATGAAAGATTCTGGTCACCGTTCCAGAGTGCTGGAAAACAAGATTTTTATTCTTATTTTTGAAAAGGCTTCCACCAGGACTAAAGTTTCATTTGAAGTGGGTCTGAGACATCTCGGCGGACAATCGGTTTTTATGAGTTCCGGGGAATCACAGCTGGGCAGGAGCGAACCACTTAAGGATACGGCCAGAGTTCTGTCGCGTTACGCAGACGGTCTTATTGTCAGGACATACGGCCAGGCAAAGATTGAAGAACTGGCCACGTACAGTTCCATTCCCATAATCAACGCCCTGTCTGATGATTATCATCCATGTCAGGTTATGAGTGATATCTTGACCATCTATGAGCGGACTCCCAATTTTGAAGATCTGACCATTGCCTGGGTGGGGGATGGAAACAACATGGCTCACTCCTGGATTAACGCCTCGATATATTTTCCTTTTCAGCTTAACATGGCCGTGCCCAGGGGTTATACGCCCAGTGGCGAAGTGCTGGAGCGGGCTCTGCATATGGGTGCCAGAATATATATTACTCATGATCCGGAGGAAGCGGTTCAGCACGCGAACTATGTTAATACGGATGTCTGGGCCTCAATGGGCCAGGAACAGCAACAGGGCAGAAGGGTTGAAGCCTTCAAGGGCTTTACCGTCAACAAAGAGCTTTTGAAGCAGGCGGATAAAGATGTCAAGGTCCTTCACTGCCTGCCTGCCCACCGAGGCGAAGAGATCACTGAAGAGGTGATGGAAGGTAAATGGTCCATTATCTGGGATCAGGCTGAAAACAGGCTGCATACGCAAAAGGCGATTCTGGAATGGATTGTCTCTTCCGGATAAGTATTGTCTCATGAAACCTGAACTTTGAACTCTCAAGATACGGAGATTTCTCATGAAAGATATAAAAAAAGTTGTTCTGGCCTATTCCGGGGGACTGGATACTTCTGTTATCCTCAAATGGATTCAGAAAACGTATTCATGTGAAGTGATTGCGTTTACCGCTGATCTGGGCCAGGAGGAAGAGTTGACCGGACTGGAAGGCAAGGCGCTTTCCACCGGTGCTTCCAAAGCGTATATCGATGATCTCCAGGAAGAATTCGTCACTGATTTTGTTTTTCCCATGTTCAGGGCCGGGGCTGTTTATGAGGGCGGATATCTTCTGGGAACCGCCATCGCCCGTCCTCTTATTGCCAGGAGAATGGTGGAAATTGCTCAGGCAGAAGGGGCGCAGGCCGTGGCTCACGGAGCAACCGGCAAGGGCAATGACCAGGTCAGATTCGAGCTGACTGTCATGGCCCTGGACCCGTCACTTAAAACCATAGCTCCCTGGCGGGAATGGGACCTTCACTCCAGGACTGAACTTGTCGCCTTTGCCGAGGCCAACGATATCCCGGTTCCGGTTACCAAAGAAAAACCGTACAGTTCAGACAGAAACCTGCTGCATCTTTCATTTGAGGGCGGCGAACTGGAAGACCCCTGGACAGAGCCCGGAGCAGGCAGTTACCAGTTGTGCGTGCCTCCTGAAAAGGCTCCTGATGAAGCGGAAATCATCACCCTTGGTTTTGAAAAGGGCAATCCGGTCAGTATAAACAGTGAACAGATGATGCCGGTCAAGCTGATGAAAATGCTGAATGTCCTTGGCGGAAGGCATGGAATAGGACGCCTGGATATGGTGGAAAACAGGTTTGTGGGCATGAAGTCCCGAGGCGTTTACGAAACACCAGGTGGAACAATCCTTTTTGCCGCTCACCGCGATCTTGAAGGGTTGTGTCTGGACCGCGAAAGCATGCATCTGAGAGACGAACTTGTAACCAGATACGCAGCCCTGGTTTATAACGGATTCTGGTATTCTCCTGAACGAGAGGCTTTACAGGCCCTGGTTGATAAAACTCAGGAAAGAGTGACCGGAGAAGTAAGGATCAAACTGTATAAGGGCAGGGTATACCCCCTCGGCAGGCGTTCAGATTATTCACTTTACAATCCTGAACTGGCGACCTTTGAAGAAGACCAGATATATGATCAGAGCGATGCCGCGGGATTTATAAAGCTGAACGGGTTAAGGCTCATGACTTACGCGGCGCAGCAGGGAAGAAAATAGATGGCCCGGAATAATCAGGACAGTTCCAAACTCTGGGGCGGAAGATTCAAAGGCAAAACATCTTCTCTGGTGGAAGATTTTACCCAGTCCCTGGATTTTGACAGATATCTTTCTTTCCATGACATAGCAGGGTCCGCGGCCCATGCCGGGATGCTCGCCAAGTGCGGGGTCCTCAGCACTGAAGAGGCAAACAGAATTATTCAGGGACTATGTCAGGTTCAAAAGGAAATTCAGTCCGGTGAATTTATATGGAGCGCCGAGCTTGAAGACGTCCATATGAATATTGAAAAACGTCTTACCGAGATCATCGGTCCGGTGGGACAGAAACTGCACACCGGCAGAAGCCGCAATGATCAGGTAGCCCTTGATTTCAGATTATTTGTCAGTGAAAGTCTTGCTTCCTGGCAAAAAGAGATTAAAGGTCTTATCGGTTCTCTGGTTTTTCAGGCCAGGCTGAATCAGAAAACAATACTTCCCGGATACACGCATCTTCAGCCGGCCCAGCCGGTCAGTCTGGCCCATCATTTACTGGCCTATGTCCAGATGTTTAAAAGAGACTATGAAAGAGCCGGGGATGCCCTTAAAAGAACCCGGGTATCACCTCTGGGGGCAGCGGCCCTGGCTGGAACAACTTATCCTCTGGATCCACGGCTGGTGGCAGAAGAACTTGGCTTTGAAAAGGTGTTTGAAAACAGTATGGACGCTGTCAGCGACCGTGATTTTGCCCTTGAATCCCTGTTTGTATCCTCTGTGATCATGACTCACCTGAGCCGTTTATGTGAGGAGATTATTATCTGGTCAAACCCTGGTTTTGGTTTTATAAAGCTTCCTGATGCTTATTCCACCGGTTCATCCATAATGCCTCAGAAAAAAAATCCTGATGTGGCTGAGCTTATCAGGGGGAAAACCGGCCCGGTTTTCGGGAGGCTCATGGCCCTCCTGACCACGATGAAGGCCCTGCCTCTGACATACAACCGGGATATGCAGGAAGATAAAGAACCTTTTATTGAAGCACACCAGACAGTTGTGTCGTCACTTAAGGTGATGTCCGGTATGATCAGAGAGCTGGTCTTCAATGGCCAGGCAATGAAGGAATCCCTGAAAAAGGGTTATTTAAACGCTACAGAGATGGCTGACTATCTGACTGCAAAGGGATTGCCCTTCAGGCAGGCCCATCATGTTGCAGGAAAAGCCGTGGCTTATGCCGAAAAAAAAGGTCTGGGGCTTGAAGATCTGACCCTTGAAGAGTTGCAAAGTTTTTCAGATATGATCAAGAAGGATATATTTGATATTCTGGATTACAATCAGGCGGTGAACAGAAGAAATACTCCCGGAGGAACCGGGCCGGAATCAGTATCCGGGCAGCTGGATAAAATCTCGCTCTGGCTGGACAGGGCAGATGACTCATGAGACCGGTAAAAAGTTTGGGGTATGTGGCGGAAGCGTATAGGAGTCGAACCTACCGAACGGGATTAACCGTTCCACTGGATTTGAAGTCCAGGCGCCACACCGGTGACGAAACGCTTCCGTTGGTGCGTCTATTATCAATAACCATTAATTAAGGCAAGTTAAATCAGTTTCCTTTTAAAAGACTTTTTTCCGGGATGAAAAACAGGTCTGGCCTGATAAATATCCTGATATTAAAAGCTGTTAACAGTTAATTTTTTTTGAACATACGTTCTGGTTTAAGTTGGAGGTAAGAATTTGAACAATTTTTCTAGGAACCTGTTGCTCTGGGCAACCATATCGCTGGTCATGATTATCCTTTTTAATCTGTTTAACCAGCCCCAGACGCCACAGTATAAACTGACATATACAGAACTCCTGAACAAAGTTGAACAGGGAGAGGTTATGGCTGTGAAAATTCAGGGGCAGAAGCTTACAGGCAAGCTCATGGACGACCGCAGGTTTACTTCTTTTGTTCCCGACGATCCCGGTTTGATTGATAAGCTTGTTCAAAACAATGTACAGGTAGAGGCAGAGCCGGAAGAGTCCGCGTCCTGGCTGACCACCATTTTTATTTCCTGGTTTCCAATGCTTCTGCTCATAGGGGTGTGGATATTTTTCATGCGCCAGATGCAGGGAGGCGGCGGAAAGGCCATGTCATTCGGGAGATCCAAGGCCAAGCTGGTGTCTCAGGAAGATTCAAAGGTAACCTTTGCAGACGTGGCAGGTGTTGATGAAGCCAAGGATGAACTCACCGAGGTAGTGGATTTTCTGAGTAATCCAAAGAAATTCACCCGTCTGGGAGGACGCATCCCCAAAGGGGTTCTTCTTGTGGGTTCGCCTGGCACCGGCAAGACATTGCTGGCCCGGGCTGTAGCCGGAGAGGCCGGCGTACCTTTTTTCTCCATTTCAGGTTCTGATTTTGTGGAAATGTTTGTTGGAGTAGGTGCTTCCCGGGTGCGTGATCTTTTTGTTCAGGGCAAGAAAAATGCTCCGTGTCTGATTTTTATCGATGAAATAGATGCTGTTGGCCGCCAGAGAGGCGCCGGTCTGGGGGGCGGACACGATGAACGTGAGCAGACCCTGAACCAGTTGCTGGTGGAAATGGACGGTTTTGAATCCAATGAAGGGGTTATCCTTATTGCCGCTACCAACCGTCCGGATGTTCTGGACCCGGCGTTGTTGAGGCCTGGCCGTTTTGACCGTCAGGTGGTGGTGCCTGCTCCGGATGTCGCCGGCCGGAAAAGAATTCTGGATGTTCACAGCCGCAAAACACCTCTGGCCCCCGGGGTTGATATGGAGGTTATAGCCAGGGGAACTCCTGGTTTTTCAGGCGCGGACCTGGAAAATCTGGTCAATGAGGCAGCCCTGCACGCCGCTAAAATGGAACAGGAACAGGTCAATATGGAAGACTTTGAAGAGGCCAAGGACAAAGTCCTTATGGGCAAGGAAAGAAGAAGTCTTATTCTGAGTGAAGAAGAAAAGAAAACCACGGCTTATCATGAAGCCGGCCATACAATCGTGGCTAAACTCCTGCCCGGGACCGATCCTATTCACAAAGTTTCCATTATTCCCAGGGGACGGGCCCTGGGCGTGACCATGCAGCTGCCCCAGGATGAAAGACATAACTATTCCAAATCCTTTCTGGAGAATAATCTGGCTGTCCTTTTAGGGGGAAGAGTTGCTGAAGAGCTGGTTTTCAATCAGATGACCACAGGCGCAGGAAATGACATTGACAGGGTCACCAAAATGGCCAGAAAAATGGTCTGTGAGTGGGGGATGAGTGAAACCATAGGTCCTCTGGCTTTTGGCGGAAAAGGCGAAGAAGTGTTTCTTGGCAGGGAATTTACTCAGCATAAGGAATACAGCGAAGAAACCGCCAGGCTCATTGATGAAGAAGTCAAGAAAATAGTCCGGGATGCCTATGAAATAGCCAAGGGACTTTTGCAGGATAATATTGAAACTCTGCATGGCCTTGCTGAAGTTCTTCTGGAAAGAGAGACCGTAACCGGAGTTGAGGTGGAAATGGTTATGAATGGAGAAGATCTGCCTCCTCTTGAGGAAAAAATGCGCGGTGAGCAGCCAAAGTCCGAGTCCGGGCAGAAAAAAACTAAAAAACCGGATGAAGATAAGCCTGATAAAGATAAGCCGGACGACGAAGAATTCAAAATAGAAGAATAGGCCATGAATCCGGATGATTGTAAAAATAGAAAGATGATGGTTAAATGGACGGTAAAAGAGGGCAGGGCTATTGGTCCTGCCCTCTTTCTGGTTGTGGGGATTTTAAATGTCACCCCGGATTCATTTTTCGACGGAGGCAGTTATTTCGACGGGGATAAGGCCCTGGATCAAGCTTCTCTGCTTATGGAACATGGTGCTGACATTCTGGACCTCGGAGGAGAAAGCACCCGGCCCTTTTCCGATGCTGTGGATATGGAGACCGAAAAAAACAGGGTATTGCCGGTCCTTAAAAAAATTCTTGAAAAACATCCCCGGGCTAATATATCCATAGATACATATAAGTCGCAAGTTGCCGCTTTTGCTCTTGATTCCGGAGCCGCAATAGTAAACGATGTTTCTGCCTGCCGCTATGACCCGGCGTTGATGGATGTCCTGGCCCAGTACAAACCCGGCTACGTGCTTATGCACGCCCGGGGTAATCCCCGGAATATGCAGAATTCGCCGGAATACGAAGATGTAGTGGGGGCGATTAAATCTTTTTTTGAAGAAAGGTTAAGTATGCTGGTTAAAAGAGGCCTGCCAGAGGACAGAATTGTTATTGATCCGGGCATCGGTTTTGGCAAAACCCTTGAACATAACCTGGAGATAATGCGCCGGGTTGAAGAATTTCAATGTTTTGGTGTTCCTCTTTATTTTGGTCTTTCCAATAAATCTGTCTGGGGATCACTTCTGGGGCTGAAGCCGGAAGAGCGCGGTCCGGCCACTCAGGTGGCCTTAAGCCTTATGGCGGCCCGGGGAGTGGGTATTCACCGAGTGCACGATGTTAAGTCAACTGTTAACAGCTTGGAAATAGTAAAAAGAATATGACCGTGAATCTGGGTTTAATTCAGCTGGGCTGGCGGGATATAGTCGACATAGTCGTTGTCGCCTTTATTATTTACAGAGTAATCCTTCTGGTTAAGGGAACAAGGGCTGTCCCAGTTTTTTACGGCCTTTTACTTCTCCTGGTGATTTATTATTTTTCCGGGGAAGTCGGTCTGGATACTCTGCACTGGCTTTTAGCCAACTTTCTGGGATCATTGTTTCTGGTGATCATAATTTTGTTTCAGCGCGATATCCGCAAAGCCCTGGCTGAAATGGGAGCAGGCAGGCTTTTTTTCAGGACAAAGCCAGGGCTGGTCATTCTTGATGAACTTATCCTCTCTCTGGTTTCCATGGCTCAGAAAAGAATCGGTGCCCTGGTGGTGATTGAGAAAAACACGCCCCTGGGTGATGTACTTGAGTCCGGGGTGGAATTGAAGGCGGATTTTTCCAAAGATCTGCTTGAAACAATATTTTATCCCAATACACCCCTGCATGACGGAGCAGTGATTATCCAGGGAAATAAAATTGTTGCGGCGGGCTGTATTCTGCCCCTTGCAGTGGGAATCAAATCCAAATGGGACTATGGAACCAGACACAGGGCCGCCATGGGAATTACAGAAGAAACCGATGCCATAGCTGTAGTTGTCTCAGAAGAAAAAGGAAAAATCTCAGTGGCAGTAGGGGGCCGGATTATATCTTCCCTGGATGAAGTCCGTTTGAGAAGAGTGTTGTCAACCGCCTGGGAAAAATAAAATGTTTAGAGCTAACTGGCAATACCGAATTATAGCCGCAGTACTGGCCATTTTTTTCTGGTACATGATCAGCGGTCAGGCCAAGATTGAAATATGGGTTACTGTGCCTGTGGAAGTAGTAAATCTGCCTTCCGATCATGTAGTCAAAAACGGCATGGCCGATTCTATCCGGGTCAGGTGCAGAGGAACCAGTACTATTCTGAACAGACTGGAAACAGGAAGGCTTATTTATACCCTGGATCTCTCGGATATCCGCAAAGGCCATAATGTAGTAGTGCTGGAGCCGGGTGAAGTTAATCTTCCCCGGACAGTTGAGGTGGTGGAGATTTCTCCTTCCAGGCTTGAGCTTGATGTTGACCGTTATATCACCAGGGATGTCCCGGTCAGAGTAGACTGGCAGGCATATATAAGTCCTGATTTTGAGCTGAAAGATATCAGAATTGAGCCTGAAAATGTGCGCATCAGCGGGGCAGCTGCAGTTCTGGAAAATATTGAGGAAGTAGAGACAGAACATATTGAGATCAGGGATGAAAGCCCCCGAAGAATCATTAGAAGGGTTGGTCTCGATCTCTTTTCCGGGGTTGAATCGTCGGTCAATGAAGTTTTTGTTGAGTTTTCCTTTGGTCCGCTGCTGGAAGAAATATGGGTACGAAAAAATGTTCAGGTTTTTGCTGAAGAAGGACTGGATTACAAGGTTGATCCGGTAGATATAAGAGCCAACCTTGCCCTGCCTCAGATGCTTTTGCGTACTCAGAACTGGCGTGAGCAGATAAATTATTATATCCGGTTGCCCCGGAATATGGAGTCTGGTAAACACGAGATGGAAGTCAAGGTTGATATGCCAAGAGACGGAAAAGTTTTGGAAAAGCGGCCAGAAAAGGTTATGGTTGAAATAAAACAATAATGCGGCAGGAAACTGCCGGCTTTGCAATAAAATAATGGATCGCGGGTAAGATTCGCGTTTAGGAGTGTGGTTATGCGCAAAAAACTTTTTGGCACCGACGGCCTGAGGGGACAGGCTAATATTTTTCCTATGCTTCCGGAGATTGTGCTCAGGCTCGGCCTGGCTGCTGGTCAGTATTTTCGCAACGGGCACCGTCGTCACAGGGTTCTTATCGGCAAGGATACCAGGCTTTCAGGTTATGTTTTTGAGAACGCTCTGACCTCAGGTTTTTGTGCCTCTGGGCTGGACGTTTTCATGGTAGGACCCATGCCGACTCCTGCCATTTCCTTTCTGACCAAAAATATGCGGGCTGATCTGGGCGTGGTTATATCAGCATCACATAATCCGTTCATGGATAACGGGATTAAGTTTTTTGACCATATGGGATTCAAGCTTTCTGATAAGGTCGAAGCGGAAATCGCTGAGATGGTCCTTTCTCCTGATATCAGCTGGGATCATCCCCAGCCTGAACTTATGGGCAAGGCCACCAAGATAGTAGACAGTCCGGGCAGGTATATCGTCCATCTGAAAAACAGTCTTCCCAATACCATGAGCCTTCAGGGCATGAAAGTGGTTATTGATTGCGCCAACGGTGCTACCTACCGGGTTGCCCCTTTGATTTTTGAAGAGCTGGGAGCCAAGGTTATTACCACCGGTGTGGACCCTGACGGGATAAATATCAATAAAAAAAGCGGTTCCCTGTATCCGGAAGTAGCAGCCAACCTGGTACTGGAACACGGCGCGGATATCGGGATCACCCTGGATGGAGACGGAGACCGGCTTATTGCCATTGATGAAAATGGTGTGATTCTGGACGGGGATCAGATCATGGCCATCTGCGCAAAAGATCTTATGGAAAAAGATTCCCTGCCCGGCAACACCCTGGTCTCTACAGTCATGAGCAACATGGCCCTGGAAGTATTTATGCAGTCCATGGGAGGACAGCTTGTCCGGACCAGGGTTGGCGACAGATATGTAGTGGAGACCATGCGGGAAATGGGCGCCATCATGGGCGGAGAACAATCCGGACATCTGATTTTTATGGATTATTCCACTACAGGGGACGGTATTCTGGCCGGTATCAGGCTGCTGCGGATCATGCTGGAAAAGAATAAGTCCCTGTCTGAGCTTTCAGCCCTTTTAACACCTTTCCCTCAGAAACTTATCAATGTACATGTTGAAAGAAAAATACCCTTTGAGCAGGTTGAAAATATCCAGCGGGCAGTGCAGGAAGCCGGCAAAAGTCTTGGAGAAAAAGGAAGAGTTCTTCTCAGATATTCAGGCACTGAGTCTGTAGCCAGAGTCATGGTGGAAGGAGAAGACCAGGCATTGGTTGAAAAATGGGCGGATGATCTGGCCCAGGAAGTCAAGGACGGACTTAAGTAGTTTTCATCCGGAAAAGTTAGTTCTGGTTTAAAAGCAACTCTTCAATATAGTGGCAGGCAGATCCCTGATTTATTTTTCCTGTCACCAATTTATTGGTCCGGAACAAATACGATTTTCAATTTCTTGCATTGTCCGGGAATTTAATGTCCAGCATTAAATCAGTTTTTTTATCTCTGATCCCGATGAACATTTAAAAAGGAGTCGCAGATGGAACCCAAAAAGGTTATTATACCCGTAGCTGGCTGGGGTACCAGATCGTTGCCCGCCACTAAAAATGTTCCCAAAGAAATGCTTCCTGTGTATAGAAAGCCGGCAGTGCAGTATGTGGTTGAAGAGGCCATTGAAGCTGATTTGAACGACGTGGTCTTTGTGACCAATCAGCAAAAAAGGATCATTGAAGACCATTTTGACTATAATCTTTCCCTGGAAGCTCTTTTGAGGAGAACCGGCAAGGAACACCTGCTTAAAGAAGTCAGACAGGTAGCTGAAATGGCCAATATAATCTCGGTCCGGCAGAAAGAGCAGCTGGGCCTTGGCCACGCAGTTCTCTGCGCCCGGGAAGTTGTTAAAAAAGAGCCCTTTACAGTCATGGTGGGAGATGACCTGATGTTCAGCAGACCTCCGGCCATAAAACAGCTGCTGGAGGTTGCCAAAACTGAGCACATGCCAGTGGTGGGAGTAGTGGAAGTGCCCGGGAAAAGGGTTTCCAAATACGGCATTATACAGGGAGAGGAATTTGCCCCGGGGCTTTACCGGGTCAGAGAAGTTTTTGAAAAACCCAGTCCAGAGGATACGCCGTCCAGACTGGCTATTGTGGGACGTTATGTGCTCACCCCTGAAATATTTGACTATCTGGAGGATCTGGAGCCTGGATATGACCTTGAGTATCAGCTTACAGATGCTCTGCAGGCCCTGGCCGCTGATAAAAGACTTCTGGCGATCAAGCTGGAAGGAAGGCGTTTTGATATCGGCGACTGGGCCGATTATCTCAGCGCTAATATTTATTTTGCTCTTAAAGATGAAGAATTAAAAGATGAACTCATAGAGAGACTGGAGGAAGTGTTGCCTTGCAGAAAATAATCAGTTTTCTGGTTTTGATGCTGTCGGGGACCTTTTTCTCATTAGCTGCACAGGGCGCAATAACTGCCCCGGCTGACGTGGCTGAAAAAATTACCGCTAATTATATCGGCATTAAAAGCTATTCCGTGGTCATAAATTTTGATGATCAGGATCTGAGTCTGCGAATATGGCAGCAGTCCGGTTTCTGGCGGCAGGAATGGGTCAGTGATTCGTCGGGCAGGGAAAAAGTATCAGCAGTGGCAGTGGGAAAGGAAGGTTCATCGATTTTGTCCTATGGAGTAAGCCAGGCTGCTGCGCCTTTAACATCAATTATCTTTAAGAAAATGGCCTGGTGGGAAAATAGAGGGCTTCAGCCTCAGCAGCAAAGCTACCATTTTTTTCACGGCAGACCGTCTCTGGTTATGGGAATGGCCGGCGCAGAAGATCCCAAGCCTCATTTATGGATAGATAATGAAGATATGGTCATCCTGCGTATGGTTTTTTCAGATATGAAAAAACTCCATGATCTGGCATGGCTGGAATACCGAAATGTTGGAAATTACAAGCTTCCCCATAAACTGGTCATTGATAGTGAAGACTTTGACATGACCTGCAATGTTGAGTGGAGAGACATTAATTCTGAATACAGCCGGGAGCTTTTTTCTCCGGATATTCTCAGACAGTCTTTTTCGAATGCAAAGCTGGATCCGCCAGAGCTGATTGTGGATTATTATCACGCCCTGGAAACAGTCTTTTGACAATCACTTTTTTTTCAAATCCTGCTGCGCCACCTTTTTTTCAGTCATTCAAACCTGAACCTTTCACTCCAGATTATAATGCAAAAACATAATGCCCCGCCAAAGGTATGGTCAGCGTCGTTGCTGACTCCTCCTTACAGGAGTTTTACCTACCAGGAGCCGGATTACTTTCCTCCGGATATATGGAGGCCGGGCTTAAGGGTCCTGGTGCCCATGGGAAAAGCCAACAGATTGTGTGTTGGAATCCTTGAGTCATGGGTATGCCTTGATAGTCCCCGTGAACTTAAGAATATTCACTGGCCCTTGGAAAGGCACCGGATTATATCCCCGGAGTATCTGGATATGATAACCGGCTTGTCCAGCAGACAGGTAGTTAATCCCGGAAAAATTCTGGCCAGCGTGCTCCCGGCTTCTCTGCGCCGTGTTCCTGACATGCTGGTTTATAAAAAATCCGGAGAGCGACTGCCTCTGCCGGCCTGTGGTTCTGAAAATTCCCCTCTGAGCAAGCTGGCTGTGCTATGGGTGAATAATGATCTGGATTTTGCAAAAAAAGCCGGCCCTTCTCAGATGCTTGTGTCAGTGGCTAAAGAACCTCCATGGTCAATACTGCCCAATGCAAAGCTGCAGTGGAAGCTCATGGATATGTTGTGGGAACTTGGTACTACGCCCACTACCCGGTTAAGACAATTGCTCGGCCCTGGAGTGGCAGGAAGCCTTAAGGCCCTGTCCGGTAAAGGGCTGGTCAACATTTGCCGGGAAAAGCAGGTTGCCCAGCAAGAAGAAAATCCTGTTGAGGAGGCTGTTGATTTTAAGCTGACCAGGGATCAGGAACAGGCACTGTCTTTTTTACTGCCGCGTCTGGAAAAGGGCTGTTTTGACCTGAATGTCCTGCACGGCATTACCGGAAGCGGGAAAAGTATTGTATATATGGCCCTGGCCCGCAAATGTCTGGAAATGGGAAGATCGGCAATTATTCTGGCCCCGGAGATCGCCATTGCCACCCAGCTGCATGCCCTGGCCCGCAAAACCATGCCGGAATTTAAAGTGGTTCTGCACCACGGTCTTAAAGGAGCAAAAAGCAAGGAAAAACTGTTTATGGAGCTCGGCAGTGCTTCCCAGCCGGTGATCCTGGTGGGAACCCGGTCTGCTTTGTTCATGCCTGTAAAAAATATTGGCTTTATTGCGGTTGATGAGGAGCATGACGAATCTTTTAAGCAGGATCAAGGTTTTATCTACCAGGCCAAAGAAATCGCTCATTATCTGGCCAGACGTGATAAGGCAATGCTCATCCTTGGTTCAGCAACTCCTGATATCAAAACTTTTTTTGCAGCCCGGGACAGCAGGGTCAATCTTGTGAGTATGACAAACCGGGTCGGTAAAAGCGTCCTGCCCGAGGTCAAATTTGTTGATCTTAAAAAGGACAGCCCAAGGTTCGGGCCATTGTCCGGAGTCTGCGAACGGGCATTGAAGGAGACCCTTGGCAGAGGGGAACAGGTGGTGATCATGCATAACCGCAGAGGGTATTCCCCCATTATCATGTGCAGTGACTGTTCAGAAACAGTGAAATGCAGAAATTGTCAGGTCAGCCTAACTTTTCATAAAAACAGGCAAAGGCTGGTCTGCCATTATTGCGGCCAATCCTTGCCTTTTTCCATAATTTGTGAAAATTGCCGTGGTTCCGAGTTTCTGCCCCTGGGTGACGGCACGGAAAAAGTTGAGGAGTTTTTTCAAAATAATCTTAAGGAAACCAGAATATTGAGGCTGGACAGGGATAGCAGTCGAAATCCAGCCAGAACTGAAGAAATACTTTCCGACTTTGCGGCGAACAAGGCCCAGATCCTCATAGGGACCCAGATGCTCAGTAAAGGACATACCTTTCCTGGGGTCACCCTGGGTATAGTCCTGGATGGCGATCTGGGCTTAGGTCTTCCTGATTACCGGTCCTCTGAGCGAATTTTTCAGCTTCTGGTACAGCTGTCCGGCCGGGCCGGACGCGGGGACAAGCCCGGCAAAGTGTTTATTCAGACCAGAAACCCCGGTCATTATTGCTGGAATTATGTTGCCGCGTGTGATTACCAGGGGTTTTACGACTATGAAATCAAGAGGCGCAGACTTTTTGGCTATCCTCCTTTTATCAGGCTGGGGCTCATCAGATTATCCTTTCCTTATAACTGGAGCCGGAAAGGGCAATTTATCTCTTCTCTGAAAAAAAATGTTACAGAGATGGGGACAAAACACGGGGTGAAAATTATGGGCCCTGCTCCTGCTCCATTGTCAAAACTGAAGAATAGAGATAGATATCAGCTCCTGGTTAAGGCCGAAGACTGGAGCAAAATCAGAAACGCTTATTCCGAACTGCTGACCCGGGTGAGCTTGAACAGACATGTCCGGGTCAGTCTGGATCTGGATCCGCTGAACATGCTCTAGCCTGGTTTGTAAGAATAAGTTTTCCCTTCTTTTTTCGTAACTTTTCACTATAGCCGGCGGCCAGTCCCCGGTTCATGTTTCTGTTGATACGAACTCCCTGTCGCGGTTCCCTAAGGCAAACCATTAGCTGGACATGTTGTACTGGATTGGAAACCTTGCATATTTTGGAAAAAATCGGCAGTTTTTAATGCGCATGGTTTGCCTGAACGGAACCTGCGACGGTCAAACATCGCATCAATGGCGAAACATGAACCGGGGTCCGGCCTTAGATTCAGTGGCTGATCATAATATATGGTGAATAGATACCTATTTTTTAACTTAACAGTCAAAAGTTCTGTGGAAATACACTGGCAATGCATTGTTTTTACCGGATAATCTTAAAAGTCAAAACACCCGTATTTATCTTGGCTTCAAGTTCTTGATTTCTTTGATTTTACTTTCAGCTTTGAGCTTGGAACTCTTGACTCTAGAGTTTTTTAAATAATTGTCTTAAAAGGTCAAAGCTATTATGCAGGCGGAATGTCCAATAAAATTGTTGCCCGGTTGAAATCCTTATGCCTGCTATCCTCGGCTTTTCTGTCAGTCAGATAAACAGTGCTTTCATTACAGACCGATTCCTAACCCTGAACCTGGAGAACTTTATGCTTTCTGAACAGGCGCGAAAAACCGCCGGACAATGCCGGCACTATGCCATGTGCAAAATCGATTATCTGGGCAACGGCCTTTGCTCATCCGGAGAAAAGAATCATTATGTCAGCCATTTTCCTCAGGGCAGAATGGACATCTACCATGCTCTGTGCAGAGGGCTGGTTCCCATAAGCACGGGGCTGGTGGAGATTGCCGATTCCTGTGATTTGTGCGGCATCTGTGACAAGCAGTGCCATTTTGTGACCGGGATGCGCCCCATTAAAGTGATGAAGGCCCTGAAAGCCCATGTCCGGGACTGGCTGGATCAGGGCAACCAGCCGGTTCTGCCCGGATTTGATCCCGATCTTGAGGAACTGCGCAGGATAGTGGGCCAGAAGTGGGCTACCAATGACCCGGCCATCCTGCTGACCTATGCCGACGATCCTTTTCCTCTGGCGGATATACGTACCCCTCGCTACGTTGTCCTGCCCCGAACCAGAGAGGAGGTGGAGGCCCTGGTTCGCTTCGCCAATGATCGGAAACTGCCTTATGTAGTCCGGGGAAACGGAGGGAGTGTATTCGGATTCGTGTTTTCTGACGGACTGGTCATGGATATGAACCGCATGAAGGGTATTGAAATCGACCCTGAAAATTGGACCGCCAGGGTGGAACCCGGGGTGACCTCGTTTGAACTCCAAAAGGAAGCAGTGAAACACGGGATGCGGGCCAATACTGCGGAGCCGGCAGCTACTGTCTGTGGAAACATTGTCTGTACAGGGCTTTTTTCCACCTGGTCCAATGCCTACGGGGTTAACGCCGATACTTTTGTGGATATGGAGTTTATTGATACCAATGGGAATTTTTTTCAACTAAACGATCCCGGAGCTGTCAACGCCTTCTGCTTTGAACACAAGCTGACCCCTGCTCCCGGCATCTGCACGCTGGCTCATGTGCGCCTGCACCCGACCACTGAAGATGAGGAAGGACTGCTGGTGCCTTTTGACAATTTTGAGGAAGCCGTGCTCTTTGCCCGGGAACTCAGTAAAAGACGGATCGGACTGGCAGTAGGGGTACTTGGTGGACATTATCTGTCTACGTTCATGTCTCCTTCAGCTGATCTTGCCGACAAAGTGCGCTCCGGCCTGACCAATGCCCTGGGGCTGCGCTACGTAGTATTGATGATCGGCGACCAGTATGCTTGTGAGTCGGTCAGGTCCATGCGTGAAATAGTGATTGATTCAAAACTGTTCAGAATGCTCATGCTCGGCCTGCCCAGAATGGGAGATGATGAGTGGCTGGATCTGCTGTCAGGCATGCAGACCGACCAGCCTCCTTATGAAATCTTTTTGAACCCGGAGATGCACTCTTTGCTTGAAACAGTTCTCAGACCTTCTGCGCAAACCGCTGCCCTTGCAGTTGATGAGGATCTGCAGGGTTTTTATGAAAAACTTTATACCAGGCCTGAGATGACAGACATGGTCTGGCTGAACATGTTTCGAATCATCAGTGCCCGCATGTCCCGCCGTAAACACATGTTCGCATTTCTGGTCTATGTGCCGCTGGACCGGGTGGAGGTGACGGAGCAGATCTGCACTGAGCTGGGACGCATTGCAGACGAATACGAAATAGAACACGACTACGGCTTTCTGACTCCGCTGGATCTGGGCAAACGGGCCATATTGGAGTATGATTACTATATTGATCACCAGGACCCTTTGGAAAAGGAAAAAATTCGCAAGGCCCTGCAGGAATTTGAACCCTATCTGGATAACCTGAGCGCCAAGACAAAAGGGGTCAAGTGGCTGAAATATGTTTTTTCCCAGGGCTGTGCGCGAAAGGAAGCCTTTTTGTACACCTAAATCACCAGGCCTGAAGTCAGTGGATCGTCATGACCATTTCCAAAAATAAGCAGCATACCTTTCTGGTCACAGGAGGCACGGGTTTTCTCGGTAGTCATCTTGCCGTGAGTCTTCTATCCAGGGGACACCAGGTTCTTGTGCTCGCCAGGGGGCGCAGCGGCAGGACCGCACATCAAAGAATGGATCGGCTTTTAGACTGGTTCGGGCTTCGGAAGGATGAGCGTCTGAGGCTTAAGGTTTTGCAGGGAGATTTAAACCAACCCGGCTTGGGTCTGGATATACAAGACGCTAAAATTGTGGCTGGGATAGCTTATGAAATCGTGCACTGCGCTTCTGATACGTCTTTTTCCTCCAAAAAGCGGGAGCAGGTGGAAAAAACCAACGTCCTTGGTCTGGACAATTTGTTGGATGTTGTCCGTAAAAGCAAGTGCCGTGGTTTTCATCTGATCAGTACAGCCTATGTAGCCGGCAGGCGCAGCGGATTATGTGCCGAGAGTTTAAATCAGGTAGTGGAGTTTTACAATGTTTATGAAGAAACCAAATTCAGAGCCGAGAAGATAATCTCAGAATATTGCACCCGCAATAGTTTAAATTTGCATATCTACCGTCCTTCCATCGTTTACGGGAACTCAAGCACCGGCAGGACGACTTTGTTCAACGCCCTTTACTATCCCATTAGGACGCTGCACTTCTTTCAGAAGCTCTATGTCAGAGATATATTGGAGTTCGGAGGAAAAAAGGCCAGAGAAATGGGTGCCCGCTTAAATAATGACGGAGTCCTGCAGCTGCCGCTGCGTATACAAAGCTCTGATGAATGCGGTCTGAATCTGATACCAGTGGATCATTTTGTGGAAGCGTTCATGGCTATACGCCGGGAGTGTCCGGAAGGAGGGGTTTTTCATATTGTCAATCCTCGAAGAACCACCATCAGCAGACTTACAGACTATACCCAACGGTTTTTTAAACTGGATGGAATTCGTACTGCGGAGCCTGATGAATTTATAAAACAGCCCAGAAACGCACTTGAAATTCTATTTGACAATCATATCCGGTATTACTCCCCTTATATGCAGGATAAAAGAATATTTGAAAATTCCAGGACATCGGCAATACTGGCCGAAAAAAACATATCCTGTCCCGAATTCAGCTATCCAGTCTTTGCCGTCTGCATGGACTATGCTCTTGAGACTGACTGGGGACGGCTATTATAGAAAAAAGGGTGGAAGCTGTATGGAAAAAGAAGTTTCCTATGGATACAAAAAGGTTGCAGCCTCGGAAAAACGTCGGCTTATCAGAGGCCATTTTGACGCTATTGCTCTTCGCTATGACTTGGCAGACAACTTACTCAGCTTTGGTCTGCATTTTTTCTGGCGCAGGCGGGCTTTGAATCTCCTGGGGCTCAGACCTGGAGACAAGGTACTGGATTTGTGCTCGGGCACAGCAGACTTTTCGGTCATGGCAGCCGGGCGGATAGGACCCCGGGGAAAAGCTTTTGCCTTTGATATCAGCATGGAAATGCTGAATGTCGGCCGACAAAAGGCTATCCGGGCGGGTGTAGAAGAGCAGATCAGCTGGGTCCAGGGTGAAGCCGAGGCCATGGGCTTTGGAACAGAGAGTCTTGATGCAGTAATCGTGGGTTACGGCATTCGCAATTTTGTCTCTCTGGATAAAGGGCTTCAGGAAATTTACCGGGTCCTCAAGCCCGGAGGTAAATTTCTTGCCATGGAATTTTCCATTCCCCAAACTGCCTGGCTCCGTGCTTTGTACCGGATCTATTCCTTCAAGGTCATGCCGGGAGCCGGAAAATTGATTACCGGAACAGCCAAACCGTTTTACTATCTGGCTGAATCCGTCCAGGTCTTTCCCGCTCCGGAACGCATCAAGGCCTTGCTTACATCCGGCGGGTTTGCAAAGTCTGGATTTGAAAGGCTTTCCAATGGTCTTGCCGTTCTCTATTTTGGCGAAAAGCCGGCTTGTCAAAGTCCTGGAAATTGAAGAGAAATACCTTGATAAGCTTGCCGAAGGGGTTGGTTCTGCACGCATAATCCCTGGCACGGTCGTCCGCAAAACCTTTGAATTGCCTGAAATACCTGCTCCCGGTTGGTTGCTGGTCACTCCTCCAATTTCTCAATCAATGATTCATACTTCTCGTGGATTAGTTTTCGGTCGAATTCCCAGAATTCTTCCAGCATTTTTTTCTCCTCTTCATCCGTAAAATAGTTTCTGGATGCAGGGAAAAAAGAGTTGTCTTCTTTATTGATATGTCAAATCAGTCTTTATCCGGGAACCTTGCTTGACAGCATGTGGGCTGGGGTTAGATTTTTTTATTGGATAATACTTAGAGTTTGGTTTTTTGTGTGCTAATTAAACAGAAATCAGCCTGACACGGGCTGATGATCCGGTAAAGCAGGAGGAAACATGATTGGTGGTCTGGCCCGAATTATTCTTTATCTGCTGGTTGTGTTTCTTCCCATTCTGCTGGCTTCCCGGGTTGGAAAGTCGGACGGATTCCTCGTCGATATGGGGCGCAATTTTGCCCTGGCCGGGTTCATGATCCTGATCCTGCAGTTTTTGATAGCCTCCAGGATTAAATGGATAGAGCAGGCGTTTGGTCTGGATCTCCTGCTTCGCTTTCATAAATTCATTGCCGTGGGGGCAGTGGGTCTGCTGATTATCCACCCTCTGCTTTTGACCCAGGGTGAGGCGGGCTGGCAAATCATCTTCGGTCTTGACCTTCCCTGGCCCATATGGGCGGGCAAAGCGGCTTTGATTCTTCTGTTGGGTTTGGTCCTGGTGAGCATGTATCAGTCCAAGATAGGTTTGAGCTTTGAAAAGTGGCGCCTGGGACATAATATTTTCCCCCCGGCCATTCTGGCTCTGGTCTTTGTCCATTCGTGGTTTGCCGGAGATGACCTGCAACTGCTTTCCCTGCAGGTACTCTGGGTCAGCGTTTTTATTCTGGCGGCTGTTGTTTTTGTTTACCACCG
>JAWOGL010000263.1:0-16478 GCA_046496945.1 Desulfonatronovibrio sp.
TATCAATTGAACAAATACATTGAAGCTGGTTAATAACCTGATCTGCCCATAATTGGATATGGCTGGAGGGCATTTTGTTTAAAGTCTGCTCATAGGGCTCAATTCCCTGATCTAAAGACAATAAACCATGCTTGGCAGACAGGATAAAATATGGTCGGGATTCAAGCTTTAGACATACTTAAGACTGTGCCTAAACAACAGGCCAATATGAATGTCTTGCGCTCTGGATGGGTGTTTTAGCTTCTTGCTGCCGCATGATACCAGCACTACGCGCTTGAGATTCTTTTTCATGGCATTTCAATAATTTTAAGGATGCTTTTTATCAATCGCTAATAAGATATTCAGACTGTGTGTTACTGCGTTTGCGATGCAAAAAGACCTCCTTTGCTACAAAATATTGGGGGAAACCGAGCAATCCTGCTGAAATTCCAAAAGATTGTTCTTAACCAGGGATCATGGATCACGTTCCCGCACCCAGAATCAATACTGCGTTATTGCCTCCAAAAGCCAGGGACTGGGAAATAGCCGCGTTGCCACGGACTCTGGTAACCTCCTGAACCGGCATGGCAGTCATATCCTGATCTGCTTCCGCAAAACCAGCGCTCTGAGGGATACGGCCAAGGTTCAAACAGGCCAGCGTAAACACCGCTTCAATGCCTCCGGCAGCCCCCAGGGCATGTCCGGTATAACCCTTGGTGGACAGAAAAGGAATATCCGGCAGAACATCTTCCAGAATCATCGCCTCAACTTTATCATTATCTCTGGTTCCGGTTCCATGCGCATTGACAAAAGCAATCTCAGACACAGGGGTCTTGCTTAATTGCAGGGCCTGAGTCAGAGCCTGACGCAATCCTCTACCCTGCGGATGAGGGGCCGTCAGATGATAAGCATCGCAGGCTGTACCATATCCAAGAACCCGGCCCAGATTATTTTTCTCGCTAAAATGTCTAAGGGATGCGGATTCCAGAACAACCAGACCTGCGCCTTCGCCCAGGTTAAGCCCCTGGCGCCTGCGGTCAAAAGGTCGGCATGCAGAAGCATCCAGGATCATCAGCGATGCAAACCCGTTGTATGTAACCCGGCAGAGTTCATCAGTGCCCCCGGCTACCACCACATCACACAGCCCGCTTTTTATCCAGCCGGCACCGATGCCAATGGCGTCAGTACCTGAAGAGCAGGCATTAACCACAGTCTGACAAGGCCCGTTCAATCCCAGTTCGCGGGCTAAGGCCGAGGCCGGATTACTATGCAGAAACCTGTGAACAGGTGTCATATCCGGATGCTTTTCTTCCAGGTATTCCCGGTAAAAATCTTCACTGTTCAAGGTGCTGCCGACAGTAGTGCCCACGCAGACCCCGATCTTCAGTCCTTTAAAATCACTTTTCGACCACCCGGACTGGCTCATGGCCTCTTTTGCCGCCTGCAGGGCATAGCGAACAGTAAGGGTGTACTCGTTTTTATCTTTCAGGTCATCGTCTTGCACATAAGCGTCAGGGATTTCAAAAACCGGATACCGGGTGGTGTGGCTGGTTTTAAACCTGAGAGGCTGTGACTGTCTGCGTTGTCCGGAAAAGATATCCTTCAGACAATGGGACAGATCAAGGCCTGCCGCACAGATACAGCCCATGCCGGTTACTTGTACCTCTCTACCTGACAGGCCCACTAAGGTTTGCGCTCCTGAATAAAAGCACTCAGCGTATCAATGGACTGAAAAGCAGCCTGCCCCTGTTCCATATTGGCGATCTCCACGCCAAAATGCCTTTGCACAATAACTACCAGCTCCACAGCGTCCAGTGAATCCAGTCCCAATCCTTCTCCAAAAAGGGGGGCATCATCCTGAATATCCTCGGGCTGGACATCCTCCAGATTCAATTCATCTACCAAAGTCTGTTTAAGTTTGTCCTTGAATGTCATGTTGTTATTACTTCCTCTCTTAGTTATCTGCATGTCTTGGGATCTGTCCGGATATGGAATCACCTCCGTAACCTCAGTTTGTTACCCAATGTCTGTCTCTTTTATATTTGCTTCTTCTCTCTAACAGCTTGTTTAAAAAGTCCTTACCAGGCAGGTTGTTCAAAAATTCCAAGTGCAAGGAGCAAAAAAAGTTCAAGATCGCGGCGTATTTAGGATACGTAAGAGTTTGAACTTTTTGTAGCGACACAGCAATTGGGAGATTTTCAACAACCTGCTAAGCTTTTTTAATTCCCCCACATGTCATGAAAATTGTAAAACTGATAGGGATGTTTTCGGACATATTCTTCCAGTACCTCTGCGAATTCAAAAACATACGGTTTTAAATTTTCCAGACTTCTGTTTTGCATGGGCTCAACCCTGATAACCTTAGCCAGCTCCAGGGCATAGGAGTCAGGTCCTGTTTTGCGGGAAAACATCACCGCAACAGGTGCGCCGGTAATTGCGGCTATTTTGTAGGCCCCTGCCGGAAAAACAGCTGTCTTGCCCAGAAAAGGAGCTTTCACTGTGTTCTTGTCATGGCCAAAGATCCGGTCGCCCATAACACTTACTATCTCGCCGCGCTGCAAAGCCTGGACAATTTCCACTGCACCCCCCAGGAAACTCTCGGGATCAATTATTCTGTAGGGTGAGGACAAACCTCTGTGTTCATGGAAATGGCGGTCCACATCACCCTGTTCTCGCTTCATGAGCAGATTCACCGGCCTGTCAAGCTTATGAATACTGGACATGGCCACCTGCCAGCACCCCACATGGGCGTTCATCAAAATAAGTCCTTGCCCCTGTTTAAGCAATTCCTGAATCTTTTCCACGGAATCAAAGCGGACTTTCATGCTTTCAGGACCGGCAATGCCCACGGTGGCCCTGTCCACCAGGGCCTTGGCAAAAGAAAGGCTCAGGTGAAAACTGTCCGTGAAAGCCTTAATGCCCGAATGTCCAGGAAATCTGCGCTCCAGATAATGCCGGGTTCTATGACGGAGTGCCGGTCGAAAGAGCATGTAATACAAAACCACCGGATAGATGAAGGCATAGGCCAGCCTGCGCCCTCCCAGGTGAATAGCAACGTAAAAAAACTGGTGCTGCCAGCGGGAGGCAATGCTTCTGCTGGACCAGGACTGTGTGTTGTTAGCTGACATTTTTATCAAATAAGCTTATCTGTTTGCCGATGATCCAGGACGTGCAGAACGTAACACCTGCCACCAGACCGGCCAGGAAAGGAGCCACGAGCAATGAACCCAGGGCCCATTCCCAGATCCTTTCCAGGGCTTCGTAGCCCAGTGTTTGCACTGATAGTTCCGTTAACCAGTTGCCGTGTCTGAGGTAATGCCCCACCTCAATGCAAAGGCCCGGCACAAAAGGGGGCATGCATAACTGACTGGCTGCAACCGCTGCCACCCGGTTCCAGCCCAGATAACCCGCCGCAAAAAGGACCGCAATAGTATGAAGGCCTATGAGAGGCAAGGTACCCACAAAAACACCTACAAAGGCGGCTCCGGCCAGTCCAGCGGGTGTGGCTTGTTCGCGCAGCAAAATCTTAAGAGAACGCAGAGGATGAATAACAGTGATAGCTGAAAATCCCTCCTGCCTCTCTATTATTCTGCGGTGGGGCCAGGGAAAGACAGCGCGCAGAGTCAATCTGACATTAAGCCAGGAGATGCGGACATTGTCTGCAAAGGCCCTGAAATGAGAAATGCGCTTTTCCCGGGCAGGGTAATAGACTGAAATGGGTACTTCCTTCAGCTCAAGACCTGCCCACGCAGAACGGACCAGCACTTCAACCTCAAAAGAATAACGTTTCTCAGTCAACTTAAGATGAGAAAAAAGGGCCACAGGATAAGCCCTGAATCCGCTCTGGGTATCTCCAATTTTTTTTCCGGTCTGAACCCGAAGCCAGAAATTGGAAAAAGAACGGCCGAAACGTGAGGACCGAGGTACGTTGGCCGTGTCAAAGTTGCGAAATCCCACAATCACTGCCAGAGGATCAGTTTTAATGGCCTGGAAAAATTTGGGCAGGTCGGCCGGGTCGTGCTGACCATCGGCATCAATGGTGACAATATGGGTAGCTCCCAGGGTCAGAGCTGCTCTGGCAGCTGTTTTAACGGCAGCGCCCTTTCCCCGGTTCTGTTCATGAGACCGGACATGGACCGGGAGATCAGAGATGGATTCAAGCCCATGGTCGGTACTGCCGTCGTTTACCACAAGCACATCCGGGTGCTGAGACAACACTCCCTGAACCACCCTGCGCAAAGTGGCACCGTGATTGTAAACCGGGACAACAACGAGGATTTTTATCTGTTCAGGATTCAATTGAAAGTATCAGCTCTTAATGGTTAATGGTTAGCTGTTATCAGGAAGAGACAGTCAACCTCCTGACTGTCTGTTTCTTGCTTCTGAAAATCTTTTCCCGCTTCGGGCAAAACGAACAAATGATCCCAAGTTTAATATAAATCTCCGCCAGCTGTCTGGAGAGCGCCAGAGCATTGAAACATAATCCCAAAGTATGCGCGGGCGCTGGAAGTGCTGGCGGTAGAAGGAGATATGCAGTTCCTCCAGACGCTTTCTGGTAAAGCCCGTGGGAATGAACA
Organism: Desulfonatronovibrio sp.; assembly: GCA_046496945.1. Classification (GTDB taxonomy): domain Bacteria; phylum Desulfobacterota; class Desulfovibrionia; order Desulfovibrionales; family Desulfonatronovibrionaceae; genus Desulfonatronovibrio. The sequence goes on from JAWOGL010000263.1 coordinate 4,557, forward strand.
GGAAATGCATGCAGTCCATGAGAGGCCAGTCTTCTTGAAATTCTCCCCAGTCGTGGATATTCTCGTATACAGGAGCCCCTGGAAAAGGGGTAAATTTTGTCAGGTTAAAATCGTCCACCGGCAGTGAAAACAGAAACTGTCTGGTCTTTTCTATGCTCTCCTCGGTTTCGCCTGGCAATCCCATCATTAAAAGGCCCTTTACCCTTATGCCTGCCTCTTTGATCAACCGGACTCTGCCGGCCAGTTTATCCAGATCTACTTTTCTGTTCAGAGAGGAAAGCAGATCCTGATCCCCGGTTTCAATTCCAAGGCTGATCATCCAGCATCCTGCCTGCTTAAGCCTCTGGAGTAAATCCGTGTTCACATGGTCTGCCCGCACCGCGCAATTAAAGGTCATGCCCAGGGGTTGTTGCGTGAGCATGTCGGTCAGATCTTGTATGCGCTGGAGATTAAAGGTGAACTGGTCATCATAAAAATTGACGTGCCTGATGCGGAAACGATCCTTTAAATAACGCATATGGTCATAAATATAGGCTGCTGAATTGAAACGGTAACTTTTCTGAAAAACCGAGCGGTCGCAATAACTGCACGAATAGGGACAGCCCCGGCTGGAAAGAGCGCTGGTATTGGGAGACCTGGGATAGTTGAAAATTGGCAGGGTGTAGCGTTGTGGGTACCCTGCCAGCTTTTCATAGGCCGGATACGGCAGCGCATCCAGTTCCAGGGTCTGGGAACGCCGTCCCGTGGAAATAATTTCGCCGGAAGCTTTGTCCCTGTAAATCAATCCGGGTATAATTTTAAAATCACCCTTGCTTTTCATCAATTCGGTCAGGGTTTCTTCGCCTTCGCCCACAACGATATAATCTATAACCTTGTATTTCTTGATCATTTTAAGGCCAAGGGAGGATACATGCACTCCCCCGAAGATCACCTTCGCTTCCGGAAGAACGTTTTTGGCAATGCCGGCCAGCCGGATCCCGTCCAGAAAAGAAGGAGTGGTGCATGAAAAACCAATATAAGCAGGACGATCCCTGATTAGAATCCGCCTCACGCGATCCGCTGAATCCGGCCAGGCGTTAAAATCCACAATATCTGATTCAATGCCGTGCCTTGCCAGGTATGAAGCTATACTGCACAGTCCCAGGGGAGGCATGATATTGGCCATCCTGGAGATGTCCCCCTTTGCTTCTGCAGCGCTGTACCCCAGGGGGTGGATCAGAAGAATGCGTTTATAATCAAGTGCTTTCATGATTCCTAAGACAACAATATATGCTGGAGTGAAATACTATCATGCCTCATGAGCCAGTCCGGACTTGCAGCGGTTTTTCCTGTTCTGCCGGCGTGTTATCTCAGAGCTGATCAGCCTGTCCCAAACCAGCCCCCGGTATCCGAACCTGCGCATCACCTTCATTCGATCCTGGCCCTGGTTGGGCGGGAAAAAACGGTCCCGGCGTCCGTGAAGCGCGCTAATTACCGTGTTGTGCATTGCTTGCTTTTCGATCAGAGGGCTGTGGTAATAAACAGGTTTTAACAAGGAACTGGACTGAGTGACAATGCCTTCGCTCTTCGCCCTTTCAAGAAGCTTTGTCCCTGGCAGAATTCGCAGTCCGGAATAAATAAACACAACACAAAGGGATAGTTTTTCCAGATTATCCAGTGTCTCTTTGATGGTTGCCTCGGTTTCATCAGGACCGCCGATAATAAAATAATGGGCCACCGGTATACCCCGTTCCACACAAATATCATTAAATTTCAAGATATCTGAGCAGCTGAACCCCTTGCCTAATGCGGATAAAGTTGCCTCGGCTCCTGCGTCTGACCCTACTTCCATTCCCAGTAATCCGGAACGCTGAAGCAGATCAAGATCGTCTTTTCTGATGGGGGCGGGCCGGAAAAATGCGCTCCAGCGCACCGGGAGATTGCGCCTGGCCAGGGCATGGGCCAGGTTAAGGTAGTGCCCTTCACAATCATTGAATACTGAATCGGTAAAAAAAACATGATCCACTCCGTACTCTTGCGACATCCTGGCCATGTCATCAACCACTTCTTCTGGATCGCGGACCCGTATTCTGCGGCCTTCCAGAGAGGGATAACTGCAGTACACACAATGATGAGGACAGCCTCTCTTGGTTTGCAGGCCCGGCAATCCACTCTCTTTCTGGTAAAAATCAAGAATTTCCTGATCAAACAAAGGAGGAGGCATGCATGAAAAACCCGGAGACGCCGACTTACTTACAATCCGGGGACCACTTTCTTTGCGCTGGATTCTGCCGAGCAACTCCAGCACAGCATCCTCGCCTTCGCCGGCCACGCCAAAATCAGCGCCCAGATAATCCAGGATGGCTTCAGGCATGATGGAAAAAGCCGGTCCTCCTACAATTATGGGGACCTTTAGCACGGAACGCAGCAGGTCAATAATTATTCTGGCCCTGCCCAGAGACCAGTGTTCCATGCCTGAAAAAAAATCAACATTATCGATATTGCGAAGGGACAGTCCCACAACATCAGGCTGAAAATCCTGCAGAGCCCGGCAAAGCATACTCTCGGACTCGCCCATAACCAGGAAATCAAACTGCCTTACCTTGTGGCCTGCTCCTGCCAGAGCAGAAGCAATCACTGCCATGCCCAGAGGATAAACCGGATACGGCTCCTGCTCAGTATTAATGGACAGTAAAAAAACTTTCAAAACAATATATCCTGTTGCGTTTTACGATGCAGAAAAATCAGAGCTTATGGGATTTTTGAACAGTCTGCTGGGCAAGGACTTTTTCAACAAGCTGTTAGCCCTTAAGAGCGTTTTTTGCCGAAAATTCCCTTTTTCGTTTAGGATCATACCGACGGTAGGTTCCGTCATCCATTTCTTTGCGAATTACCTTTTTGAAAAGGTTGCCCATGCGCAACTGGTGTCCGCCCCCTTCATAAAACGTATCCCAGGCATAGTGGAAAAGTTCCTGCAATTTATCCGGGCTCATCTGTTTAGGCTGAAAAACCACCTTATCGCAGGTATATTCCAGCCAGTTGTTGCTTAAGATGCGGTTTTGCTTTTCCAGCTTTCTGCGGATGGGGGTATGAGGAAAGGGGGTCAAAATAGTGAACTCAGCCATATCCAGATCCTCTTCCAGGAGAACGTCAACCAGCCGTTTGATATATTTTTCATCGTGTTCATCCAGCCCCAGAAGAATGGTTCCTTCAATGCCGATGTCATGATCCTTGAGCATCCGGATGCGCTGCCTGATGGTCGGAGAATCATCTATTACCGCCTGATATACATACCAGCACCCGGCCTGGGCCGCCAGGTCAAGTATTTCAGGATCATAAAGAATGGGATGGGACACCCACTTTCGCTTCAGGGGAATCATGGCTGTAAAAAGTTCTTTAAGCCATTCCCGGTCCTGGGACAGGGAATTATCCACCATGAAAAGGCGGTTGTTGGGAATGGACTCAATTTCCTCAATAACCCTGCTCATGGGACGGGGCCTGAACTCTTTGCCTCCCAGGTATCCCACACAGCAAGGCATGCAATTAAACCTGCACCCGCGGGATGCATGAACCAGGTCTACCATCTGCACGCCCCGGTAATTGTACATATCCCTTTTCAGGATATCGCGCCTGGCTGTTCCCACCAGGGAAATATCCGGAGACTTACCCTGAAAATCATACACCTTGCAAAGACGTCCTTCTTTCAAATCCTCCAGCACTGAGTTCATCCGTCCTTCCACTTCTCCCAGAAAAACAGAATCCACATGCTCTCCGACTTCTGGAGCATGCAGTGTGGCTGCAATGCCTCCCATGATTACCGTAACTCCCATGTTTCTGTAAACTGCTGCAATCTCAAAGGCCCGGGGCAACTGACAGGTGAGCATCACTGACAGGGCGGCAATGTCTACAGATGAATCATATTTAACTGTTTCCAGGTTGTCGTCGGTAAACAGGATTTCCACATCCTCCGGTACTTCTGCGGCAAAAACTACCGGTCCGTGCGGAGGAAGATGAAATTCGGTCTGCCTCTCCAGCTTGGGCCATTTTGGATAAATAAGATGCATTTTCATAAAAATTTACTGGTTGCCTGTTACGGTTATCGGTTACCTGATCTCTGAGCTGTAACGATCAGTTCCAGAAGCGAATCAACCTGTTCTCCGTCCACAAATATGAGATCTGACTTTTCCTGAATTGTAGCATAGACTCGGGCTTCAGGTTCCGGAGATGATTCCAGTACGATAAATGCCGCACCCGGAGAACCTGGACAATATTTTTCAAGAGCAGGAAAAGAATCCAGAGGCAAAGGCAGATCACAAGCCCCGGCAATCATGATCTGTGCATCTCTGGCAGCCAGTTCCCAAAGTGCGGACCGGATCCCTGCCAGAGAAAATGTTTCTTGCTCATGCAGAATATATGAAGGCCCGGTCAGGCCAAAGCGCAGGGCTGCTTCCCCCAGGACACAGCTGGGCAGGGTATAGGTAAAAAGATGGGGGCTGGGCCATTTACCATCATCTGCCAGGACAGTGTGAAAGAAATCTATGTCCGTGCAAAGGCACCCCCTCTGGGTGGAAGCTGTAATGCCTGTGATTCTGTCCTGTCCGGAATATCCGGCAAGCCCGGCATCATCCACTGCCAGGGCAATTGCGGCCAGCCCAACCTTAGAAAAGGGATCCATGCGGCCAAAGCGCTCATCCCGGTCCTTAAAAACATCTTTTCTGGCCGGGATCATAATATCGCCTTCAGGCGCTGAAAATGACTCTGTTCCCCGACCCCGTCCGGTGGCCGTCAACCAGCCTAACCCGGTTATGCCAAACTGCATTCTTCTCTCCCTGCCTGCCCCAGAACCAGAGCAGCATTAATCCCGCCAAATCCGGAATTGGTGGTCATAACCACTTCCCCTGGCAAATCCATTCCTTGGCCGGAAACATATCCCCGGCCTTCTTTGTCAGGCTGCTCCAGGCCTACTGTGGGCGGAACAAGGCCTGTATGCAGGGACGCAAGGCCCAGAACCGCTTCCACCCCGCCGGCTGCAGCCATGGTATGCCCCACTGCTCCTTTTACCGAATAAACCGGCAAGGGCCTGTCTCCAAAAACAGCTTTGATCGCCGTAAGCTCCATGGCATCGTTGTATATGGTGCCGGTACCGTGAGCATTTACAGCCCCCACTTCCTCACTGGAAAGCCCCGCCCGCTCCAGAGCAATCCTGATGGCCCGGATCAATCCCCGGCCATCCCTGGCTGGAGCAGTAATATGCACCGCATCGCAGGCCATTCCCCATCCCATGATTTCCCCCAGCATGGGAGATTGTGACCGGTTTGCTGATTTTTCGCTGACCAGGTGAATGGCTGCGGCTCCCTCTCCCAGGCTGAGTCCTGCCCGGTCCCGGTCAAAAGGTCGGCAGGCCCGGCTGTCCAGAGCCTTAAGGGAATCAAACCCGCGCAGTACAAATTCACTGACAATATCCGCGCAAACAATGAGCACTGAGTCGGCCCGGCCAGAAGCAATGGCCTTTGCTCCCTGGGCCAGGGCAATGGTGGAGGAGGCGCATGCTGCGCTTACGGCAAATCCGGACCGATTAAGACCCAAACGCCTGCGCACATGCAGAGTCAGCCAGTGGGGCAGGATTTTTTTGCCGGTGTCTTTTCCTGCGCGGCGCATACATCTTTCCAGATCGTCGATCCCGGCCTTGGTTGTGGCTGTAATGGGAACGGTCTCCTCAGGCAATTCCGGGAAAGAGCTGAGCACAAGGTCCAGAAGAGGGCTTATACGGGAATCATTGTCAAAAACGTCAAGGATTGAAATGGTTGCCCCAATCCCTGCAAACCCTCGATTGACCGGGGCAATAGCTGTCTGCCCTGCATTCAATGCAGCAAAGGTGGCTGGCAGATCTCCCAGGGCGGTATAAATTTTCATCCCCTTAACAAACACCCTGCTCACAGCTGACCTCTTTTCCAGCGCCGGCAAAATTCCTCAAAAAACTCAGGCAAGGCAATGAGAATGTTCTTATCCCGGTCAAGGAGCATCTGGACTGTATAGCCTCGGGTAGTAATCTGTCCGGTCTGATCGCGGATGATGTATTCGATGTTAATACGGGCGGACTCGGAAAAATGCTGAATTCCTTCAATGGTAAACTCCTGGCCAAAGCTCAGGGGCACCAGATAATCCGCATGAAACTGTCTGATGGGGGTAATCACGTTTTGCTCATGAAAGACCATGTAGCTAATGCCGTATTTTTCGCCAAGGGCCATGCGCGCATCCTCAAAATAACCGGGATACCGGCCATGCCAGACAATGCCCAGAGGATCCACCTCTTCAAAACGAACCCGCCGCCGGCTCAGGGCGCGCAGCGGTTCAGGACAGCCTTCAGGCGTGGGAAAATAAGACTTATGCATAAGATTGCCGGTTTTGTGGAGAATAACATTCAAGTACAAACCTTGAAGCTGGTTCCCGGTCCACGCTCAAGGCAACCTCAAAACAAAGATTATCCCTGTTTTTTGTGCTGCACTTGGCCGTAATCAATTCATCAGGCTTGAGCTTTCGAACAAACTTGGCTTTTGGCACGGACTTAAGGATCAAAAAACAGGGTTTGCCCTGCCCTGCAAGCATCCCGGCCAGGAAAACGCCCAGACTTATCTGAACCACTGCGGGAAGGATAGGCTCTCCAGGAAAATGACCTGAAAAGCCGACAAACTCTCGCGGAAATACAAAAGCCTGCTGAATAATCTGATCTTTGGTAAATTCCGGCGATCCGCTCCTGGCATCCTGGATCGCCTCCTGGATAAGCTTCACTGCTAAAACACCTCATGCAGTATCATTTTTAATTTGTACCCTGCCTGTTGATCATGGTAAGTAATCCGTTCCGGAAGGTAAACCCCGTTTATATCCAGATAGTCCGTAAGCGTAACCTCCCAACCCTGACCAGGACCAGAAGTTTCTTTCAGAATTTTACTGTCCAGGGGACATTCATGAATCATCTCCGAGTCACTGGAGCGGTCAATCATCAATAAGGATTCCGGGGCCACGTAGGTTTCAAAATTGGCGGCAGGGTCAAACGTCAGGAAAATTCTACGCACACTCAAGGCGACTTGCCGGGCCAGGGCTTCTGATCTGTTTCCCATGGCCGGAGACAGAAAGTTGTGCTCGTATCGGTCATGAGTGACCTCGATATCAAAAAGTTTCATACCCAGTTCAGACATGCCGAGAATTTGAATCTTGCGGCGCTGCTCATCTATCTGCATCAAACCCTGGACGATATGGCTCTGCCCGCCGGCTTGGATAAAAACCGTCTGGCGCAGGCTCATTGCCTTCCCGGGCATAGACCACGGTGGAGGCAGACATGACAGGGATTTTTCAGGTGATATAAGATTATACCCGGGCGGCGCAGTATAAGATGCGCTGCATCCGGCCAGCAAAACCAAAACAATTATCAGGCTGCGCATAAACAGTTTATCCTCCAAACCGGACAAGGCCCGCAATAAAGCAAATCACTGAACAGGACCAGCCGGTTCATTTTAACCGGTCCCGTCAGGATTTTGAACGGCTTTGGCCGGTGTTAATGTAATTCAGTCAAGGCCTTCAGGCAGGTTGCGTCTGTTTTTTTCCAGGGCGGGGATCACCCAAAGAGCAGCTGGTATGGCAGCGGCTATACCTGCAAGAACAGTCAGACCGATAGAATAGAGCGCCGGGTGTTCCGCAAGAATCAGGGCTCCAAAGCCTACCAGCGTGGTCAGTCCGGCAACAAGCACGGCCTGCTTTATGCCCTGGTCGTTTTTTTCCCGCCCCGGAGAAGCCATAAAAATGCCATAATCCACCCCCAGGCCCAGGACCAGAAAAGTACCAGCCATGGAATAGAGATTAAGCTCCAGCCCCAGAATTGCCGCCACCAGGATCAGGGAAGAAAGACCGGCCACTGCCGGGACCAAAGCCTGAAAAGAACGGCGCACATTCCTGAACAGTACAAAGACCATGACCGACACCAAAACCGCGGCCGTCAAAAGAAAACGAGACATATCCGCTCGCAGGGCGTCAGCTATATCCTGAGCCAGTTTCTCCTGGGAAATGAGCCGGGCATTGCCGGGTGGTTCAGGAAGGCTGCCATGCTCCGGACTGAACAAACTTTGCACTTCCGGGCTGTCCGGAACCAGGGTTATCACAGAAACCGAATGACTGTCCCGCCAAATGAGCATCTCTGTCAGTTCTCCCAAACCCAGCTTTCTAAGCTGATCAATGGTGACTGGTTCCGGTCTGGAAAAAATATAATCAAAAAAAGGGGCAAATGCGTCTGGAGCAAATCCCATAGTCCGGGCCTCTGCCTCAAGGTGTTTTTTCAGTTCAGGTCCTTGTTTTTCCCATATATTCTTCCAGGCCCTGATAGCTTCCTGCTGTTCAGAGCGGGGAGGCAGCACAGAAACCAGACTGACCATCCTTTGGCCGGGCTGTTCCCTGTTCACATAATCGTAAACACGCTGCGCCCCGGTCAGGGCGGTATCCAGATTCCGGCCCTCAGAGATTATCATGGCCATGCCCCGTACATCTCCCCATGAATCTGCAATAAGCTGCTCCGCCCGGGCCAGGTCCTGGGGGACCATGCTCAAAGACTGAAGGCGCCCGTCAAAACGTATGCCCGGCCAGCAAAAGGCTGCGCCCAGCACCAGGCCAAGAAAAATTACAATAGCCGGACCTCTGCTGCCCGGACTAGGAATCCTGAGGCGGGAATAAAGGGTGCGCGTGGCCTTAAGCCTGCCTGAAGAGATGAATACCGGCAGGACAATAAGTGCCAGAAGCATGGCCGTGCTCAGCCCGGCAACAGTGAACAGGGCCAGCTGACGCTGGCCGGGTAGACTGGATAAGAGCAAAAGACTGAATACTCCGGCCGTGCTCAGCCAGCAGAAAAAAATGGGCCGGGACACCGTGCTCAAAGCCCTGCCCGCATCAGGGCTGTTTCTCAAGGCATAATATACATGCAGGCCGTAATCCATCGACAAACCCATGAGCACCGCTCCAAAACCAATGGTGATCCCGGACACTTCACTGCTGATGGCGGATACGACAGCTATCCCCGCAAGCATGGCACCAGCAGGAATAGTATATAGCAACGCTCCCTGCCAGGTCCGCAAAAAAACCAAAAAAACAGCCAGAATACCTATTATTGAAACCGCCAGCACAACCCTCAGGTCTTTGGCAATGGCCTCTGCATTGGCCGCAGCATAAACATGTCCACTGACCACGAATGAACGCAGACCTTCTCCCTGGTTGTGCGCAAGGATTTGCTCCAGATGTCCAAGCATTTCCTGGGAGCCCCGGGAATCAGTTACGGGCACTGTCGGCTCCAGAACAACAAGGGCACTGTCGCGGTCAGGACTTAGAAACACTCCCTGGGCCAAAGCACCAGGACCTGATTCAATGCCGAACAGATCAAGGTGGGACATTTTCTCCAGGGCCAGCAGACGAAGCCGCAAAGGATCAATCTGAACAATCTGTTTCATGCCCAATCCTTCCAATCCTGAAAGATCGTGACGGGCCTTTTCCAGGCTGCGGCGAACAGACTCTGGCGCAAGCTTGTTCCTGATGCGCTTCAGGTCGCTTTCCTTCAAGAGAGCAGGCAGCATGTTCAACAGATACTCGACTGCTTCCCCCGGTTCCAGGTCCGTTGAAGCCTCATTCGCGGGCCTGAACCACGGGGGACCTGCTTTTGAGGCTATATTTTCAGCCACAAGCCTGAGCCTTTCCGGGGTTGTTCCCGGTCCGCCTTCCAGCACGACCAGTACTCTGGAAAAAAAAGGAGAGCGGCTAAGCCAACTGAAGTCCTGCGCAGTATCTGAATCATCATCCGGCAGCATGGAATCGATGTTTTCTGTGATGCTGATGTTTTGCAGCACTGTCAGGCAGACAAGCACGCTTCCGGCCAGGACCAGCCCCAGGATCCACTTCCTTAAGGTGAAAAAGGCCAGCATGTTTGAAAAAAAAGAAGGGGACAGCATGGGTTAGAACAGCCCGGCAGGAAGTTCCCGGTTCAGCTTGACCTTGTCAAAGCGAATCACGGTTTCATCGCCTTCGTGTTCGGTAATTCTGATTTTGGTGATGTATTTTCCAGCAGAATCAAAAGTAATCCTGACCCTCTTTATCAGGCCTTTTAGCTGATCTGTTTTAGGTTTCAGACCCAGTAAGACAGGTTGAGACTCAACCAGGGAAACAGCAAAGTATCTGTCAATGGTTTGCATATCCATAGTAGACCAAGCCAGCATCTGATCCACAATAACAGAAAGGACAGGATCCCTGTCCAAAGGCCTGGATGCGGATTCTCCTGACTCCCGGTTCCATCGCCTCACATTCTTTCCGTCCGAGGCAAAACCAAAAGAAGCAGGGTGTTCATAGGCCCAGTGAATCTTTCCCGGTTTGGCCACAGCGAATGACCCTTTTGAAATCAGGGGCTGCTCAAACATGGCCAGGCGCTTTTCCTGAACAAAGGTGCCGGATACGTTTTGAATATTCTCATGATTATTCTGCAGCCGTTCCAGTAAATCCGGGGGCAAATCACCGGCCCCCAGGTCCCCGGCAAACAGGCTGAGCACAAAAAAGGTGAACAAAATGGGTCTTGCACCAATCATGTACTTTCCTTTTGATCACTTTGAGGGTCTTGCCATATCTTCAGTTCTCCTGTGGCCAGTATCTGATTTTGACGACTAACCCGGGCTTCAACAATTACAAATCCGGCAAAGTCCCCGGCAGGCCAGACCTCTATGCAAAGTCTCTGGCCCTTTCCGGCACGGTCTGCACACTCAAGCCGCTTTATTCCCACCAGATACCCTGTGGGCTGATGATGGCCTGAAGCGGAATTCAAACAGCCGCTGACTGCGGCAAAGGTCTGGGCCATCATTTCTGCAAGAGCTTCCGGGGCCAGAAAGCCATCCTGATCCAGAAAAATATTGTCCTCACTGACCATGAATTCCGCCTTACCTGAGCCGTCGCTCTGAACGGATAAAACTGTGTCCACCATACGCATGGGGCGCCTGTGCGGTACAAGCCCCTTGGCAGAAACCGGATATTGCAAAATCATTTAAATATCCGTTCCGGGTTTTTCCAGCACAGAGGATCGGCTGCCAGATAATCTCCAGTCTGCTGATAAGCCATGCCCCGGCATCCATAACAGCAACCGCTCAGTTCGCATTCCCGGCAGGCGCCTTTGATGTTCTCCCGAATATTTCGCAGATCCTGAATAACAGTACTGTTTCGCAGGATGTTCTCCAGCCGGTCCGTGCGGATATTTCCCACTGCGATGTCCACCCCCGGGCAGGGGTAAACATCACCTTGAATGGTTATGGTACAGGTATAAAGATGGCGCGTGCAGGTAAGTCCGGCCACAGGGGGATGGGGCTCCCACTCAACTCCGAACCGCTTTCTGTCCAGATCGGACAGAGTTTCAAAAAGACTTTTGATTTCCCCTGGTGACACCAGCAGGTCCGGGTGGTTAAGAGCCCGTCCCTGAAGGGTTATAGTCTCAAAATACGGAACCATGCCGTGTTCACGGATCCAGATCCACATCCCGGGAAGTTCCTCAATATTGTGGCGGCAGATAATGGTCTGCACTCCCAGGGGCAAATCCAGGGACGGATATCCTGCCTGGCGCAGATGGCCAAGCCCCTGTTGAATTTTTTCAAAAGTTCCGGGTTTGTCCGCCAGAAGGTCCTGAACATCCGGACGCATGCTGTTCATTTTGATTACAGGATTAACTCCCAGCCTCATGAATTCATGGGCGATTTCCCTGGTAATCAAGGTAGCGTTAGTAAAAAGATCAATAGCAGCACCGCTTTTATGAATATATTGCAAAACAGGCATAATTTGCGGGTAAGCCAGCGGCTCTCCTCCTCCCAGGACAATTATCCTCCTGGCCCCCAACTCCAATGCCTGATCAATAGTTGCGGTAATCTCACTGAATTCCAGCTC
>JAWOGL010000266.1:0-4391 GCA_046496945.1 Desulfonatronovibrio sp.
ACATAAGAACCGGAATCCCAGTCCCACCACCAGTAAAAAAGGAAAGAAACGATCAGTCCCAGGGCAAAATACCAGTAGCGGCGCACGGTTTTTTCAACCCCGAACCACAGTGCGCACCAGGCAATCGCCATGACCCAGGTGACGTTCATTATGTCCGTATCAAACCAGCCCAGCCCTGACTTATAGGCATAAAAGGGGGAAACCACACCTACAAGGGCGGCTGTCAGGCCCATTGCGGCACCTCCGTAAAACCGCCCCATTGCATAGAGAGGGACAGCAAGCAAGACCCCTATAAAGGCGGGTAGCACAGCGGCAATCCAGTTCAGGGAATAGGGGCTTATTTTGGCAATTCCTGCTGTAACCACAGACAGGAGGGGCGGGGGGAAAGGACGTTCTGTTCCGTCCGGTACATCCCTTTTCCAGTCTATACGGTCATAATTGCCCCACAGCAGGTCCCTGGTGAAATTAAGATAATAATAACCATCAAAGCAGGTAAGCAGGGGCTCATTTTGATAAAATGCCTCCGAAGGCCTCTCCTTCCAGTCGTCCAGGTCTTCGAGGCGCACGAACAGGCCGATACACAAAATCAGGATAAGGGCAAGGGCCTCGAACCAGCGGCGACGAGTGTAAAGTTTTCCGAACAAACCCGGTTTTTTTATTTCTTCCGGGATATATTCTTGATTTTTCTCCTCTTCTGGTGATGACATACAACCCCTTACCTGAAACTCTTTTTACGATGCGGCTTTCTTTTTTTCCTCTTTCTCCGCCTTTTCTGCAGATTTTTCAGAAAACCTGACAATACCATCTTCGCCAACCCGGGCCGAGTAGTCGCCTTCCAGGTAGGAAAGGCTTACCCGGTTGAACTCCTCTGCAGCCTGTATATTGCAAACATGTCCGCAGTTTTCTATAATGTGAAGGACAGCATTCGGGTCCCGGCGGTTCCAGGCATTCACCTGGTCGAAAAGAAGGTGATCCTGGTCTCCCGTTATAAAAAGCTTGGGAATCTGCAGAAAAGAGGAACTTTCAAATTCGGGCATCTTCAAAGGAAACTGCCTCATGAGCCTGTACCATTTCTTAAACTCCCTGCCTCCAAGACTTCGTGCCTCCCTGGCAAATATTTTCCTGCTCATCGCCTGGGATGGCCTGGGCATGATAATCCAGGCAAAAAACCTGTAAAGCCACATGTAGGGGACGAACTGCTTTAAGACATGTCCGGAATACAGAAGCGAACGGGTCCTGATATCAATTCCAAGGGCCGCACCTCCCAAAATAAGGGACCGGATCCTTGAAGGATGGTAAACCCCCATAAAGCATGCTATCACTGAGCCAAGTGAAATCCCCATTACATGAACACGCTCCAGGCCCAGGTGGTCGAGCAGATGCACCATTTCGTCCGCAAGGCGCTGGAAGGTGTAGTATTCAAGCACCTCCCTGGTCTTTCCGTGCCCGAAAAAGTCCGGCAGTACCAGGTTGTATTTCTCGGACAGGTCATCTACCTGCTTGTACCAGATAGACGAACTCCCCCCTATGCCGTGGAGCATAAGAATCCAGTCCCTGCCCTGTTTTTTTTCTATTATCTCGTATTCAAGCATTAATTATTCCTGTTGCAGGTCCCGCGGACCGCGTAAAGCCTGATCATTGTTCAGTTTAACTATCTTGATACAGGAGACTGAAGCAAAAGTCAACCGACCGGCCCGGATTGAAAATGAAAATTGCGGTCAAAATACTAAAAACATAATCATTTAATATCCGATGGCTTTTCAATTAATTGCAGGGCCCAGCCTATAAGACTGAGGACAAGCATCTGGGAAAAAAACAATAATCCCACAACCACCCCTGCCTCGGCAGATACTCCCTGCAGGGAAAAAAGAAAGGCATACGCCCCCTCTCTGATTCCCAGGCCCGAAAAGGTTACAGGCAGAACCTGCAGCAGCATCACCAGGGAGCCCATCCATGTGGCATCCTGGAAAGTAAAGGGCAGATCAAGGGATTCAAATAAAAAATAAATGCGTATCAGAAAAAAAAGCTGCCATACCAGGGAATAGAATAAAAGCTTTCCGAAAATTTCAGGAGTGGAATTTTTCAGGGAAAAATTGTCCAAAAAAGCCTTGAGCCTTGAATCTTCTGAAAGGTCCAGGGTTTTCATCAGAAAAGTTCTGGCTTTTTGCTGAAATGCCGGCCAGAGGAAATAGGCAAGCACACAGAGTAAACCGGCAGAGGCTGCGGCCAGAACCGGCCAGAGCCTGTCGGCAAGGTCTTTAACATCAGGGTGCCCAGTGAAAAAAAGCGGTATGGAGCCGCAGGCAAACAGGACCAGGATAAAAAGCAGCCTCTCCACTATCGTGGATGCCAGAAAAAAGGCCTTGCCTTTTTTATTCCTTGTTATCTTGTACCAGCGGACCGCTTCCGGCCCCAGGGCAGATGGCAGGAAAAGGGCGTAAAATTTGGTTATGAAATTAATAGCCACCAGCCTGGAAAAGGGCAGATCAAGGCTGGTGTGTGCTATAAGCAGCCTGTATTTGAACGATACTAAAACCAGGGCCATCAGGGTTGCCAGGGTTGAGAGAAGATAAAAACCTGCATTTATTCCGATAAAGGCAGCTGCAAGCTCTCCCCAGTTGACCCTTAACGCAAAATACCCCAGCAGCAGAACAGACAGGCATATCTGGAAAAATACTTTTCTCATCTGCTACCAGGGCCATTTTTCAAGATACCCGAACTCTTCAAGCACCGGGGTGAGAATCGGTCTGATCTCACCTATTTCCTCATTGGAAAATGCCTGCCGCCATTTGTTGAAATTCGCCTTTTTCATCTCAGGCAGCCTGTTATAAAACTCCGGATCATCAGGGGCACCAATAAAACCCAAAACATCATCCAGAACTTTGCCCGGCTGCTGAACAAAATCTTCATACATTATGGACATTTTCTGCTCCGGCACTAATTCTTCAAGACTTTTACTTGCTCTGTTCACACATTCGGCCCACTGATGCGCGTTAAACTGAAGCAATGTATTACTGTTCAGAATTTTTTCCCAGTCCCTGAACCTTGGGCCCCATCCAACCCTGCCGTTCCATCTCAAACGGTTGAGATGCTTTTTCCTGTTTAAAAAATGCCCGTGGGTTTCAAACCATAAAGCCCTCAGGCGGTCCATTATAAACGGCTGGCGGCTCAACCATTTTTTTATAACCCTGAAAGCCTGAAAATAATCAAATCCCGGCCTGGCACCTGCCCCCTCAACAATATTAAGCCGCCTTATCCATTCCCTGTTGATTGATAACGTGGCATCCCGTCCGTCCCTGATTATGTGAATAAATCGCGCCCCGGGGAAGATTTTATTAATAAAAGGGATTTTCAAGCTATTTCGGGGAGATTTGTCCACGATAAAGGAGGCCCCTGATTTCCGCGCGAACCGGTCAAAGCTTTTCCTGATTTGGTTTTTGACTTTTGCAGTGGCGTCATTTTCAGTCCTCACATCATCGGGGGACAGGCGGAAATACTTGTCCCACATAAAGTATGGTTCATACCATTGCCTGATATCAGGGTGAAGATCAAGGATCTCGCCCAGAATAGTCGTACCTGACCTGGGCGAGCCCACAATGAAAACCAGTCTGCTGTCAAGTGGATCCATAAAAATACAAACCCCTAATAATATTCTAATAAAACCTCACCGAATCCATGTCCTGAGAATGGTTCTTAAAAAATATAAAGCGTACTTAAAGTCTTTTCCCTTCTTGCTTTTGCCGCTTATACGCTTTCTAATTGTTATCGGCTGTTCCCGGATGCGCAAGCCGCGCTTGGCCGCCTCAATGATAAGCTCTGCCGTGTGATATTGGTCTTCAACCAGGACGCAGGTTTCCAGGATTTTTCTGTTAAAGGCCCTGAAACCGCTTGCAGGATCGGTTATTCTCCGCCCCACGAGCATGCTAATCATCCTGCCGAATAAAACAACGCCCCAATAACGAAGCCTTGAATACTGCTCCATCTCACCAAGCAGCCTGGAGCCTATTACAAGATCGGCCCGGTCCATGACGATTGGTTCCACCAGGGATTCAATGTCTTCCGGGCTGTGCTGGCCGTCGCCGTCCATGGTTACAACAATCCAGGCATCCGTATGCCAGGCTATATCAAACCCTGCCCTCAGCGCGGCCCCGCCTCCCCTGTTGATAAGATTCCTGGCGTAAGGGGTTCCCGTGGCGGTGCACAGATCAGGGGTGTCATCCGTGCTTCCGTCGTCCACGATTAAAGAAGCAGCCGGCTTTCCAAGCGTTTGTGCAGGAAGCCGGGAGATTAGACTGCGCAAATTGTCAGCCTCGTTGTAGGCGGGTATAACGATTAAAACCGTCTCTTTTTCAAATGTTACAGGGGTATTGAAAAATCTTTCAACCGTTAGG
>JAWOGL010000008.1:0-6172 GCA_046496945.1 Desulfonatronovibrio sp.
CACCTGGTCTGATATCTGGGAGCAGGAAAATTTTAATCCGGACGCAGTGCTGGTGGAAAAAGAGCTGAGCAGGCAGTGGGAAGGATTTGAATCAGTTATGACCGATCTGTTCGGACCTGATAATGTTTACAGCTACAAGATACTGTATCTGCCTAACAGCGCGGGCGGCGTTATGTTCGATCTCAAAATCATCCAGACCCTCAGCCGCCTTGGACACAAAGTGGTGGTGGCCCTGAAGGAGGGTTTTTACTATGAATATCCAACCTTCTGGGATATTGATTCGGATCCGGTCCTGGCCAGTGCCGCGCGTGAATCAACTCTTATCCAGGACAGTCAGATTTCCAAAAAGGATTTTTTAAAGAAGCAGCGGGAGAACAAACTGCTGATTATTTCCGACGGAACCAGGGAAAGGATGAATCTTTACCGCACCAGCATCACCTTTGCCAGAGCCTGGAAAGAATCTGATCTGGTTATTGCCAAAGGCAATGGTAATTTCCGGAGGTTCATGAATAATTCTCATCTTTTTACCCGGGATATTCTTGCGTTTTACCGGGATTCCAAAGGAGAGGTTCATTTTCATTTCAAGAAAAGAAGCTCTGGTGTGCGTAAATTTATTGAAACAGAGATTCTGCACAAGGCTGAAGAGATCAAGAAAAAAATGCATCAGGCCAGACTCAAGGGGCAAAGGGTCCTTTTCTACAGCGCCATTATTGGAAGCGTACCCGGACAGACCAGAGTGGCCATTGAGGTCATCAATCATTTTGTCAATTACATGCGTGAGCGCATGGACCAGACTTATATTGTGAATCCGGCTGAACACTTTGAGCATGGCATGGACGGCGATGATCTTATGTATATGTGGGAAATGGTTCAGCGCAGCGGGCTTATTGATGTCTGGCGTTTTCAGACAGTGAGCGATATTGAGAAGAGTTTTGAACAAATGGGCAAAAAAGTTCCGCCTATCTGGGCAGGAAAAGATGCCACCTACTCCACCGGGTGTACCAAAGAAATGCAAATCGCCCTGGAAGTTCAGGCAAAGTATCCGGAAATGCAGATTATAGGTCCAAGTCCGGAAAAGTTTTTCCGGCGCAGGGAATACGGAGTAGGCAAGTTTTTTGACGCCAATATCGAAAGGGAAACCATATCCGCGGGCAGTCATGAAGTGTAGCAAAGGATTCAGGTTGTTGAGCATAATGCCTAAACGTTATTATCTTGTATTTTTGTTCGCGGTCTTTACCTGGGCTTGCGCTCCCAGACCAGTGCCTGTCGAGCCGGAGCCTGCAGCAGATAAGGCATTTTATGTTCCTGTGGAATTTGATGAGGTCATGGATATTCTGTCTTCCGGTTTAAAGAGTCAGGGTTTGGAGAGCTGGACCCAGCTTAAGGAACCCCTGGAAAGAAGCCTGGTTTATGTCCGTTCCAGAGATCCGCAGAAAGAAGCAATGTGCCTGCCCGAGCTTTGCCTCAAGTGGGGAGAGATTTTAAAGACTCTGGAGACTTTGCTGGCCTTGTTGCCCGATATAGACCGCAACCCGGAGGTCCTGGAGTATTTTTTTGATTTTTATGCTGTCAGCCCGGATATTCTGCTGACCGGATATTATGAACCTCTGCTGAAGGCTTCAAGACATCCTCATCCGGAATACCCTTATCCTGTTTATTCTGTTCCGGATGATCTTCAGACCGTGGATCTGGGGAAATTTCATCCCCGCTGGCAGGGTCAGAAACTTGTTTACCGGGTTGAAAACGGGAAAATTAAGCCTTACCATGACCGGCAAAGTATAGATCAAAAAGGCGTGCTGCGGGGCAGAAATCTGGAAATAGCATGGGTTAGTGATCCTGTTGATCTGTTTTTTCTGCATATCCAGGGATCAGGCCGTCTTAAATACGCTGATAATGATCAGGAGCATGTTCTTTATTCCGCACGGAACGGCCTGCAGTATGTAGCCCTGGGCAGGGTGCTTATCAATATGGGGTATATGGAGCCCCAGGAAGTAAGCATGCAGTCAATCCGCGGTTTCCTGGATGAAAACAGGCATCTGGTGGACTCGCTGCTGGCGACCAATCCAAGTTATATTTTCTTTTCCCTGGCTGATGAGGGACCAAGAGGTTCCACCGGCCAGGTGCTTACTCCCTATGTAAGCGTCGCCAGCGATCCGTCTTATATTCCCTGGGGATCTGTAATGATTCTGGATGCTGGACTTCCTGAGTATCAGGGACGGAAAATCTCTGTTTCCGGACCGGTGCTGTCCCAGGACACCGGCGGAGCAATCCGGGGCAGGCATCTTGATTTTTTTTGTGGTTTCGGGGAGCGCGCAGAGTATCTGGCAGGTAAAATGAAAGACAGGGCCAAAGTTTATCTAATGGTAATAAAGAATGATCAGAATTAATGAAATACTGGACAAGGCGGATGCGTATCTTTCCAGTGCGGACCTGGCCATTGTCCAGAAAGCATATGTATTCTCCGCCGCGGCTCACGCTGGTCAGATAAGGCTCAGCGGAGAACCCTACCTTTTCCATCCTCTCGAGGTCGCCAATATCCTGACTGAAATGCGTCTGGATGCTTCAACGGTTGCAGCAGGCCTGCTTCACGATACTGTGGAGGATACCAAGACCACCCTTGAAGAAATAAATGAGCAGTTCGGTGATGATGTTACCAAGATAGTCAATGGGGTGACCAAAATCAGCAAGATGAGCTTTGAATCAAAAGAAGAAGCTCAGGCTGAAAATATCCGCAAGATGATCCTGGCCATGGCTGACGATATCCGGGTTATCATGGTCAAACTGGCCGACAGACTGCATAATATGCAGACTCTGGAGTATCAGAAACCCATCAAGCAGAAGATGGTGGCCCAGGAAACCATGGATATTTATGCCCCCCTGGCTAACCGGTTGGGGCTTTATCGCATTAAGATCAAACTTGAAGATTTAAGTCTCAGATATCTTAAGCCTGATGTTTATTTTCAGGTTCAGGAAGGACTCAAGAAACATGAATTTGTTGGTGAGCAGTATATTGAAAAGGTCTGCGGACTGATTTCCGGAGTTTTGGATAAAAACGATATTGAGGGCAGGGTATCCGGAAGATTAAAGCATGTTTACAGTATCTATCATAAGATGATTCAGCAGGGGCTTACCCTGGATCAGGTTTACGATGTAATCGCTTTCAGGATCACAGTTAAAAGCATAAAGGACTGTTACGCAGTCCTGGGCATGGTTCATTCCATCTGGAAACCCGTGCCGGGACGGTTCAAAGATTATATATCCATGCCCAAGGCCAATATGTATCAGAGCCTCCATACCACAGTGATCGGCCCGGACGGAGAACGCATAGAGATACAGATCAGAACCGAAGAAATGCATAAGATGGCTGAATTCGGGGTTGCTTCTCACTGGCAATACAAAGAGGACGGCAGCAAACTCAATGAAAAGGACGCTGAAAGGTTCAACTGGCTGAGGCAGATCCTTGACTGGCAGGAAGATCTCAAAGATCCCAGAGAGTTCATGGCTTCCCTGCGTTTTGATCTGTTTGAGGATGAAGTCTATGTTTTTACTCCCAGGGGGCAGGTCATAGAACTGCCTGAAGGGGCCACGCCCATTGATTTTGCCTACCATATCCATACCGAAGTGGGAGATCGCTGCTCCGGGGCCAGGGTCAACGGCAAGCTTGTTCCTTTGCATACTAAACTAAAGAACGGTGATACGGTTGAGATTATTACTGATTCTAACCGGCATCCCAGCCGGGACTGGCTCAAGCTGGTTAAAACCGCCAAGGCCAGGACCAGGATCAAGCACTGGATACGTAATGAAGAGCGTGAACAAAGCATTGCCCTGGCCAGAGAGGTCCTGGAAAAAGAGGGGCGCAAGCTGGGCGTAAATGTTAATAAATCCTTTAAACAGGGAATATTCAAGGAGATAGCCGCAGAGTATTCTTTTCACTCTGAGGAGGATCTTTTATCAGCTATTGGTTATGCCAGGATTACTCCCAGACAGGTGCTGAACCGGATTTTGTCCAGGGAAGAGGGGACCGTTTCCCAACCTGAAATTCAGAAAGAACAGCAGAAAGAACAGGAAAAAGCAAGACAGCAGGTAGTAAAGAAGGAAGGGGTCCGGATCAAAGGAGTGGGTGATGTGCTGGTCAGGTTTGCCCATTGCTGCAATCCTTTGCCGGGTGATCCTATTATAGGTTATATCAGCCGGGGCAGAGGGGTGACCATTCATACTACGGATTGCCATAATGTACCCGAGATGGAGCCTGAGCGGCTCATTGAGGTTTACTGGGAAAGTGAAGCTGATAAATCTTTTCCCACCAAGATCAAAATAATCTGCGACAATAAGAAAGGGGTTCTGGCTAAAATCAGCGCGCTTTTAACCAAAGAAGATGTCAATATTGATTCTGGTTCCTTTAAATCCAATGTTGACGGAAAATCCGAACTTTCGTTTACGCTTATGGTTAATGATTCGTCACATCTATACAGCAGTATCGCCAAGGTGCGGAAGTTAAAAGAGGTGGTGGAAGTTACCAGAATAAATGAGTAAATGATAAGCGGCAGGAAAAAAGGGATATGTCAGGCAGCGGGCCGGCATAATCCCGGCCCGCTGTCTGGTTTTATTGTTCGACGAGTTCAATCTCAAAGTTAAGATCTTCTCCGGCCAGAGGATGGTTGGCGTCCAGGGTAATAGTGTCATCCTTTACTTCCACAATAAAGGCCGGGAATTCCTGGCCTTCAGGGTGTCTGAGCATGAGCTGCTGGCCTACATCAGTAGGGATATCTTCAGGAAACTTATCCTTGGGAACGTCCAGGATCATATCCTCACGGCGATCGCCATAAGCCTGGTCTGAGCCAATGGTGACACTTTTGGTCTCCCCTGATTCCATGTCGCGCACGGCCTCTTCAAATCCCGGGATGACTTTTCCCTCGCCTACGGTGAATTCCAGGGGTTCTCTTTCCTTTGATGTATCAAAAACCGTTCCGTCATTAAGCTTTCCGGTGTAATGAACTTTTACTGTGGTTCCGTCTGTAACTTTTGCCATTAATAGTACTCCTTGTTTTTTGCCCTGGTCAATAGACCATAAGGGCAGTGTGTTTTGTTTTTCGGGTATATTTATACTTAATTAACCGCTTGTTTCTAAACCGGGCTGCACCTGCTATCCATTACTCAGCATTGAGTTTTTTCCGGGCACAGGTGCAGATCAATAACTGCACGGATCAGCCTTTTATGCAGATCATGGGGCTGAGCCTGGCTACCTTTGCAGCCAGTCCTGTGTCGTGAGTGACCTGAATAACCCTGTCCACGTCTTTATAGGCCAGGGGAGCTTCTTCAGCCAGGCCCCGGAAGGAATGCCCCCGGATTTCAATTCCCTGCTCAAGCAAATCTTCAGTAATGCTTCCAGCCTGAAAACTCCTGGTGGCCTGTTTCCGGCTCATAACCCGTCCTGCGCCGTGGCAGGCGGAGCCGAAGCTGAGCTTCATTCCCCTGCTGGTTCCGGCCAGGATATAAGAAGATGTGCCCATGCTTCCTCCGATAAGGACCGGCTGTCCAATATCCCGGTAAGCCTTGGGAAGATCTGCGTGTCCCGGACCGAATGCTCTGGTGGCGCCTTTGCGGTGCACAAACAGCCGGGTCATTCTGCCCCTGACTTCATGTTGTTCTTCCCGGCAGGTATTATGGGAAACATCATACAGCATGCTCAGGGCTGACCGGGGAAATATTTCGGCAAAGGCTTCCCGGACCAGATGGGAAATGATCTGTCTGTTGGCCAGGGCGCAATTAATAGCCGCGCGCATGGCCCCGAGATATTTTTTTCCGGTTTCAGAATGCACAGGGACGCAGGCCAGATCCCGGTCCGGGAGATGTGTCTTCTGTCTGCCGGCCTGGGTAACCATAACCTTCATATAATCTGTGGCCACCTGATGCCCCAGTCCGCGGGATCCGCAGTGGATGCTTACTACCACGTCGTCTTTTCTCAGTCCGAAGGCCTGAGCCGCTTCCTGATTAAATATTTCTTCTATTCCCTGGATTTCCAGATAATGATTGCCCGATCCCAGCGTGCCCATCTGCTGAGCCTGTCTTTTTTTGGCCCGGTCTGAAACATATTCCGGTTTTGCGCCCGGCACGGTACCGCCTTCTTCAATTTTTTCCAGATCTTTTCTGGAGCCGAAACCCTGCTTTACGG
>JAWOGL010000049.1:0-17111 GCA_046496945.1 Desulfonatronovibrio sp.
CTGATGTTTTTATCCAATGCCAGACAACGCGATTTTACCATCAACGCCATGGCCATGGATGGACAGGGTTTTATCCTGGATCCTCTGGGCGGAAGACTGGACATCAAAAAAAGGATGGTCAGGACTTGTGATGATCCAAAGACGATATTTCTCGCAGACCCTTTGCGCATGATCAGGGCGGTAAGATTTGCCGCTGGTTTTGATTTCAGCATTGAACCAGCTACCCTGGACAGCATCAGCAGGTTGTCGTTAAAAATACATGAGGCGGCTGTTGAAAGAGTCAGCAGGGAACTGGTCATGCTGGCCTCTCTTTCCGGCCCCGGTTTTGCCCGGGCAATCGTTATTCTTGAACAGACCGGTCTGCTTGAACAGATATTGCCGGAAATCAGCACCTTAAAGGATCTGGAACATGATCCGGTTCATCATCCTGAAGGCGGGGTGTTCGAGCATACTCTGGCCGCTTTAAGGTCCAATGATCAGTCCGATCCTGAAATCAATCTGTCTATACTTTTTCACGACGCCGGCAAGGCTGCAACCTTGGAAATGAAAAAAAACAAACCAGCCTATCACCGGCATGATAAAGCCGGGGGGATAATTGTTCGTAAGGCCGGACACAGACTGAGATTGCCGGGAAGACTTATTGAAAACATGTATTTTGTCGCCCGGAACCATATGAAAGCCCACTCAATCAGTCAGATGAGGCCTTCCAGGGTTTTCGCGCTGCTGTCTGAACCCGGCTGGCCGGTATTAAAAGAAGTTGTACGATGTGACCTTTTTGCCCGGAGTGAAGAAAAGGCCGTATGTTTTGAGCATGATGTTGCGGCAGCGTTCAGGAAAATCAATAAGTGGCTGGACCGGAAAAGAACTCGTCCGGTAGTTTCGGGCAGGGAAGTCATGGAATATACCGGTCTTAAACAGGGTCCGGCAATAGGAGAGATCCTGAACAAAGTATCTTCCTGGGCCCTGGACCACAACATAACCGACCCGGAGAAGATCCGTGAATATATTCTCAGCCTTCAGGAGATGCAGGGCTATAAGTAATGGAGAAACTTGAATCCAAGGCTGGCCGGTGGATATGAGGAACGATTGTTTTTTAATCGCAACAAACCGGAGTTTTGATGGAATGGCATTTTGTTGAAAACTGGCCTTCATATCTTGGTTTTCTGTTTTTCGTTTACCTGCTCACGGTTATGGTTCTGTTGATAAATGAACAGCGCAACCCTACCAAGACCTTAACCTGGCTGGTGGTGCTTACTTTTGTTCCGTTTCTGGGACTGGTTCTGTATTTTTTTCTGGGCCGAAACTGGAAAAGAATTGCCGAAAAAAAAGCCCTTCATGTCCATTTCAGGGATTTGTCAGAACCTATGGTTTCCAGTGTGCGTCAGCGTTACACGGCTGATTCGGATGCTGCCCGGTCCTGGGCTGCAGGTAGCGGCTGGACCGGGCTGGTGGATTTGATTGAACAGGCGGAAGGAGCGCCTCCTCTGCCGGCCGGGGACGTGCAGATTCTGCCCGGGGGGGCACAGAAGTTTGCCCAGCTTAAGCAAGACCTGGCCAGAGCCAGACAGACCATTAACATTCAGTACTTTATCTGGGAACGCGACCTCCTTACCGCCGAACTGAGCGCAATCCTGCATGAACGTCTTCAAGCCGGGGTGGAAGTCCGGATCTTAAATGATTTTATAGGCAATCTTTTTTATCCAAAGGATGAGCTTAAGGCCCTGAGGAAGGCTGGGGCCAGGGTTCATTTCGATGTCAGGCAGATCGGTCAGGCCAATTACCGCAATCACCGTAAAATAGTGGTTATTGACGCGGTAAAGGGATATACCGGGGGCATCAATGTCGGTCAGGAATATATTGACGGAGGGTCGCGCTATCCCGCCTGGCGGGATACCCATGTATGTTTCAAAGGCCCCGCAGTAGCCGAGCTGCAAAAACTGTTTGCCCTGCGCTGGCATGATGCCACTAAAGAGAACCTGTTTTCAAAGCGGTTTTTTCCGGACGATTATCCTGCCTGCGATTCCTGTGTTCCCGCTCAGGTGGTGGCAACCAGCGTGGAGGATAAATGGGAAACCGCACGCCGCGCTCATGTGCTGGCTATTGGCCGGGCCCGCCACCGGGTGTGGCTGCAGTCACCGTATTTTGTGCCTGATGACCAGATTAACGAGGTTATTGTTAACGCTGCCCTGGCCGGGGTTGATGTGCGCCTGATCATGACCGGGTGGCCGGATAAAAAAAGCGCCTGGTATGCGGCTCAGACCTATTTCAGACCTCTGCTGGAGGCCGGAGCCAGGATTTTTTTCTACACCAGAGGTTTCTTCCATGCCAAGACCATCACCATAGACGGCATGCTTCTGGCCATTGGAACCATGAACCTGGATGTGCGCAGTCTGGAGCTGCATAAAGAACTCATGGTCTGGTTCCTGGACGAGGAACTGACCAGAGAACATGAAGCTATTTTTGAAAAGGATCTGCTTGACTGCCAAGAGTATACTCTGGAAAGGCTGAACTCTCTTTCCTGGCCGGCCAGGCTTCGCAATTCTGCTCTTCGTCTGGCTTCTAATTTATTGTAGTCTGATCCCTTTTGCGGGCAAAGCCGGATTTAAGATAATATTGTCCCGTGCAATTAAACTGTCCGTTTTCAGGAGTTTTATTTGAATCAGCAGATTAAATTCAGCGTTGATAAAGATGACTTTGCAGTCCGGCTGGATAAGCTGGTACTTAAATATTTTCCGGATGACCCGCCGGCCAGATCACAGGTTCAGTCCTGGATAAGACAGGGCCTGGTTCTTGTGGACGGATCTAAGTGTTTTAAGGCCTCCCAAACTCTCGGGGCGGGTCAAAAGGTAATGATTCAGGTCCCGGAAGTTGCCAGGGAACCGGCAGCGGTAAAAGGGGAGGTGGAGGAAATCTACAGGGATGAACATATCCTGGTGCTTAACAAGCAGCCGGGCCTTAGCGTGCATCCGGCTTCTTCTGTTAGGCAGCCCACTCTGGTTAATTATCTGCTGGAAAAGTATCCCTGGATCCGGGATAGATTCAGCGGTGACAGGCCGGGCATAGTCCATCGTCTGGATAAGGATACCAGCGGACTCATGGTGGTCGCCCTTGATCCGGGCAGTGAAAAAAGACTGGCTGCGTCATTTTTTGACCGAAAAGTGGGGAAAAAGTATCTGGCCGTAATCAAAGGGTGTCCGGATAAGGATCAGGGGGAAATAACCCTGCCTATGGGACGGGATCCAGTCAGTAAAACCAGAATGGCCGTGGTGAAAACAGGGCGTTCAGCCATTACCAGGTATCAGGTGATCTATTCAGGGATGAAAAAAGAATGGTCCCTGATCATGGTGGAAATTCTGACCGGCAGGACTCATCAGATCAGAGTGCACCTGGCTGAAAAAGGTCATCCGGTTCTAGGTGATTTTACCTATGGCAGCAAATCAGATCTGCTTATGGATTGCGGGGGCAGGTTTCTGCCCAGACTGGTTAAGCGTCAGCTCCTTCATTCATTGCGTCTTGAGTTCAACCATCCCGCAACCGGCCAGGAGATGAACTTCAAGTCACTTCCACCCAAAGACTTTTTAAGGACCTTTCTCTGTCAGGAGCGCGGGCTGCAGCGCGTAATCATAACCGGGGCCATGGGTTCGGGTAAAAGCAGTGTTTTGTTTCTGCTGCAGGAGATGGGGTTTCCGGTATTCAGTGCTGATAGATGTGTGGCTGAGCTTTACATGCCGGGTCATGACGGATGGAGAATCATCAGAAACCGCTTTGGAACCAGGTTTATTGAGGGTGAGGATCAGCCGGTGGATAAACAGAAACTGGCCGAAGCTATTGAACGGGACCCACATATCCTGGATGAATTGAACCACCTGATCCATCCGTTGGTAAAACACCGGCTGGAAGAGTTCTGGAACACCCATGCCTGTAACCGGGTGGCCTTTGCAGAAATCCCCCTGGTTTTTGAAAGCCGCATGGAGCAAAGCTGTGACCTGATTGCGGGAGTGTACTGTCCGGATAAGACAAGATACACCCGCTTATCCCGTAATGGGAAGATGCTGTCCCAAGATTCAGCCTTGCTGGATACTTCCCAACTGAGACAGGCCGATAAGATCAGCAGGTGCGCCCTGGTGGTGGACAACTCATCAGACCTGGATAAACTCAGATTTAAAGTCAAGGCCTTGACCAGGGTGCTCAGGTACTTAAGAACTAGAGATGCAGCAAAGAAATTCGTGCTTTTTCAGGAATTACTGCATTCTTTGTAAAATGATTCATGGACAAGGTATAGAGTGATTCCCTTAAAAGCCAGTATCCCCAAGGTGTTCAAGCCATATATGGTCTGGACGATCATCGCGCTTAACGTTCTGGTTTTCATGTATACCCTGGGTCTTGGCCCCATGAATCTGGCCAGGTTTTTCCACCTTTTCGGGGTGGTTCCCCTGAGGCTGACCCAGCCTGAACTGGCGGTAGCGGCCGGATATCCTGACAGCGGGTATTACACTCTGATTACGCATATGTTTATTCACGGCGGTTACCTGCATATTATTCTTAACTGCTGGATGCTCTGGATATTCGCCGCCAATATTGAGGATGTAATGGGCCCCTTGAGGTTTTTACTGTTTTATGTTGTGTGCGGTGCCGGGGCTCTGATTGTGCATATCGCTTTGAATCTGAATTCTCAGGTCCCTGTTGTAGGGGCCTCAGGCGCCATTGCCGGAGTTATGGGGGCTTATTTTCTGCTTTATCCGCATTCCAGAGTGATCACCTTTATTCCGATTTTTTTCATACCTTACATAATTGAGGTTCCGGCACTCATTTTTCTGGGAGTTTGGTTTGTTTTTCAGATTGTTTCAGCTCTGGGTATGAATATGTTCGGCACCGGATCCGGGGTTGCCTGGTGGGCCCATGCCGGTGGGTTTATTATCGGGATGGTCATTCTCAGGCTTTTCAGGAGTAAGAAAAGATGTTATTATTGTTATCAGAAAATTCGGGACAAAAAGGATTTTCTGCTTGAATAAACCGGATTGCGTAAACCTCCCTCACTGCCAGGGCTGTTTTTCGCGTCAATAATCAGCTTTCAGGGGAACAAGGAAAAATCCCGGAAGTTAAATAACTTATTGGAGTTGACAATGCTTAAAATAAAGGACCTGCACGTTAATGTGGGCGGAAGCGAGGTCTTAAAGGGCATAAACCTGGAGATAGAACAGGGTGAAACCTTTATTTTGTTCGGTCCCAACGGATCAGGCAAGACTTCGCTGCTTATGGCCCTGATGGGTTTTTCAGGTTATGAGATCACATCAGGAAAGATTTTCTTTAAAGACCAGGATATCACGGATATGCCTTCTTATGAGCGGGCCAGACTGGGAATCGGCATGTCTTTTCAGAGGCCTCCCACCATTCATGGTCTTAAAACCAGAGAAATGGTCAGGCTTTGCGCCGGGGGTAACGAGGTGGATGTGGAGGAGCTGGCAGCCAGCGTCAATCTGACCGGTTTTCTGGACCGTGATATCAACTCAGGGTTTTCCGGCGGAGAGATCAAGCGTTCGGAGATGCTTCAGCTTATGGCTCAAAACCCCAGTCTGGTTCTGTTTGATGAACCCGAATCAGGAGTAGACCTGGAGAACATGGCTCTTATCGGCAAAACCGCCCGGTCTATTCTGGACGGACCCCAGGAGCCGGTCAACAGCACTTCCCTTAAGGAATTGCAGTCCCGGTACAAAACATCCGGCCTGATTATCACCCATACCGGATATATTCTGGATTATATCAATGCTGACCGGGGGCAGGTTCTCTATAACGGGGTGTTATGCTGCACAGCCAGACCCCGGGATATCCTGGATCATATCAGCAAGTACGGTTACAAGGAGTGTGTCAAATGTCTAAACTAGAAAACAACAGCACAGAGCCCAAGATTGATCTTGGAAGATATAATTTTGAACAGGAAGAAACGCCTGCCCTGGCTGATTTGCGAGAACTCAGCAAAGAGGACAAAAATCAGCTGCTCATGGCTGGAATCGATGCTGATGATGTCAAAAAAAGCGGTACTTATCTGCATATAAATCATTCCAAGGCCCATTGCAGTTCCTGTCAGAAAGACGTGGAAATTCTGGACACCAGGGAGGCTCTGGAGAAGTATGACGGCTTGCCTGAGTACTACTGGCAGGCCGTGGATAAGGATAAGGATGAGTATACCAGGGCAGCGGCGGAAAAGATCCACGGCGGATATTTTATCCGGACCAAAAAAGGGGCAAAAATACCTGACCCTGTTCAGTCCTGCCTTTTTATCAAGGGTGAGAATATCGGTCAGAATGTGCATAATATAGTCGTGGTTGAGGAGGATTCCGAGCTGCATGTTATCACCGGCTGCACAACCGCGGCTGATATAAGTTCAGCCATGCATCTGGGGATATCAGAGATTTATATCAAAAAAGGCGGCAAGCTGACCTTTACCATGGTTCATAACTGGGGAGAAGATGTTATGGTCCGTCCCCGGACTGTGGCTATTGTAGAGGAAGGCGGTGTTTTTTCCAGCAACTATATACTGCTTAAGAAAGTGCGCTCCGTGCAGTCTTATCCGGCTGTTTATCTTAACGGGCGCGGCGCGGTTGCCAGGTTTAATTCCATCCTGGTTGCTCCCAAAGGGTCGTATGTAAATTCCGGAAACAAGATTGTTTTGAACGCCCCAGAAACAAAGGGAGAGATCATTTCCAGGACAATCACCACCGGCGGAACCATTATCGCTCCGGGTTTGATTGAGGGCAACGCGGTGCCTGCCAAAGGACATCTGGAATGTAAGGGACTGATCCTAAGTAACGGAGTTATCCACGCCATACCGGAGCTTAAAGGGACAGTGGCCGGAGTTGAGCTTTCCCATGAAGCAGCAGTGGGGAAGATAGCCCAGGAAGAGATAGAGTATCTTATGGCCAGAGGCATGGATGAAGATCAGGCCACTTCCACTATTGTCCGCGGATTTATGAATGTCGATATTATGGGACTTCCGGAAGCCCTGAGACAGAGCATTGAAAAAACAATAGAAGAAACCGAAGAGGATATGTTTTAACCGGCTGTTGAAAATCTCCCAGTTGCTGCGTCGCTATAAGTTTAGTTCAACGTTCAACGTTCAATGTTCAATGTTCAACGTTGATAAGTAAGAAAAAATGATTCCGGGGACTTTTTTGTTGTTTATCCGGCACCCACTTAAGAGTGTATTATCCCGGCATAAGTCTTTAGTGGCGTGCTAAGTGGGTGCCGGACTGTCGCTTGGAATTTTTGAACAGCCAGTTGAATAATGACTTTTTCACGCTGTTAAGGGCAATCGCCCGGGCTGGGATTTTTTTCTTGAGAACGTGAGAAGCTTTACAATAAAAAAGGCTTGGGGGAACCCCCCAAGCCTTTTTTATTGTAAAGCTATTTACTGTGTTGAATGCAGAATCTCAGTTCAAATCAGAAAGCAGGCCAAGTAATCCGGTTATCCGGCATCATAGGCGGGTTTGCGTTTACGTTTTACAGGAGGAACGGTTTCTTCCACCATCTCTTCTTCTTCAATTACCGGCCTGAAGCTGAGCAGAAGGGGGCTGGCCACAAAGATTGAAGAGTATGTTCCCACCAGGACACCCACGGTAAGAGCAAAGGCAAAGTCGTGGATTATGCCTCCTCCAAGAAAGAGCAGGGCAAGGACAACGACAAGAGTGGTGCCGGAGGTGACAATGGTTCGTCCAAGAGTCTGGTTGATGCTGATGTTTATGACCCGGGACAAAGATGGTGAAATTTTGTTGCGCATGTTTTCCCTGATGCGGTCAAAGATGATGATGGTATCATTCAAAGAATATCCCAGAATGGTCAGCAGAGCGGCAATAATACTCAGGTCGAATTCCTTGTTGAGCAGGGAAAATATGCCCACAGTAATAAGGATGTCATGGATGAGGGCTACTACCGCGCCCAGAGCAAAGTTGAGCTTGAGACGCCAGCTGAGAATCAGGGTGATTATCATGGCCGCCAGAATCAGAAAGCCCAGAGGAATAAACAGAAGCTTCAGCAGGTAAACACCGCCTGCCAGGCCCGCGGCCATAAAGGCGGATATGAACCATTTATGCTCGAATCTTCCGGATATATAGATGGCAATAAATAAAACCGCAAAGAACAGGGCTTCCAGGGCATTTTCACGCAGATCGGCTCCAACCCGGGGCCCGACCATTTCCAGGCGCTGAATAGTATAATGTCCTTCCTGATAGTTCTGATTAAGGCTTGTATCAATGGTTTCTCTTACTTCTGAAGGCGTGACCCCCTCGACTGAGGTACGCATAAGAAATTCATTATCTGTTCTGTCGCCGAACCTTTGAACTGCAAGGGCCGGCAGATCTGTTTCTGCCAGAATCGAGGTCAGTTCAGCCAGTTCGATCTCCTCCTGAAATTTGACCTGGACGATTACTCCACCGGCAAAGTCGATCCCCAGCCTGGGTCCGCCCTTGAGCCCCAGGGACAAGAGTCCCACCAGGAGAAGACATATTGACAGAATATAGGCCAGACGGCGTTTGCCGACAAAGTCATAATTGGTGTTTGGTCTGATTATCTGGAAACCCATTTTGCTCCCGCCTTTAATGATTTAATGAAATAACCTTGCCAGGATTTTAAATACTTAGAGCCGTGCCTGGCTTGCGTCTGGCAATCCATATATCAAAGAAAATTCTGGATACAAAAATTGCCGTGAACATGGAAGCCAGGATGCCCAGAGTCAGGGTTACGGCAAAGCCTCTGATGGGTCCGGTTCCGAACTGATACAAAATGACCGCGGCGATAATGGTGGTCACATTGGCATCCAGAATGGTAAGTGTGGCCCGGCTGTAGCCCTCCTCAATGGCCGCCCCCGGGGACAATCCCCTCCTCAGCTCTTCTCTGATGCGTTCGAAGATAAGTACGTTGGCGTCCACTGCTATGCCAATAGTCAGGATAATGCCGGCTATGCCCGGCAGGGTCAGGGTGGCGCCCAGGCCTGCCAGTCCGGCTACGATCAGAATGATATTGAAGGCCAGGACAATATTGGCCACTACTCCGGCAAAACCAAAGTACAGCACCATGAAAATAATAACCAGAGCCCCGCCGATAACCGCGGAACTTATTCCCCGTTCAATGGATTCCTGACCCAGTGACGGACCTACGCTTCTTTCTTCCATGACAAAAACCGGAGCCGGCAGAGAACCGGCCCTGAGGACTACAGCCAGGTCATGGGCCTCGTCCACAGTAAATCCGCCGGTTATACTGGCCTGGCCTCCGGAAATTCTTTCCTGGATTACCGGAGTGGAGTAGACATTGCCGTCTAGGACAATGGCCAGTCTCTTCTGAATATTTTCACTGGTTACTCTTTCAAAGATGCGGGAACCCTGGTTGTCGAATCTGATGGATACATAAGGCTGGTTATACTGGTCAAAAGCTGTGTGGGCATTGGTAATGTATTCCCCGGTCATAATGGTTTCAGCATACAGCACCACGGGTTTTTCAGTGGTGGTTCCGTCAGGATGGGTGGTCTGCTGATGATAAAGCCTGCTGCCCGGAGGAACAACTCCCTGAACAGCCTTCTGGATATCAGCTTCTTCATTTACCAGCTTGAATTCCAGGTGGGCGGTCTGCCCTATAATGTCGATAGCTCTCTGGGGATCATCCAGGCCGGGGAGCTGGACCTGAATACGGTCATCCTGCTGCCGGCGTATTTCCGGCTCTGCAACTCCGAACTGATCAATCCGGTTGCGAATGGTTTTGACCGCCTGCTCCAGGGTCTGGTCCCTGAGTTCCTGTCTGGACTCAGGCGTTAAGTCCAGAGTGTATTCTATTCTCTGGTCATCTTCAGAATCCCTGGAGATGATACGCACATTGTCGTAAGTGGAATCCAGCAACTGTTCCAGTTTGCCTTGCTGTTCTTTCTGGAGCAGGGTAAACTCCAGCCTGGTATCCTGATTGATTCCGGGTCTTAAAACCAGGATGTCACTTTTTCTTGCTTCTTCCCTTATATTCTGTCCTATCTGGGACAGGGTCCTTTCAACGGCCTTTTCAACTTCAACCCCAAGGGTAAGGTGGATGCCTCCTCTGAGATCAAGGCCCAGGTTAACCTGTTTGTCGGGCAGGAATTTTCCCAGTGATGATTTTTGTATTCCGGGAAAAGAGGGCAGAAAATAGAGCAGGCTGACTATCAAGACCAGCAGTATAACCGGTATTTTCCATTGCAGATTGCCTTTCATTATTATAGTCCTGGAACGGTGTTTATATTGACAGAGCCTGACCCGCACGTTGCCGGCACTGTTGTTCATATTAAAAGGACCTGAAGACCAAGAAGAGTCTGCAGGTCCCTCAAGGGCCTGTAGATTAAGCCTGGTTAGCTCTTTTGAGTGACATCCTGGTTGGGATCGGACAGTCCTGCAATATAGGCCCGGTTGGTTTTGACCTGGAGTTTGTCCCCGATTTCCAGAGTCAGCACGTCGTTCTGGATGTCTGTGATGCGTCCGTAAATACCGCCATTGGTAAGTACGGTGTCACCTCTTTTAAGATTGGCCAGTACCTGACGATGTTCCTTGGCTTTCTTCTGTTGTGGTCTGATGAGCAGAAAATAGAAAATCGCAAACATCAGAATCAGCGGAATAAAAGCGGTGAAAGGATTGCCTGCCCCTGCCTGAGGGTCTCCCGCCTGTCCCATGGCAAAGACCAGATTCTCTAAAAACATAATTCCTCCTGAGGTTAATCGATCCTGCTGACGCCTGCTTAAGCGTCTGATTGTTTTTATGTACCTTTGCCATCAAACTGCAAGGTGCATTAATTGATATATGCCGGGTAAAAAAACGATATGAAATTATCCCGAACTGATAAAAAAAGGATGTTTAACTGAAAAAAGTATGATTGTCCATGCCTGAACTCTGTCCTGCACCGGAATTTTTATCCGGATTTTGGTAAAATCTTTATTGACTATTCCCAGTATTGAGCCTGCTCCTGGTATATATTGTCGAGCTTTTCCATTTTTTTCAGGTCTTGGGGGCCGTGAGCCAGGCTTTTGGCTTTGTCAACGTGGAATCCTGCCTGGGTTTTGTTGTTTTCGAAAATATACGCGTAAGCCATATGCAGATGGGCCATAAAGTTGTTGCTGCTTTGTCCGTGTACTCTGGCCAGATGTTCATGGGCCAGGGGGTTTTCAGGCAAAATCTTGAGGGCTTTTTCCAGGTATGAAATTGAATCTGACAGATTGCCCTGTTCGCTTAGTATCCTTGCATAGTAAATAATGGCCTGGGCATCCCGGGGACTTAACATGACAGCCTTTTGCAAAAGCCTGGCGCTTGTGTCCAGGTCTTTGAACTGAAAATAGAATATTCCGGCCTCGCGCAGAAATAACGGATCACTGTCATCACACTCAATGAGTTTTTCAAAATTTTCCCGCGCTGCACCTGTCTTGTGCATGCGGCTGTTGACTATGCCTTTTCCCAGATACCCGAGACAGGAGTCATTTTTTTGATTTCTGAAGTAGGCCATGGCCGCGGATGGACTGACATACCTGGATCTGAGCAGGGTCTGGATTCTTTGTAATCGGTAGTTGTCGTCCCGGCGCTCCAGAAGAGTCTGGTCCAGCCTGTTGATCCGGTCCTGCAGGTAGCTTGTTCTCTGATTCATACCCGGATGGGTGCTTAAATAAGAAGGTATTTCACCTCCTGAAAACCACTGCATTTTTCTCATTTTCTCCATGGCCGAGACCACGCCGGCAGGGTTAAAGCCTGCCTCAATCAGGAAATTCAGACCTACCTGATCAGCTTCCTGTTCATCTTCACGTGAATATTTAAGGACCGCGGACCTGGAACCTGCAATGGAGCCTACCGCCACCGCCTCCCCTGCATCCGAGCCGATAAATGCTCCTGCCAGAAGACCTATGAGAGTGCCGATGCTGATCATTTTGGAGCGTTCAATATTTCTGGCTATATGTCTCTGGGTTATGTGAGCCAGTTCATGGGCCATGATGGAGGCAAGTTCGGATTCTGTTTCCATATTTAAAATTAATCCGGAAAAGATGACCATGTACCCGGCTACAGTGGCAAAGGCATTCACCGCGTTGTGGTTGACCACGTCTATAGTGACGGGAAAAGGCTGAGGAGGGGCGGCATCGGCCAGTCTGGACGTGAGGTCCTTGATGTAGCCGGTTATTTCAGGGTCCTCTATTACGTCCAGCCGGGAACGGATGAGCCGATGGGTTTTTTCTCCCAGTTCGGCTTCGTCAGAAATGGTGAATTCGCCAAAAAGAGAGGGGCAAGCTTCGCCGGGTAACAGAATCAGGGTAAAGGAAATCAGCAGAATCTTGAAATATTTGGTGATTTTGTATGACATATCCATCCAATTAAACCAGAGCAGGATAAATTTCCATAATCCTAAAATTTAACCGATGAATAAGTATTTATGAAAAACAGCTGTGAAGTCCTGGTTCGGTCAGGACCGCGCAATACTGAAAGGCTGACCGCGCTGCTCTTTGAACTGACAGGAATTATCCATAATGGAAGGATAAATATCCTGACTTGAACAGTTGGCTTCGTCTACTTGTTCATCATATCCAGAAACTCTTTGTTGCTCTTGGTTCCTTTCATCTTATCAAGCAGAAAATCCATGCTGTCAATGGTATTCATGGGAGCAAGAACTTTACGCAGTATCCAGACCTTGTTCAAAGTTTCAGCCTCAAGAAGTAATTCTTCTTTCCGGGTGCCTGAACGGTTCATGTCAACCGCAGGATAAATTCTCTTGTCCGCCAGATGCCGGTCCAGATATATTTCCATATTTCCAGTGCCTTTAAATTCTTCAAAAATCACTTCATCCATTCTGGAGCCTGTATCGATGAGGGCGGTGGATAAAATGGTCAGACTGCCGCCTTCTTCAATATTTCTGGCAGCGCCAAAGAACCTTTTGGGTCTCTGCAGGGCATTGGAGTCCAGCCCTCCGGACAGGACCCGGCCTGAAGAAGGTGTTACGGTGTTATAGGCCCGGCCCAGACGAGTAATACTGTCCAGAAGAATAACCACATCTTTCTGCCTTTCTACAAGTCTCTTGGCTTTTTCCAGAACCATATCCGCAACCTGAACGTGGCGCTGCGGGGGTTCATCAAAAGTGGAACTGACTACCTCGGCGTTAACCGTTCTCTGCATATCAGTTACTTCTTCGGGGCGTTCATCAATGAGCAGTACTATCATAAAAACATCAGGATGATTGGTATTGATGGAATTGGCAATGCTCTGCAGAAGCACGGTTTTGCCTGTGCGCGGAGGAGCGACAATCAGCCCCCGCTGGCCTTTGCCAATGGGTGTCAGAAGGTCGATAACCCTGGTGGAATATTGTTGTGATCCGTTTTCCATGAGGTAACGCTCATCAGGGTAAATCGGAGTCAGATTGTCAAAAAGAACCAGATTCTTAGATTCGGAGGGATCCGCGAAACCGACTTCGTTAACCCGGAGCAGGGCGAAATAACGCTCGCCTTCCTTAGGTGGACGAATTTGTCCTGAAACCACATCACCGGTTCTCATACCGAATTTCCTGATCTGGGAAGGGGAAACATAAATATCATCAGGTCCCGGCATGAAGCTGTAGGTTGAAGAACGCAAGAATCCGAAGCCGTCTGGAAGGATTTCCAGCACGCCTTCTCCAAATACGGAACCGTTTTGCGAGGCGCAGGACTGGAGAAGGGAAAAAATCAGCTCCTGCTTGCGAAGCCCACTGGGGTTTTCAATGTTGAATTCCTTTGCCAGCTGCATAAGGTCCTGCATTGACTTGGTTTTAAGGTCGGACAGATTCATGAACTTAGATCTCCTGAAAAAATGTTTGAATGGTTTAATGATTTGGTAAAAATAATAGCTTTCGACCGGAAACTGTTTTTTTCCTTTTGACGGCGTCAATCTGCACAATTATTTGTCAACGTATTAAGATAAGTCTCCTTATAATGGCGCATTTCTCAGCCTGAAAAAAATCCTCTTTTCCGGAAAGAAAACCGTTAGTTTCAGCATTCTAAAAGAAAGACTTTCCGGATGGAAATAAACAGCTTCACCGCCAAAAGTTAATTTGCAATATGGCCCGAATCCGTGAAAACAGGTTCCGAAATTTACCAGGAAGCCGTGAAATATCTGGCTGCAATAAAATGAGTTCGCGGATTTAACACGGTGTTAAAATATGCTGAGGAGCATTCCTTAGATAAAAACAAGTAATTTCAGTACATTATTTAATAGAAAGCACAATGCTTAGATATATTGCCGGAAGGAGTTTATTAATTATTGTATGGTGTTCTCACTCAGGCAAGACCCTGGAACACAGGGATGGACTGGTTTCAGATCACTTGTCCTAATTTGTTTGCAGAAGTTTTGCTGATTAATTTTTTCATCAAGCTGTCTGGTATTCATTGAGCAGAAAAAGAGTAGCAGTCAAAAAAAGTCACCCGGAATATATCCGGCTTAACAGCGTGTTGAAAAAGCCGTTTAACTGTAAGTACTTAAGCCGAGGATATATAATCTCTGTAATTCCAGGCGTTGTTCACAGTCAAGCACTTAGTGCTTGTACCCGGAAAAATTAAATTTTAAGTATTTATTATGGATATATAGTTATCCTGATCTGGCTGGATCTGAGAAACGAGAGGAACTCATGTAAGGGCCTTCCTGGATGACCTCAATGTCCCCTGAACTGCAAATAGTATAAAATTGAGTTTGATCTTTGGCAAGGGCTTTTAACCATATTTATTCTATTTTTTCCTGCTCATCCGGTTCTTCCTGCTCATCAGCTGTTTCACTGCGGATGATGACATCTGCAAAGAGTTCTTCCACTTTAGTTTTTGCCTGGCTCTGGTCCATTCCCAGGGCATAGGCCAGTTCCATGGAAATCAGCCCCATGGCCTGTTCCAGGAGACGTCTTTCTCCAAAGGACAGTTCCTTGTCTTTACTGATCAGAAAAAGTTCTTTCAGGACGTAAGCTACATCCTGCAGGTCTTTACTTTTGAGCTTGTCTGAGTATTCCCTGTAACGACGGTTCCAGTTCTGACCGGAATAACCAGTAAAATCCGAGCGATCTTCCAGATATTTCAGGATGTCCGCGCCCTGTTGGGGGCCACTTACCTGACGAAGCCCCACGTTTTCAGCGTTGATTACCGGAACCATCAAAGTAACGTTGTTGCTGAGGATACGTACTATATAAAGCTTGGTTTTAGCTCCTCCAATGTCCTGTTCCTCAATTTTTTCTACCTTACCCACGCCCTGGGCCGGGTATACGACTAATTCGCCTACAGAAAACACTATAAACCTCCAAGAAGCCGTGTTTGGGAAAAATTTAAAAAATATTATTTCTTGCTGATACTCTGGAGCAGAAGTTTGCCCCCGGCAAAATTAATTGGCCAGAGCGTGCCTGGCTGTACGGAATATTGTCAGAATGCCGCGCCGGGAAAGGGCTGACATTGGGTTTCTATATTCCAGATACTTTCAGCAAAGAAAATTGTATGTTTGAACCCGCTAGGAGAGGAATATACTCTAAATTTCGGGATTAGTCCATGGGATTTGAACCTATTTTTTAACGCAGCACCGGACCGCATCCGAATGACAGGATTTTTGCCGATTTCAGGTAAACACCAGTTTACTATAAATCAGGCTGATTTGAAATGGCCGCAATTTTTTGCCTGGCACTGTCAAGTCCCTGG
Organism: Desulfonatronovibrio sp.; assembly: GCA_046496945.1. Taxonomy (GTDB): domain Bacteria; phylum Desulfobacterota; class Desulfovibrionia; order Desulfovibrionales; family Desulfonatronovibrionaceae; genus Desulfonatronovibrio. Next base: position 15,671 of record JAWOGL010000049.1, read on the forward strand.
TCTCTGAAGGTGACTATAGCCTGGACAGCTCTGTCCAGTGTCTCCTCCCGAACTTCAAATTCCCGGGGAAGGAACTTGTTCAAAACATACCCTGCCAGGTCCGTGCCGGTTTCAGGACGTCCGACCCCAATTCTGAGTCTGGCAAATTCTTTTGTACCCAGGTGACTGGCAATGGAGCGCAGGCCATTATGTCCGGCCAACCCTCCTCCAGCCTTAATCCTGATCTTGCCCAGTGGCAGGTCCACCTCGTCGTGGATAATCAGAACCCGGCCCGCTTCAACCGGGGATCTGGAAAATATTTTTGACAGGGCGGCGCCGCTGCGGTTCATGAAGGTCATAGGTTTTAAGAGCAACCATGTTTCCGGGCAACAGCGGGTAGTCCATTGCCAGGAAATATAATCCGGAGTTTCCTTTTTATTACTGATTATTTCTTCCGGCCATCCGTCAACAGTCTGTATAAGCCGGTCTAAGGCCATGAATCCGATATTGTGTCTGGTAGATAAGTATCTGGGTCCGGGGTTGCCCAGGCCGCAGATTATGCCCTTGATGCTCATATTGGTTTCTGGAATCAGTAAATAAGATTTGTTAAGAATTTGAATTGGCGCTGTGTTTTCTGTCCCGGACATTTCAACGCTGTATCAGTGTGTCGTAATCTGAAAAAAACTGGAAAAAGTGGGCTGCCTTCAACACGCATGTCCTGTTGAACCAAGCCTAAGCATGAACCGGAGACAGGCCTTAAATTTAGAATCTGACCATGTTATATGAAAAATGGAAAGTTTTCATCCGGAAAACGGTTTTTTTCTCTTTTGGCGGCGTCAATCTGCACAATTATTTGTCAACGTATTAAGATACGCCTCATAATTACTTGATTTCCTTGCCAAAAAACTCATCGTTTCCGGAAAGAAAAGCGACAGTTTCAGCATACCGAAACAAGGACTTTCCGGATGGAAACCAGATAGAAACAAAGCCCCTAAAAAGGGGCTTTGTTTCTGAACAATCTGCGGGGTACGGAAAATAAACCATGGAGGCGAAGTTTATCAGGATTCTTGTTCACTTTCCTTTTCTTCGCTTTCAGCGCCTTCCTCTTTTTCTTCGCCTTCTGCTTCCTCTCCCGTTTCTTCGGGTTCGGTTTCTTCATATGGAGGAATCAAGCCGACCACAGCAAAGTTTTCCTCAAACTCAGCTCTTGCGCCGGATGGAATCTTTACATCTTCAATGTTGATATGGTCGCCGATCTCCAGTTTGCTGACATCAATAATGACATGATTAGGAATATTAACAGGCAGACAGGTCAGATCCAGGGTTTGACGGTAAATTTCAATAACTCCGCCTTCTTCAGCGCCTTTGGGGGTACCCTTGACTTCAACCGGTACGGAAACAGTAATTTCCTTGGTCAGGTCCACGCCGTAGAAGTCAACATGCATATAAACTGTTTTGTATG
>JAWOGL010000072.1:0-11676 GCA_046496945.1 Desulfonatronovibrio sp.
CTAGGTCATCAGTCCAGTGATATTTAAGATTCTCATCTACGCCCTCAAGTTCTGATTTTACCCAAGCGTGTTCGGATTTGGCTTTTTTTGAAAGCATTACCAGAGGAACCATAAGTGTCTCGGGCCGGGATGTCATGGATATGAATCCCCAGAAACTCAGGCTGACTATGGGATATGTCATTCAGCAGATAGGTCTTTTTCCCAATAAAACCATTGCCGGCAATATCGCCATTGTGCCCAGAATGCTTGGCTGGGATAAGGAAAAGATCAGGGCGCGGGTGGATGAACTTCTGAGGCTGGTCAAGCTGGATCCTGAAATTTACCGGGACCGATACCCGGTGGAACTTTCCGGCGGACAGCAGCAGCGTATAGGCGTTGCCAGAGGCCTGGCTGCCGATCCGGATATCCTGCTCATGGATGAACCTTTCGGGGCCATTGATCCTATTAACAGAAACCAGATCCAGGATGAGTTTCTGAAGCTGCAGGGCAAGCTGCGCAAGACCATTGCCTTTGTTTCCCATGATATCCACGAGGCCATAAAAATGGCTGATAAAATCGCGATTTTCAAGGATGGAAAGCTTATTCAGTATGATACTCCAGAAGCCATACTCATGCGTCCGGCCAATAAATTCGTATCCGATTTTGTGGGTGCTGACAGGGCGCTGAAGGTGCTGGGCCTGCTGAGAATAAGGGACGCCATGAATACCAAGCCTAAAAACCTGATTCAGGCAGATGAATACGCTCCCCAGGCCCTTGGAATGATGGAGGAAAAAGGGATAAAGTTTGCTTTTGTGCTCAAGGAAAACAAGCCGGTGGGCTATGTCGTGCCCAGGCTCTTAAAATATGAGCAGGGCAAAGTTGGAGATCTGGCGGAAAAGTTTCCCGAAGAACTGGGCACCAGAGAGCCGTTGCGGGATGCCCTGTCGGCCATGCTTATGCATGACATGATCGATTTTCCTGTTATTGACGACAACGGCGAGTTTGCCGGAAGCATCAGTTACAAGAATATCCAGAAATCAATTCTGGAGCTTTATGCTGAAGATCAGGAAGACTGATGTCCAGCTTAACTGGCTGTTGAAAGTCTCCCAATTGGCTTTGTCGCTATAAGTTTAGTTCAACGTTCAATGTTCAATGTTAAAAAGTAAGAAAAAATAATTGGTTCCGGGAACTTTTATGTTGTTTATCCGGCACCCACTTAAGTGAGTATTATCCCGGCATAAATCTTTAGTAGCGTCCTAAGTGGGTAGCGGGACTGTCGCCTGGAATTTTTGAACGGCCAGCCTGATAAGGACTTTTTCACGCTGTTAATGAGAATTTTCTTTAATATGCTGACAGGAGAGTGCGGAAAATGAATCTTTTTGTCTTTCTTCAAGAAAATCTTGCACTGACCCTTTTTCTGACATGGGAACATATCTGGCTGGTTGGGATCTCTCTGATCATTGCCATGGGCACAGGGGTGCCAATCGGGATCGCCATCACCAGAAACAGCCAGCTTGCGCAGAAAGTTATCGGAGGGGCCAATGTTATAATGACGGTTCCATCCATTGCCCTGTTCGGGCTGATGCTGCCCATCCTGGCCTTGGTGGGACAAGGCCTGGGTAAGGTTCCGGCTGTTATCGCCCTGGTGCTGTATTCTCTGCTTCCCATTATCCGCAATACTTATATCGCCATCAAGAACGTTGATCCCGCCATTGTTGACGCCGGTCGGGGAATGGGCATGTCCAAATGGGAGCTTTTGCGCGAAGTTGAAATACCTCTGGCTGTCCCGGTAATTCTGGCCGGTCTGAAAACAGCAGCAGTCATGAACATAGGCATTACCGCCATTGCTGCTTATATCGGAGCAGGCGGTCTGGGTGTATTTATTCAGCAGGGCATTGCCCGTTCCCATGAATCCATGATTCTGACCGGAGCCCTGGCAGTTTCTCTGCTGGCCATTGTAGTGGATCTGGGCATGAGCCTTCTTGAAAAAGCCGTAACCCCCAAAGGGCTTAAACTGTAAAGGATTAAAAAAATGAATCCAACTATTACCAAAGGCTACCGTTTTTTTCTCCTGGCCCTGGTATTCTTTATGGGCATCAGCGCGGAAAGGGTCGGTCTGATAGAGTATTATTCCGACCCCTGGGAACAGGAGTATGTTTTTTATCTGGTACGACAACATCTTTATCTGGTTTTCGTAAGCATGGGGCTGGCCGTGGTCACTGGTCTGACAGTAGGAATCGTGATTTCCAGGAAAAGATTCCGGAAGTATTCCGGCATGGTCATGTACATAGTCGGTCTGGGACAGACCATTCCTTCACTGGCAGTGCTGGCCCTGGTCATGAGTTTCCTGGGCATTGGCTCCAGGCCGGCTATATTCGCCTTGTTTATATATTCCACTCTGCCCATAGCCCGCAATACACTGGCCGGGATATTGTCCGTATCCCCGGCGATTATTGACGCGGCAAAAGGAATAGGCATGACTTCCAGCAGAATACTGCTGGAAGTTGAACTTCCCAACGCGCTGGATGTCATTCTCATTGGCATCAGGGTGGCAGTGGTCATAAATATTGGAACCGCCGCTCTTGGGTATCTTATCGGAGCAGGAGGTATGGGAGATCTTATCTTTACCGGTATCAGCCTGATGCAGACTGATAAGCTCCTGGCCGGAGCATTGCCGGTGGTTCTTATGGCCCTGACCGCTGATTATCTGGTGGAACTTCTGGGCATAATCATTATTCCCAAAGGCATCAGACTGGCGGAATAATACAGGATATTACAACCATATAACTTTCATAATCTAACAGTGTGTTGAAAAAGTCCTTATCAGGCAGGCTGTTCAAAAATTCCAAGTGCAAGGAGCAAAAAAAGTTCAAGATCGCAGCGTATTTACCCATACGTAAGAGTTTGAAATTTTTGTAGCGACGCAGCAATTGGGAGATTTTCAACAGCCTGCTAACCTAAACCTTAAAGGAGTATATCATGGTCAACAAATCCTATCTTTTTTCCGGGGTTGTTTGTGTGTTTGTAATTTTTCTTATGTTTGCGGGCCCTTCTCTGGCTCAGGACAAGGAAATCACCATTGGAGGAAAAAATTTTACAGAGCAGTATCTCCTGCCTGAACTGGCCAAACTCCTGCTGGAGGAGCAGGGATATGAGGTAAAACTGCGTACGGGCGTTGGAACCTCCATAGCCCGTCAATCCCTGGAAACCGGTCAGATAGACATGTATTATGAATATACCGGGACCGCTTACACGGTGTTTTATGAAGAGGAGGATCCAGAGATAATGACTGACCCTGAAAAAGTTTATGAATGGGTCAAAGAGAAAGACGCAAATAAGGGACTCATCTGGCTGGAGCCGGTTGAATTTAATAATACATACACCTTGATGATGCGTAAAGAAGACGCTGAAAAATACGGAATTGAAAGTATTTCGGATTTTGGAGAATTTGTGGAAGAAAATCCTGATGAGATTACTTTTGCCCTGGAAGCTGAATTCTGGGAAAGACCGGACGGCTTCAAAGAACTTATGAAGGTATATGATTTCCGCATGCCTGTTCAGGCAGTCAAAAGAATGGATATGGGCCTGACTTACCTGGCCCTGAAAAACGATGAGGTTACTTCGGCCATGGGTTTTGCCACGGACGGCCGGATTGCGGCCTTTGACCTGGTTAACCTGGAAGACAACAAGAACTATTTCCCTGTGTATAATCCCGCACCAGTGATCCGGGAGGATGTTCTGGAAAAGTATCCTGAAATCAGGGATATCCTGAAGCCATTGGCAGAAAATCTGGATACCGAAGCCATGCAGGCCCTTAACGCTGAAGTGGATGTTGAAAAGAAAGATGTAACCGCAGCGGCCCGGGAGTGGCTGCAGAAGAAAGGACTGCTCTAGGTTTGTCTGTATTAAAGGCGGTCCGGAAGGGCCGCCTTTTGTTTTGGAGGTCTTGACGATAATCCCCGGCCTCAGAAAATTTATCCGTCACGGTCTTGTTATTTGTTTTCATCCGGAAACGGTTCTTTTCCTCGTTTCCGGATGAAAATAAGTAACAGCATTCATTGTTCACTAGGGAGGAAAAACATCATGCCTTATGACAAAAACAGCGAATTGCCGGATCAAGTCAAAGACAATCTTCCTCAGAAGGCACAGACAATTTTTCGCAAGGCTTTCAATTCGGCCTGGGAACAGTATGATTCTCCTGAAAAAAGAAAAGGCGGGGCGGACCGCGAAGAAACCGCAAACCGCATTGCCTGGTCCGCGGTTAAAAAGTCATACCGCAAAAACCATGAGGGAGAATGGGTGCCCGGGAAAGAAGATTGATTGGTGACTATTCTACCTTTAAAATTCACTTTTAAGTCAGCATACGCTGTTCAGACCAGCGAAATTTCCAGGGTCTTGCCCTGTTCCAGCTCGTATGTTTTTTCCTTGTAGCCGACCTTTATTGGCTTTTCTATAGCCCTGCAGGTGGTGACCTTGAGGATATCAGGGAAGATTTCAACACTTAAGTTATGCCCGCGGTAATGCACCTGCATAAAAAGCCTGCCCAGCTCTTCAGGAAGACATGGGCTGAACCAGAGTACGTCTTCCCTGGTTTCCAGTCCGGTATAGCCGATCTGGATTATGTTCACGCAACCGGCCATGGCTCCCAGATGTATGCCTTCTGCAGTGGTTCCTCCCTGGATATCAGAGATATCGCTTTCCAGTGCTTTGGCGAAAAGATCCCATGAACGGGTCCGGTCGCTTCTGACCAGAACCCAGGAATGGACTATCCAGCTTAGTGTTGAGCCGTGTGATGTCCGCTTTATATAGTAATCAATGTTTTTGGGTATGGTTTCATATTCAAATGTATAGCCAAGCTGATCAAAGAGTTTCCTGAGCTCATCTGCTGAAAACAGATAAAAGAGCATGAGCACGTCAGCCTGTTTGGAAGCCTTGTAATGGTTGGGACTGTCTCCTTCTGCTTCCAGGATCCTGTCCAGTCTCTGGATGTCCCCGTATTTTTTCCGGTATCCTTCCCAGTCAAATTCTTCGAGTTTGTCGTATCCCTCAAACTGACTGATAATGCCGTCACCATGAAAGCACACCCTCATTTTCCGGCTGATATCCTTCCATTTATCCATTTCGTGCTCTTCCAGGGACAGGGTTTCAATGATTTCCTTTTTCCGGTCGTCAGGAAGGATCTGCATTAATTCCAGAGCTTCGCTTAGAACCCATGTGGCTATAACATTGGTGTAGGCGTTGTTGTTTAAACCCGGCTCACTGGAGTCAGGATAGGCTTCATGGTATTCATCCGGTCCCATAACTCCCAGGATTTCATACTTATCCAGATCCTGATTATAAGTAGTAATGCTTGCCCAGAACCTGGCGATCTCAAAAACCATTTCAGCGCCGTAAAATGATATAAACTCCATGTCCTTTGTAGCCTGATAATATTTGCAGATATTGTACACAATGGCCGCGTTTACATGACGCTGGTTTCTCGAATTATCAGGAATCCACCGTCCGGATTCGGGATTCAGATGAAGTTTCTGGCTTTCCTCGCGTCCGTTGCTTCCGCTCTGCCAGGGATACATTGCTCCCTGGTACCCTGAGCGGGACGCGGCAGCACGGGCTTCATCAAGACGTCTATACCTGTACATGAGAAGTGTTCTGGTAATTTCGGGTATGCGCAGATTAAAGGAAGGGAAAATAAACAGTTCATCCCAGAAAATATGTCCCCGGTAGGCTTCACCATGCCATCCCCTGGCCGGGACTCCGGTATCAAGGTCCAGAGTGTTTAAGGAAGCTGTCTGCAAGAGATGAAATGTGTGCAGATGCAGGATCATGCCGGTGCGGTCATTGGTTGGGGGTGTTTTTTCCTCGTATTCCACACTGAAACGCCGCCATAAGTGTTTCCAGGCAATGGTATGAGATTTAAGCAGATCGTCAAAACTTCCGGCCAGGGAGACATTTTTTCTTGCTTCCAGGCCGCATTCGGCGGATGCCGTATCTCTGGAAGTGAAAATAGTGACCAGTTTCTCCAGGCAGATGTCCATGCCTTTTTCAATCTGTATTTTCAGGTTCTGGGCCACGTAGCCCGGTTCTTCCAGGATTTTTTTTCTGGTTTTTTGCGCGTCTCCGTTGCCGCAGACCCGTGTTCTGGCTGCCTGGGCCACGGTGAGTTCGGACTGATTTGTTCTAACCTTGAGGTATATGGTTTCCTGATCAACGCTGCGGGTTTCTACGGGTTGGAGATGCTCGTTGCTGAGGCCCCGGTAGCGGGCTACTCCGTCGTTGACCACCCTTCCGTCCAGGGCTGACTGGAATTCCACTTCACCAGACCAGTTTTCCGGAGTAAAGGTTACCTCCAGAACTGCTATATGAGACTGTGCCATATGCACCATGCGGCGTTCCCGGAGCAGGGTGCGCCTGCCGTCAATGTCTTCAAAACGGATTTTGCGCAGGAGCAGACCTTTTTTCATGTCCAGTTCCTGGCGGTATTTCAGAATTTTTACTTTCCTGAGATCAAACCAGTCCATGCCGGAATACCTGAAATTCAAACAGAGCCAGTTGGGCATATTGACCAGGTCTTCATTTTCAATGATCCTGTCTTTGATTTTTGTCTCCAGGCGGTTATAACCTCCGGCCAGATAGGTGCCGGGATAATGCGTGTCATCAGCGTGGGAGTGAAAAGCCGCTCCTCTGGCGGCAAAGTAACCGTTGCCAAGGGTGCACAGGGCTTCCCTGAGTTTCTCCTCTTCAGGGTCGAATTCGTTATAAACAAGTGACCATACAGACATCAGACAGTTCCTTCTTGAGTTGAGATGATATTTTTCAGAAAAATCCTGACTTCATCAGGATTATTTAATTTGTACCGGGCTTTTGTATGCCGTGGCTCTTCCATGACCACCACCCCGATTCCTCTGTTTTTGAGAACATCAAAGGCATTTTCGTCAGTTACATCGTCTCCGATGTATATGGGAACAACTCCAGGTTTATCCAGGTTCAGCTTGTCCAGGAGCCAGAGCAGCGCCTTGCCTTTATGCCAGTCCATGTCAGGCTGGAGTTCAAAAATTTTTTTGCCTCCTGAGTGTTTCAGCGCGGGGTGATCTGCGGCTGTCTCATCAACTGCTTCTTTAACCTGACCAATGTATTTTTTCTCCACCTTGCGGTAATGCAGGGCAATGGAAAATTTTTTTCTTTCCACCCAGGCCCCGTCAATGTCCGCAACCTGATTTCTGATCTTTTCTTCAGCCTGATCCAGGTCCGGCAGAAATTCCTTTACCCTGTCCGGATTGGTTTCCTTCTGGTCCGGGCCGGCAATATCAAAGCCGTGACTCCCGGCATAGTATATATTGTCCAGGCCAACCAGTTTGTGTACATCCGGACGGTCGCGTCCGCTTATCACCGCCACAGGAACGATGTCAGCCAGTTCGACCAGGACCCTTTTCGTGTCGTCCGGGAGATAGGCCTTATCCGGATCATCAACAATGGGGGTCAGGGTGCCGTCATAATCAAGAAATACCGCAACCTGTTTATTGTCAAAGCTGTCCGCTATTTCCTGAAACCTGTCCAAACCGGAAGGGGTATCTTCAGACTTTGAAAAAGGATGGTCTACCTTGATAACTGATAAGTCCGTAACCACTGCATGGGCTCCGTTTTCCAGAAGATCCTTTTCATGGCCGGCTCTGTCCACACCGATTACCAGGCCGAATTCCCCTTTTTTTCCGGCCTGGACTCCGGAGATGGCGTCCTCCAGGACCGCCGCCCGTTCCGGCACGACTCCGAGCCTGTCAGCCGCCTCAAGAAAAATATCAGGCCGGGGTTTGCCTCTGAGGTTCAATACCTCCGCATCCAGGCCGTCGATCTTATGGTCAAAGAGATGGCTGATCCCTGCGGCTTTCAGGACAGTTACGCAGTTTTTACTGGAGGTGACCACTGCGGTTCCGAAACCGGCAGACCTGAGTTTTTTCAGCAGTTGTACAGCAGACTGGAAGACTTCGACTCCGTCTTTGCTGATCACCTGGTTGAAAAGACGGTTTTTCCGGTTGCCCAGACCATGAATGGTTTCTGTGTCCGGACTGTCCTGTTCACTTCCCAGGGGCAGGTGGATATTTCTGGATTCCAGGAAGCTCTCTATACCCTCCAGCCTGGGTTTGCCGTCCACGTATTTCAGATAGTCTTTCTCACTAAAAGGTCCTTCACTGGCCTGGTGTTTGTCCAGATACCGGTCAAACATTTTTTTCCACGCCTTGAAATGGACTTTTGCTGTTTTGGTAATCACCCCGTCCATGTCAAAGATAACGGCGTCATAATCCCATCTGGTTATGCTTACCTGCTCTTTAGTCATTGTTATCCTCTTCAGCCCAGTTCAATGCGGTAATCAGTCTTGTGCAGCAGACCGACCATTATGGTCAGATATTCACGCAACTGACGGGTCAGTAGAAATTTTTCCCGGACAAACTGCTTTGACTTGGCCCCCATTTCCTGCATTCGGTCTCTGCGCTGGAGAAGATAGCGTATCCGCAGAGCAGCTCCTTCGGGAGTGTGAACCAGAAAACCGGTATGGTAGTTGAACACCTGCAGGCGAATCCCTCCGGTATCACCGCCAATGACCGGCTTGCCTTTCCACAGTCCTTCGGTAACCGTCAATCCGAAACCTTCCTTGGTGGACTTCTGGATGACAATATCCGCTGCCCGCTGGAGGGCATTGATGGTCCTGTGGGAATCCGGAGGCAGAAGCAGAACCTTTATATCCGGGTCGTCCCCGGCCGCGGCTCTGACCTCCTTCAACATGACAGCGCCTTCAGGATCATCAGTGGCTGAACCGCCGGCCAGCACCAGCTGCAGGTCAGGATTGAATTTTCTGGCAAGACGATAGGCCTGGATAACCCCGACCGGATCCTTGAAGCGGTCAAATCGAGATACCTGTAGAATCATGGGCCGCTCAGGATCAATGTTATAGTTGTTGCGCATCTGGTCAATTTCTTCCTGGGGAATATCCACATTTTTATTGCTTAAGGGATCAATGCTGGGAGGTATAATATACTGCTGATGCGGAAGATCCTGGGCAAAATCAGGCAGAGAAAAGATACTGGCGTCATAATCTTTTACATGCCGGCGCAGATAGCGCCATACCGGCCGGTATGGACGGCTGGCATCAATATGGCAACGCCAGACCCATTGCCCGCGGCGCTCTGGACAGAGTTTCAGCAGTGGGGCGGGCTGGGGATCATGAATAAAGACAAAGTCCGCCTCTTCAAGCAGGGGGCGCATTTTTTCCGCGTTATCCCTGTTGGTCTGTTCGTAGGCGTCCAACAGGTCCTGAGAGATAGGACCTGACTGGCCCTGAAGGGCATTGTGCATGGCTTTGGTGCAATGATAGAAATCTTCACTGCCGCTGATTACTTCCCATTTGGTGTCCAGCTTCAGTTCGTTGCTCAAAGGGACAAGTTTATCCAGGATTTCAGCAACTCCTCCGCCCACGCGGGTGGAATTGACGTGTATGACTTTCATATCTTTCAAATGAGCGGCCAGCTGCTGCAACTGGGAAATAGCCTCCTGACCGGCAACCTTGGCGTATGCTTCAAGCAGTCCGTTCATTATACTTCCTCCATATTCAAGTGTTTGCGGCATATTGCGGTCAAGTTTTCCCGTACCTGACTCAAGCTGGAAAAGAAGGGATCAATTGAGCTTATTTGGCCGCGTAGTTTATCATATTCACTGCCGAAGCCGGAGAGCCAGTAACTGAAATCATCATTTCCATCTTCCAGTCTCCTGCGGGCGTCAATGAAATGGTAGAAAATACTGCCGGTGGTAAGTTTGGGAAGCATTTCGGGCAAATCTTCAGGTTTATTAAGCCTGTTGCCGGTATCAAAAATCACCAGAAGTGAGCGCAGAAAGTCAAAGGGCTGGGCAGCCCTCAGAAACTGGGAAATCTCACTTTCGTCCAGTCGGGTGTCAATGATGTCCAGTAATTCCATCCTGAGATCTTCAAGGTCTTTGTGCCCTACCGGATCAATTACTGACAGTTGTTCGCCAAGAGCGGGTTCGCTGAGGTGTTTGCGGCACCAGGTTGCAAAATCATTATTGAATTCTGATTCTTCAAAACTGACACCCAGTAGACCACCCCAGAAGTGATGGTAGATGCTGTCTATTCTTACGTCACGCAGGTGGTTGCGCAGCTCAGTCAGGGTTGCAGCCCTCCGGCCTGTGGCTATGGCGATGAGCGCGCAGTCTTTGAGGGTAAAGGTGTGGTCGCTGAGAACATTATTTGGCGACATGATATAGCCTCCCGGATGTTTTTTATTAATTACGCTGATAAATTATTTCAGGATTTAACAGGTTGTTGAAAATCTCCCAATTACTGTGTCGCTACAAAAAGTTCAAACTCGCACCTGCTAAATACGCCGCGACCTTGAACTTTTTTTGCTCCTTGTACTTGGAATTTTTGAACAACCTGTCTAGTAAGGACTTTTTCAACAGATTGTTAAGTTTCAGCAGTCAGTCAAGCTTATCCTTAAATAGTTAGACCGCGTTTAATAATTGTCAAAGAAAAATTCTTCTCATGAATGCCGGGCAGGGCTAACCCAGTTGCAGAACTGAACTGTGTGGATGTCTGTGCGCGTAAGAACGATATCAAGGATTCAAATTGAGATTTTGATCAGTGTTGAGGTTTGTGATTGCTGTTTAATCCACAATGGCTGTGGAATAAGGAGGCATATGAATACAGTCTTTGTTCAAGACCAGGTTTTCATGTGAGGTCAGCAGAAAACGACTATTTTCAGGTACCCGGGGCAATTGAATGCTCCGGGGTCGGGCAGCCAGATTAAATGCCAGTAAAATGCGGCCCCTGCGGATAATCAGCCATTTTTTTTCTTCATGGAAGCTGATCTGTAGCTGTTCAGGGCGGCCGTCGGTCAGGTCTGGCAGGGTTCGGCGCAGATTGATAATTTTTTTGTGCCATTCCAGGATTTCAGCGTGCAATTCCTGCTGCGGTTCCTCCCAGTTCAGCCGGGAACGTTCAAATGTATCCAGGGACTGAGGATCGGGAATTTTCTCCTGCGGCCAGTCAAAGGCGGAAAATTCTCTGCGCCGTCCCTGTCTGACGGCCTCGGCCAGTTCAGGATCTTCGTGCGCTGTGAAATAGAGAAAAGGAGAGGCGGCCCCCCATTCTTCTCCCTGAAAAAGCATAGGCACAAAAGGAGAAGTTAAAACAAGAGCGGCACTGATTTTGAGCTGATCCCGGGAAAGAAGGTGAGTGCTGCGTTCGCCAAAGGCCCGGTTGCCCACCTGATCGTGATTCTGCATGCAGCCCACCAGTTTATGCGGGCAAATATCTGAGGCCGGACGGCCATGTATCCGGCTGCGATACACAGAATAGCGGCCGTCATAGGCAAAATTGCGCTTCATGACTTTGGCCAGGGCAGCAAGATCGCCGAAATCAGCATAATATCCCTGTTTTTCTCCGGTGAGAACCGCGTGCAGGGCGTGGTGAAAATCTTCGTTCCACTGAGCGTCCAGTCCGTATCCTCCGGCCTGTGAAGGGCGGACAATTCGCGGATCATTGAGGTCGCTTTCTGCGATAAGTACCAGGTTCCTGCCCAGATACGCTTCCATCTGTTTTACTTCGGCACTCAGCTGTTCCAGAAAATGTATGGCCGAAGTATCGAATATGGCATGGACCGCGTCAATGCGCAGTCCGTCAAAGTGGTAGTC
>JAWOGL010000137.1:0-2880 GCA_046496945.1 Desulfonatronovibrio sp.
CTGTTCCCGACTCCAGTCGCATCCCGGAGAGACAAGAAGAGGCGCCGGATCAAGATGCAGGCTGTCCATATATTCAGTTATCCGCACGACCCTGTCCAGGCTTTCAGGCATAACATCGTGAATACTCACCATAAGTTTCATATACTGTCTCCAGCAAGAGCCTGCTCCCAGTCAGTAATTGTCCTGTGAACAAAAGACAGGCAGCATTTCCGGGCTTTTTTACGGCGTCTTTGCCGTTCTTCCGCGGGCAATGCGCTTATCTCCCTTATTTTGGGAACCAACCCTGAACCGGCTTTAATTACTTCAAGCCCCGGAGTCAGTTCAGGCCAGTCAACTATCCCGCATTTATCCGAAACGATGACCATCCTTTCTCTGGCCATGGCTTCAACAGCAACCGTGCCAAAAGATTCCATCTTTGAAGGAAGAACCAGAATCCGGCAGCGATGATCCAGAATACTGGTCAGGGAGTTGCGGTCAACCCAACCAACATATTCAAGATTGGGAAGCCTGTCCGCTGCTTCCTGAACATACTTACTCAATGGTCCTGTGCCCGCGATAATAAAGTATATTCCGGGAAGTTCAGTTGCAGCATCAATAATCAGCTGAATATTTTTTTCCGGCGCGAGACGGCCCACAAAAAGAACAGGACCGGCATCTTCATCTTTAATCTGAACCGGGGGAACAAGAAGGAGAGGGTCCAGGGGAGTACCTATCAGTCTGACCCGGGCGGCTCCGGATGCTTTTGCCAGACTTACCATGTCTTTACCATTGGTAAATACCAGTCTGGCTCTGCGCATGAAAAAACGGTCCAGACCCTTAAGAACAAAGGAACTTACAGCGCCGGCTACACGGTTCCAGTAAAGATCTGTCAACTGATCATACCGGGTATGATAACCAAAACAGAAGTCCGTGCCAGTGCTTCTGGCCATAATCAACCCCAGGATTCCATAAGGGCCCGGAGTGGCAGAAATGATCACGTGCGGACGAAGGGCTTTGATTTTACGCACAGTCTGCTTTATCCCCGGCAGACACAATTTCTGAGACCTGTCTCCAGGCATGGGTATGGAAAAACTGAACCGCCCCGGCTGAAAGTCCTGTTCCGGACAGATAAGCTGCGCCGATTCAATCTTTGGAGCAAGGTGTTTCAGCAGATCACAGTAATATGCGCCTACGCCGTTGCGGTAATGGAAAGCGTCTGAAAAAACCGCAATTCTAAGCTGTTCCGGCTTGAGGTATACCTTTTTCCCCGCTTGTCTTTTCACAGCATTCTTAAAAAGCATCATGTCCCTTTCTGGCAGCTCCGCTCAGGCATACCGGTGAATCTTTAATCCTTTTCCAGATTCGGCAGGTGGTCTGTTGGACATCCTCCGGGTCAAAGCCGTATTCAGTCAGATCGTATCTGTGTCTGCTGGAATAAGAAGATGCTTTGTCATGTTCATTTTCCAAGGTTTTAACAAAGCTCTCATCCGGGGTCATGTTCAGCTTTTTGTAAATCTGCAGTACTGTGCCGGACAAATCGCCGGTTAAAGCAGACATATCCACGCATTGCAGCCGGACGTGACCGGACTTTGAAACAGCTTCTGCCAGAATCTGGTAATAATGATCCATAAGTTCTTTCCAGAGTTGAGTAAAAAGCATGGACTCTGTACTGTTGCCAAACAATTGCCAGCTTTGTTTCATGGAACTTGCCTGAGAAGCAAGTGTTTTGGAAGGATTCCTCACACAGGCCACTATTCCTGCATCAGGAAATGTTTCCCTTAGTGATGTGAGCATGGGAGTAAAAGATACATTCTTGGAAAGCAAAGTGGTATGCTGAGCTTCACAAAAAAGGTGTCGTTTGAGCATGGATCTGTAGAAATTCATGATTTCCATACGGTGCTGCCGGGAAAAGCGCTCGTCAAAAAAGGCCAGATCATAAATTTCCCTGGCTTGAGGAAAGGCCGGGATCAGAATGAAGCAGGCCATTACCGGCATGAGCAGAATAAAGTCTTCCTCAGGCTGATCCAGAGAAAGATGGTGAATATCCTGCAGGTTTCTGGTCAAAACCCGGGTTATAAAATTCATAAGTTTTTTGCAGGGTCGCCCTGTCAACCTGTCCAGCTTTCCAGCAAACTTGATAATCTTGCGCTGGCAGATGGACGGAGCGAACAGTACCTGCCACAGCCTGAAATATGTAAAACGCCTGTTATCCATAGCCAATACCCGGTGCAGATGTGTGGTGCCGCTTCTGGGAACACCCAGGATAAACAAAGGCTTTTCAATATTAATATTCATAAATCCAGGAAATATAACTCTGTCCAGGGCTAGGCCCAGCCAGTGAATCAGCTGGATAACGCCAAAAAGAGGCAGAAAAGCAAACAAAATCAGGCATCGTTTGATTCCGGGAAAAGGATAAGGTTCTGGAGGAAAAAATGATATTTTCCATAGGCGGCAGTATATCCTGCAGCTGGTCCAAAACAACCGCCAGGACAGCCCTGATTTATGCTCAGGAGCGGATGATTCCGGATTGGAGTTAAAGGTCATATTTCAGGCAGATAATATTCCCGCTCATGTCCAGTCCCGGCAATATTGTGTGATTATTGTTCATAAGCTTAAGTCTCTGATTTTCATTGGTAAATATTATTCTTTATATCCAGACTTCAAACCTGGCCCGGTTGATAACTGCATGATGACTTATTCTATGTACGCTAATTATATCTTTGACTTTTGTCATTTAATTTATTGATTTGTGACAATCAGGCAACAAAATTGGACAAGCAGGTGAAAGAGTTGTTTCGCAGGATTTCAAAGAGAATTGTCTTTAGTGACATTTGAAACCGTATTGAAAAGATGAGGACATGATCCTGCAACAATTGGCCGGCAAACTTATCCTTAATTAAA
>JAWOGL010000163.1:0-3166 GCA_046496945.1 Desulfonatronovibrio sp.
TCTCTTAATAATAATTATAACTCTATCCAGGACATTGACAAACATCGAACCCGGCCCGATGTATTATCCGGGTCTTGTTTTCCTCCGAGCAAATGACCTATATACCCGCCGATGAAACCCAAACCGGCACCGCCAAGGTTCTCCATGAATCCAAGGACGGCTGTAATTTCGCCGGCCAGCACCGGGAGCCGGCAAACAAGCTGACAGATTCTCAAAAAGAGAAGATCCTTTCTCTGATACAGGGCCTAACCAGATTTGGAGCTGGGACATTAACCGGACGGGAAACAGCTGCAAAGTGAAATGAACTGCTGTTTCCTGTCCGGGTTCATGCTGTAGTTTATGAATCAGCAGTTATTGATGGGGCAGTATATTCATCCAGAAGCCTTCGAATCATTTTCTGGTATTGCGTATTATATTTTTTTGCTTCTTTCTTAAAAAATCAACACTCGTTTTGCTTAGCGTAATTGTAACCTTGACGGTTTCACATTTTAAAACAAGTTCTTCTGGCGATGGAAGAAAGTCAGAGGTGACCTTAACTTTGCATCCGGGAGTATAAAAACCATTTCAGCTGACCTGATCCAGTAGTCTACCAAGCTGAACCAAATGGGATTTCTCCTCATCCACTAGCTGTTCAAGAAATACCCGGCTCTCTTTATCCGGCTGCCTCCCTGCAGCCCGCTGATAAAGGTCAAGAGCCTGAGCTTCGACAGACATGACCAGATCCAGAATCCTCGGCACTGAATCCTGAACCGGCTGTATCCGGTTCAGGACTTCTTCCGTGCTGAGACCGCCCTCCAAAGCCCGGGTCACCACCTGCTCTTCAAAATCCTTCTTATCTGCAATGTCTGTATCCAGCTTCTGGTATTCCCGAAACAAGAGTTCCTTGTGCCTGCCTTCTATTTTGGCCAGCTTTTCAAAAAGCTCAAGCACTTCCAGGTTGTCCACTTTGGGCTGCATAAATTCATACAGTTCCTGCAGGCCGTGTTCCAGCCCATAAGCTATGATGATCAGGTCCCTGAGGGATTCAGAACCTGAAAATAGTTCCAATCCGAATGTCTCCGGACCAACAGCCGCCTCCCCGTTCCAGGTCTTGAAGCCTCCCTCTAAATTGTACACTGTTTTATATCCCTGGCCGGCCAGTATCTGGGCAGCCGAGCTGCTGCGAATTCCCGTAGCACAATAGACCAGTGTGGATTGCTCAGGGTCCAGTTCATCGAGTCTGTCTCCAAGTTCAGGCAGGGGCACGAGCCTGGAACCCGGGATATGACCCTGCTCATATTCTTTGGGCTGCCTGACATCAACAATATTCAAATACCGGGCCGAAACGTCATTGATTAACTTCTTAGCCTCGGGCACATCCATTGAATGCACAGGGACGGAAAACTGTTTCCAGCGCATGCATCACTCCTTATATTGTTTTTCCAATTCAGGACATGAATTGATTCGACCAAAGCAACACTGTATAAAATAAACATTCTTGACATTCCGACCAGTCTGCAGGAAATATTGCGGGTTTAAGCGGGAAGATTTTGGTCATGCTTTTTACTGCAGAGGAGCAACCCTGATTCGCCTGGCTTTCATTTCCGGCGCACACGGCAGCCTGGATTGCAAAGGAATCAGGCACACCTATGCTTGCGGGGGACATTACCATCAAGCGGGCGGTGCTTGATGAACTTGACATTGAGATCATCCTGAAATAGATCGGGGATGAAACCGGAACGTATTTCGGCAAATAGATCGAAATTGCCGCTCTCTTCTTCGACATCGAGAACTACACCGTGCCTGCCGAAACCAATACCCCCTATGACGTGGTTCATATGCTGAACCGATACTACCAGACGATGAACAAAATTATTGAAGATCACTATGGGGTCATCGTTCATTCCACGCGATTAAAAGGGAAATCAGACATGTTCCGACTGTACGAAATTGAACTGTGAGCCATAGGAGGCTTTCTATTGCTGCAGTATTGTTTGATCAATGCCTGCAGCAACCCATTCATAATGTGGCAATATCCGCATTCGACCCAGAAAGCCGGTGCAAAATTTTTTGCAGCCGAGCCAACCGGGATTATAATATATTCGGGATGATTTTCTTTGGCGCGAAAAACATCCCCAATCATCTATAGGCTTTGATGGACCACTGTCCCGCCTGCAGGCTTCTGGGCATTATAAAGCCAGCAAAGCCGATAACCTTCACTAAGAGGTGGTTAGCATGATCCGACACATCACACTTACCTTGCTATTGACAGCACTTGTGTTTCTAACGCTTTCAACCATGGCGGCCGCTCAAGAACGTGCGGTGGGAAACGTCTTTATCATACTTTCAAGTGACTCACCACAGACCCAGGGTATGGCTATGGTTCTGGCCAATACCATGATCGATGAAGGAGCTGCCGTGGACGTCCTGCTGTGTGATGCAGCCGGCGATATGGCCCTGGCTCAAGGCGACGGAGGCCCCAAGCTATCCCCCAGGGAGGTTACGCCCGGGAAACTTCTTGGGGCCCTGATGGACAAGGGGGCGTCTGTCTCTGTCTGCGCACTTTATCTTCCCAACAGCGACTATACGGAGGCGGATCTGGCAGAGGGGGTTACGGTTGCCAAGCCACCGGAAATGACGGCTCTGATGAGGGATCCCGAAGTCCGCGTTTTCACTTTCTGAAAGACGGCACCTCCGGGGCCTTTTTCTCCAAGCCCCCGGAGGCACGCAATTCCCCCCTTTATATCGGCTTTGCGGCATACCAACTGAGCAGTGTCGGCAAGGCAGGAAATGCATGCATAGGTGGGAAGATTAACAACCAAAAAAGATAGCGTCCAGAATTTTTAGCATTTTGTCAGTAACACATAATATATCCGGTTATATAGTCAGTCAAAAGGTGGTTTATGAGCCGGGCGGAGGCGACATAGAAAATCCAGAGGAATCTTGTTTGTTATTAAAGAATCCGGCTATTCCCAGCCAGTAATGCGATTCTCGGGCCCTGGAGGATTGCCAAAAAAAAAGAAAATAGATAAATGGTAGCAAGTATCGAGTAGTAAGTAGCATGTATAACTATTATCAACCAAAATTCTCTACTCACAACCTGATACCTGATACCTGATACCTGATACCTGAAAATATGAGTACATTCGACACCATACCGAAAACATATCAGGAAGCTTTGGTTGAA
>JAWOGL010000215.1:0-5381 GCA_046496945.1 Desulfonatronovibrio sp.
CTTCGGATATTTGATTCTTTGGCAGGATGGGGTTGTCGCTAAGGCAATCCCACTCCGCTAAGACTGGTGGCCCGTTCTTGTGCATTAGGCCGGTATGGTGAGAGACTTCATGAGAGAATCCGGCTATGGCCATGGCATAGTCCAGTTCAATTGTTTTCAAGGCTGGCATAACAAGGCTTCATCATTCAGGCAGGCTTAAACTTCTTTCAAAAATGCACGTAGGTTTGCATAGAGAATTCAACGCCTCAAGCTACACCATCCACTTTTCTAAAAAAAATTTCAATAAAATTATCCTGCAAGGTAAGTTTGGGACAGCGCAAACAAGTGTCATTAATATGGCATTTTGGTTACATTGGCTTGATATTTTCTAATTTGTTTTCATCCGGAAACGGTTCTTTTTGCTTTTGGCGGCGTCAATCTGCACAATTATTCGTCAACTAAGATACGCCTCCTTATAATTGTTTGATTTCCTAGCCAAAAGAAAAAACTCCTCGTTTCCGCAAAGAAAACCAATAGTTCCAGCACCCGGAAAGAAAGACTTTCCGGATGGAAACTAATTTGTTTCAGACTGGACAATATTAATCCGTGATTGGGTCCAGCTGTTAAGCAGCCAGACAATACGCTGGTAAACATTGGTCATGTGCAAAAAGGTTGATCTGGAGTCCGGGCTGATAATTTCGCTTCCTCCGAGGTATGATTTTCTCATTCCAGCCACAAGGCCGCTCCTGTCTCCAGTCATATTAAGAAGTAATTTTAAGTCCTGGATGTCTGTTTTTTCAACTGTACCAGCTGCAAAGGTCAAAATCGCATGAAGTCCTTCTATCATCATCTGCTGTGCCTTTGCCAATTCCTGATTTTTGAGATCCTGCCCCAGCAATATAGTTAATTCATAAAGCTGCTGTTCAAGGTTTTCCTGGATCCTGTGCTGGTTTTGGATGTGGATAAGTGTTTCAGCATCATTTTTTCGCATGTCCTGGCCGAATAGTTCAGTGAAGATCTCATTAATTGCGCCATTTAACTCTGTAGCAGCCTGGTGCAGATCATTCAGTTCACCGTGGACCTGTATGTCTGACTCTTCTTTACGCAGAGGTTGTAGATAAGAAGGCAGCCTGGAAACTACCCGATCAGATTCTTTTGCTGTGAGTTGAAGGGCAGTGTCAGGATCCTGCAGGGCGTTTTCCTGGACAAATTTCAGTCTGGCCAGGGTTTCCACTTTGCTTGGGGGTGAAAATTTTTCTGCAAGTCTTTTCAGGGGAGATGTAAAACCAAGCATGATCAGTCCGGGCATGACCTTGACAAAAAGAAATCCCCAGGCAGCTTTTTCTTCAACAGTATTTCCCAGAAATTTGAAAATCAGATTAAGGCTGTTATCGCCTATGAACATACTTATCTGAAGGAGCATAACCAGGACAATACTGCTTGAAAAATCTGCAAAGGATTTGACCAATGCCACCTGTCTGGACATTCCTGATATGCTGCTGGACATGATTATTCCTGAGATTCCAGAACCAGCGGTTGCCCCGGAAAAAGTCAGCAGAACCTGATTCAGATCAATAATACCAGCATGAGCCATGGGTATAGTCAGCAGAGCCACAGTGGATGATGACTGGGTAAGAGTCCTTAGAACTGCGCCAAGCAAGAAAAGCAGTATGGGCAGTTCAGTGCCCATCTCCATCATATTCTGAATCCACAGGGTCTGGGCCAGATCAGCAGCTGTGGACTTGATCATGTCAAAGCCGAACAATAGCAGACCAAGCCCGAACATGGCCAAAAGCACCTGCTGATACTTTCCTTTTTTATCAAAGGCGTACAAAAGACCGGAAATGGACAGAAAATACAAAATGGCAAGATTCAGATTCCAGGTGGCCAGAAATACCAGCAGTGTTGTGCCAATTTCAGCCCAGGACAGAATATACAGGGCATTTTTCAGATTCATGATTTTTCCGGCAACCATGCCTGTGAGCACAAAGGCTGCTGATGAACTGCTCTGGGCTACTGCCCCTGAAAGAAAACCCCATAAAGCACCCAGGCCCAGGTTGTCTGACCAGCGGGAGAACAGTTTTCTTATCCTTCGGCTGGCTACCTTCTTAAGGCTGGATGAAATAAACCTGACTCCAACCAGAAAAAGGGCAATCCCGGCAAGTATTTGCCCGGAAAGAACAAGGGCCTGGCTGCTCCTTGCCTTCCTTGCCCTGTCTTGTGCAGCTATGGCTTTAATTCCTTCCGGCAGAACAATTTTTACAGGGGTCAGGGAAGTGTCGGATAATGTCCTTTCCAGCACCTGTTCGGAAAGGAAAAATGACATGAATTTTGCTGTCTGGATGGTGGGGTGATTATTTACGATAATCCTGCCATTATAAAATATGGGGTAGTCACAATTTGAAGATGCTGAAAGATCAGGCATGCAGCCGTCAATGGACAGTATTTGGGCATCATGTCCTCTATGTACTCCCCCTGCAGCAGTAATTGCCCCAGGGATGGAAGCAACCTGCTCCAGGGCTGCTGAGTTTGAAGATGCTCTGATGCTGTTGACTGGACTCAAAGGAGCCTGAAGCCAGTTTTGCAGCACCCGGGTTATTCCGGAAAAATCGCTTCTAAGGACAACAGTTATGGGCAGGTCAGGACCTTCAAGTTCCTGCCAGTTTTGATATTGACCCTTGTAAATTCCTTTAATCTGTTGAGTGGTCAGGTCAGTGATCATCACTTCCCTGGCAGCGAGTACCACTGGAAGCTTAACAAAGGCTGTTTCTGTCAGTGGATATGTCTGATAATCCGAAGCAAGGGGAATATCTGAAACAGCTATATGTGCAGCTCCTGAAGCTACCTGGGCCTGTCCAATAACTGATCCTGTCTCATTGAAACTGAAGCTCAGTTCAGGATTCATGACTTCATATATGCCTGCAGCCTTGCGAATTAGAGGAATGAGGGCCGTGGATCCGGTGACAACTATTCTATTATCTCCTGATGCCCATGAATCAGAGATGTCTGCACCGGCAGAGACCAGGATTGTAACAACACAGAAAAGTGAGCTTATAAGGATTTTTTGGATAATGTTCATGTATCAAAAGGCTTAATGTTGGTATTTTTTTACGTTTTCAAGGAAAAACCTTTGATACAGTTTACTCATACTTTGTTACAATAATATGACCGAACGTCAGTCATAGCCATCCAGCCGGCAGTGTCAACAAAAAGCTCAGGCAGGGTACAGTGGGTAATTAATCAGGGAGTGGTGTTCAGATGTTGAGTATGGAATCCTCAGAGCAGGATAGGATACTGTAAAATCTGAAAAAGTATACTAAAGCCTTGACTTGATGACCATATCTGTAATCGGTCCTCTTGATTTATCTCCTTTTAGAACTAAGTGAGCATAATTGTTCAGTCCTTTCATTTTTTTTACAATCCAGTTCAGTCCATTATTGGATTCATTAAGATGGGGATTGTCCACCTGTCTGGTGTCTCCAAGGCAGACACACTTGACTCCCTCTCCCATCCTGGAGAGTAAAGATCTGATCTCATATCTCGAAAGATTTTGGGTTTCGTCAACAATAACAAATGAGTTTTCAATGGTCATTCCACGAACAAACGTCAGAGGAAGGATCTCAATTCTTTTGGGGTTGAGTTTGATTGCAGAATCAGAACCATCAAGAAAAATTTTGCCCGCTTTTCTTATTTCATGGAGTTTTTGAAGAAGGTTGTGGATGTATCTGATATAGGGTGCGATTTTTTCCGAAATATCACCAGGCAGATATCCAAGCTTAGGTCCGATTTCATGGGTTGGTTTAACTATATGGATTTTGGAGTATTCTTTTTTACTTAAAACCAGTTCAAGAGCTGAGGCCAGGGCAAGAAATGTTTTGCCGAATCCTGCCTCGCTCTGGATTGTCACCAGATCAATGGCCGGGTTCTGCATGAGTTCCAGGGCGAGATTCTGATAAACAGATCTGGGAGTTACCTTCCAGATATCAAGTGTGTAGTTAATTACTTTCTGTTCGTTAACTCCGTGAAAGACAGGTTTTCCGTTTTGCCAGGTGAAAGAATTTGGGATTGGGGCGTCATTTTCTTCTCTGAATCCAGTATAGAGCTGTGATTCGGATTCAAAAGGCCTGGATTGCCTGAATTCTTCACTTTGAATATTCAGGAGTTGGGCCTGAAGCCTTAGAATTTTATCGTTGGTGACAAGAATGGGATCTTGTATTTCAGGGTTGGAATTAATTTCAGACAGGATGTAATTATCAGCAATATCGGTATAGGATGTGGTTAATTTGTCATTACGGATGATTCGCACGTGTTCTTTGTTTTGATCTAAGCTTTCAATAACCTTGGCTATGATATGGGCAAGCCTCTGGTCTGTTTTGAGCTTGTTGAGCTCCATAAGAACATGATAGGGGATAAAAATATTGTTTTCAGAGCCATTACGCAGAATATCTATGCTTTGAGGGTTTTCAATAAGTACGTTGGTATCCAGGACATAATTCTTGTGTGTCATATTCCTCCCTCTATTGGTAACGATTATGCAAAAGTTGCGTCTATGTCATTGAAATTGTTAGTTGTCCTGAATCCTTGTTCCAAAGCTTCCTGGCATTGTGCGCAATACCTTGCTGTAGGGTGAATTAGAAGTCTGCGGGGACTGATTAGTTCTTCACATTCTGCACAAATTCCATATTCGCCATTTTCAACGAGCCTTAATGCCTGCTTGATCTGGGAAAGAAACTCTCCGTCCCGTTTTGCCTGAGACAGAAGAAGCCGTCTGTCTGCTTCAATGCTTCCTTTATCATTTTCATCAGAACATAAACCAGATGTCACCTCTCCAAGCTTGCGAGCAGTTTCTTCAAGGTTTTGGGTTGTTTTAATCATCAGATCTTCAAGCATCATCCTGTAATTGTTAAGCTGATTCCAGGTCATGATTTTTCCTCCTTTAAGCAGTGAGCAAATTCATTAAATGGGATTACTGACTTAAACTTTTTGATTAAGTCTGTGCATAGGTATATTTTTTGGGCAGGACTGATCAGCGCATTCAGGTGACGAATTTGTGGCTTTTTAGTTACGCTAAGTAAAAAGGTTAAAGTCGCGGCGTATTTATGCAAACGTAAGAGTTTGAGATTTTCGTAGCAACACAGCGAGATTTATTCTTTTTGGCTCCTGTAGAAAGGGACAAGACCCCACTGGGACTGTCTCTTTAGCTTATTTAAAAGAAAGATAATCTATCCAACAATATAATCATTCACTTTGCTACATGGATTGTGATGCTAGTCTACGGCTGTTAGTCTTGACAGCTATAAAGACAACTATCTGTAAAGACTAGTAAAAGTAAGTTTCACTTTTTCCAGCAAGCTCAGGCAAATTAAGAATGCAGATTGAGAGCCAAGGCTTTTCCTTTCCCC
>JAWOGL010000216.1:0-3791 GCA_046496945.1 Desulfonatronovibrio sp.
TCCCGGTTTCCTGGTTCCTGGACAGTTCTCCATCTGGCCCCTGGACTTTGCGGCGCTGCAATCCAGGTCGGAGAGGAGCGCGATAGTTTATCCAATCCCTGGGTGGCAATAAGTTCCTGCGCAAAATTAAGATTCTCCCATACCTGGTCATCATACGTGGATAGTTTCAGGCTGTAATGCTGGGCGTTCAGCAGGGCATAAGCCATGAGAGCCCCCACCATTAGAGCCACCATAAGCTCCACCAGGGAAAATCCTGTGGAAGCATTGTCGGGCAAGGGTTTGTTGGGGAAAGCTGTGACCATAAATTTTATCTGTCCGGCGAATGTTTTTTTAAGCTGAAAGCCCATAAAGGTTGGCAACCATGCACCAGTTGGTGAGGGTCTGCCTATTGCTAAGGTTTCTAAAGCCCGTGACTTCCGGACGGCTAATGACCAGCAGTCCGGGTTTCAATTTTTCCCAACAAGGGTCTGGACCGGATTTCCTCGCCCCCGGCCAGGATCAGAAAAAGTTCATCCATGTGCCCTGTTGGGTAGATATTAAAAGGCTCAGCATTTCGGGTCACCGGCCGGCCGTTGATTTTTGCCCGGGACAGGATGGCCGGCAGGTAATATTTCTTATCATTCCATTCTACAAAATCCCGGCCCGGAATCAGAAAGATCTGCTGGCGGACATTGTTCTGAACAGCGGTTTTTCCGGCTGATTCCAGAAGGTCATTTATCTGGTGCACAGGATCGCTGGTTTTATCGGTCAGATCCAGGCGCGGCAACAGGGTAAACCAGCCCAGGCCGATAATAAACAAAACAATAAGTAGTTCGGTCAGGGTAAAACCCTTTTGCTTCAATTATCCTCCTCCCAGTTTTTTAAATCCCGGTTGAATCCTGTGCCTCCTTCTTTGCCGTCAGCTCCCAGGCTGATTATTTCATAGTCACGGCCCTGGTCTCCTGGAGAGCGGTAGATAAAGTAATTGCCCCACGGGTCTCTGGGAATGGAGGAAGTTTCAAGGTACCCGCCTGAGCGCCATTTCTCCGGTGCCGGACTGGTTTCCGGCTTGCGGACAAGGGATTCAAGACCCTGTTCAGTTGTGGGATAAAATCCGTTATCCAGACGGTAAAATCGCAGTGCTGATTCAATGGTCCGCATATCCATCCTGGCCTTTGTAACCTTGGCTTCCTCGGGCCGATCCATGATCCTGGGCACCAGCAAACCAGCCAGAAGCCCCAGGATGACCACCACGATCATCAGTTCAATAAGACTGAAACCCTTAGATCCGTCATTAATGCGCATTTAAACCTCAATTAAGTTTTGTTGTGACATAACTATTTACCAAGCTTGATCATTCAGTTTTGTCCAGTCCGGGGGTATTTCCCTGCGGATGTTTTCGCGTACGGGCAGTTCCTGGTTGAAATCCCTGTTTTCCAGGCCGGGATTGGGCGCCCACCATAAATAAAAACCCTGGTCCGGGATGTGCCTGCACCACAAAGCCCATTGCCCTTTGATTATTACCGGATCCGCCAGAGAATATTCAACCCCGGACCAGGTAAATCGGCCAGAAGGCGGAAGATTGACGGATTTCAGCGTTTCCCCGGAAGAGTCGCCTTTGGTTGCGGATCCGGTTACAGCATCATAATACTTTATTTCCCCGTCCACATCCAGAATTTTGAAAGTCATGTTCTCACTGTCAGCCATCAGCCTGAAGAGCGGTCCGGACATATGGACTTTTTTAACGGGTTGCCTGTCAGGGAGCGTATAGTGCAGGATTTCATTTTCCAGATGAAACCGGCCTGTTTTCGGCCGGGCAGCAATAATTTTCATGTCCGGAATGTCCCAGACAACCTGATCCGGTGTTTCCCCTGCCTTCTGCAGGATCAGTTCAGGTCCCAGAAAAGTCCCTTCATCAAAAGGTCCTCCCGGAATAAGCGTCTGTTCCAGGAGGGAATAATCCGGGGTGGTCCAGAGGAGCAGCCATCCGGCCTGGTCGACCAGCATGAGGACTCCTTCCTTTGGGGAAAAAGTCATATCCAGCGGATCAAACCGCAAACCAGCCTGTTGTTCAAGATTGCCCTGCAGATTGCCGGTCCATAACCTTCTGCCCGTATCCACCACGGCCAGGTAAGTACCGCGGGCAGATACCGCGATGCCGTCTGCCGGGGCATCTGCTTTAACACTGGCTACCATGGCGCATTTGTTCAGATCATAGATATTGATCACTTCAGGATTCCGGCTCCCGGCCGCACTGAGATAAGGCGAGCTTCGGTCCCGCCAAAGGCGCCGGACCGGTTCGCGTTCCGGAAGGGCGAGCACAGGACATGGAAGCTCGCTCCAGATGCGGATATTGCCGTCGCCGTAACCCGCAGCCAGGAATTCATCGTCAGCTGCGAAAGCAGTGACTCCACTTTCCACAAAAAGGACCGGTTTTTCTTGAGTCAGCAATATCAGCTTCTGATCAGGGGTATCAACCGGAACTTCAAAAACGGATTCCACAGAAGAGTACTGGTTGCGCAGGGTCTTCTTAAGAAGTTGATCCAGACTGACTGTGGGGCCAAAAGGTTGTTCATAGGTTATGAGAGGCTCAGGTTCAGCAGGGACATCCGTAATTTTGGGCGCACAGGACACTACTGCAAGAACGCAGATAATAAAGAGAAGTCCGTTGGTGAGTGTCTGTCCTGAGTTGTTGGAAATCTTATAAATGTTCATTTTTTCGGAGTTTTAATTGTTGGGTGATAATTAAGCTCATAATTTTTCAGAACAAGTCCTTTCTCCGGCCCGGGCCTTTTGTCAGAAAAAAGGGTATTGCGGATAAAAATTCATTAAAATAGCAGCGTGAACACAGTGATCAGCCCCATCAGCACAGGCTGATGCACCATGTAGATGCTCAGGCTGTGACGACCCGCAAAGCTCAGTGTCTCAGCCGGAAAGCCGGAATATGTCCTGTTCTTGATTCTAAGACCTGCGGACGGATCAAAAATCAGGCGACCCGCGCACATTCCCAGCAAAAACACCCCGAACCAGGGAAAAAGGGGCACATAATCTTCAGTAAAGGGTTTTTGAGGGGCAAATCCCAGCCAGTTTATCCATTTTGGATTAAAAATTTCATTGTCCAGGGTGATTCCAGCCCAGATAGTGATAATGCCCAGAACTATATTAATGCCATAAAAATCTTTCAGGGCAAAGCCGAATATTCTTGCCGCCAGAATAAAATGAAGCACCCCGAAATATATCCATGATTCCGGAAAAAGGGGGTAGGTAATCAGGCTGATCAGCAAGGCGAAAAGGGCCAGCCATTTCTGTTTTTTGAGATAGGCAAAGAAATCTGTTTTCCGGGTGGAGGATATATAAAGACTGATCCCGGCAATAAAAATAAACAGGCTGACAATAAAGTTTCTCAGACTGGTCCACAAGAAATCTTCCCTGATGTTTAATTCTATCAGGTTGAAATAAACCAGGTCGTAGCAGAAATGGAACCCCACCATGAGCATAATGGCTGTCCCCCTGGCCATATCCAGTATCTGGAAGCGGTTCTGGTTTATGCTCATGGTTGATTGAAACTGGTTGTGAAGTTAAGAAATAAGGCTCTTCCGGCTTAAGCGTACTTTTGCGTAAAGAAAAGAAGACCTCACGCCCGGCCTAAGAAGGCCTAGAGCCACAGAGCAAGGCAGGAGTAAGAGTTTCAATATTCATATCCACCGAGCCGGTGTATATGTATAAATGCTCCCCGCCCGGGGCGAGATCCTTTTTCATTACTGCGCTTCGCAGAAATGAAAAAACGCTTTCTCTTCTCTGCGAACTCAGCG
>JAWOGL010000253.1:0-6127 GCA_046496945.1 Desulfonatronovibrio sp.
GCTCTGGAATAGGTCCTGTGCATGAGTCCGGATACGTAGGTGATACTTACATCCTTTTTGGCAAGCTCTTCATTGGTCAGATACCTGACTCCCCTGGTTCGTTCTATGGGATGACCCTCGAAGCTGTAGTTTACTTCATCCAGTCCATACTTTTCCGCCAGTTCACCAAAGCACGCCTCCGCGCCTCTGGCCCCTCCGCTGAACAATATAAAATCTCTTGATTGCATTGTGTCCTCCCTGAAAATGTAATTAGAAAGATTGGCAGCCTGAAAACATCCGGTACGCGTTATCCGGAATGACTGGGTAACATAATTCATATTCTGATTTTGGGCAAATATATTCTCCGGGCAAAATGTTCCTGCAACAAGGCCCCAGCTGCCCCCTGGAAAGCGTGATTGAATTCTATGAAAAATAAATATATAATTACATCAGTTCAGCACATCTTTTTGTTTATTGATAGAGCCTGCACCCTGACCGGTTTTCGCCATTGCTGCTTGTTTGACCAGCAACAGAGAACAAATCAGGACGAAGGCTATCCTTACATCATGACGAATAGTTACATATAATTCATCTTTTCAAATCCCGGTCCGGGTACTCGCTACAAAGGCTGCCTGTACATGACATTCATTAATCAGACTATTTTATCCCGGATCAGACTGGTTTGGCCGATCCTGGCCGGTCTGGCCCTGGCGTATATGATTTCAGGCCTGGCCGAATATCTGAGCGGCTCCCCGATCCGGCCGGACCTGCATCCGGAGGCTGGCCCGGATAAACAGGTCACCCAGTCCTGGGAAGGAATCATCTTTGAAAAAAACATCCTGCACCTGGAAATCCCTGAGCATAAACCACAGCAGGCCTCCCCTTCCTCTGCCGCGGATCCGGGTTCATGGAGGCTTCTCGCTGCACTGACCGGAACCAGAGACCTGGCGCTGGTGTCCATTAATAATGAAGTCACTCTGGTTCAGCCCGGACAAAGCTTGGAAGGCTGGGAACTGCTTCTGATTGAACCCGGATCTGCAACCTGGGAATCAGGGACCAGAACCAGAATCCTCAAGATGTGGCAGGAGAAGGACCTCCCTGCAGACTCTTCCTCCCAGCCGGGTTCACTTCTGCCTGACCAATCCAGATCCCACAAAATCGCCCTTGATAGAGAAGAGGTCCGGCCATTTCTCAATGACCCAAATTCTCTTCTGCAAATGGCTCAGTTCAGTCCTTATGACCGGGACGGAGAGCGCGGATTTGAAATCTCCAGCATCCGGTCCGGTTCCATGCTGCAAAAACTGGGCATAAGAAACCGCGATGTTCTGACCAGGATTGACGGACGTCCCATTACCGGTCCCACAGAACTCTTAAAGGCTTATTCTTCTCTGGCCCAAAGCTCCCTGGTTACCATGGACATACTCCGCCAGGGAGAAAACTTAAGCTTTGTGGTGGAAATAAATTGACGCTTGACCGTTGGCTGTAAAAATCCTTACTGAACAGGCTGCCAAACGCAGGAATACCTGGCGTTTATTTTTAACAAAAGCCTATTAAATTGAAATAATCAGGGTCCATTAATGAAACCAGCATCACCCGCACTCAGCATTGTCTTCTTCGCCATTTTATGGATATTTCTGGCCGCACCCGGCCCGGTAACGGCCCAGGACCAGGAAGAACCCGCACAGATGACCGCTGATCTGGACGGAGTCCTCTTAAAAGATTTTATCATGTTCGTCAGCCGTTTTACCGGCCAAAATATTGTCTTCAGGGAAGACCGGATACCAGCGGTCAAAGTGACCATGCATACCCAGACCCCCATGAGAGAGCCAGAGCTTATGGCGGTCCTGGAAAGCGTGCTGGCCGGAAACAATCTGGAACTGGTTTCCCGGGGAGAGGTTTTATATGTCCTGCATGCCCCCCTGGTCCAGGGGATGGCCGAACCCTTTGTTTATCCTGTGGGAGAAGGCGAGGATTATGAACTGGTAACCACTGTGATCCAGCTCAGCCCCAGGGCCCCGGTAAAGCAGGCGGCAGAACTGCTCAAGCCTTTTCTGTCAAAACACGGCCTGATTCAGGAGATAACTCCGGCCAGAAGCATATTAATCAGAGACACCCGGCATAATATCACCAAAATTGCAGACATCCTTGATACACTGCAGCAAATGGGTCCAAGCTGGGAAACGGCAATGATCACCCTGGAGCAGGCCAACGCAGGAAAAACCGCGGCCAAGGTCATGGAATTATACGCAGGCCTTATTGAACTGGGACAGATGGGAGACGCTCCCGTGGTCTTGCCTGTGGAATGGTCAGACTCCCTGATGGTGGCAGGCACTCCTGACCAGATCGAGACCGTGCAGGAACTGGTTAGAGATCTGGACAACATTACGGAACGCACGGCCGGACTGAAAATATACCCCCTCAAAAACGCCAGGGCTGAAGCCGCGGCAGAAGTGCTGGGAAAACTCCTTTCAGAAGAGCAGGGAGGTGAAGATGCCGCGAATGATCCCAGACTGGTTGTCTCCCCGGACCCGGAAACCAACTCCCTTATGGTCCTGGCTGATCCCCAGATCATTAATCAGGTGGACGATATCATAGAGCATCTGGACCGGCCCCTGGCCCAGGTGTTTGTAGAAGCCCTGATTGTGGAAACCACCCTGGAGCACAGCCAGGATTTTGGAGTGGAATGGCTGGCTGGAGGCGGAGGCGGTGATGGCATGGGTATCGGAGGATTTATCCAGGACAGTGCTTCCGGACTGGCCCCGCTGCTTTCCCAGGCAGCCCCTCCAGTAGCTGCCAGTGGATTCTCCATTGGCGCCCTGGGCAATTCAATCACTTATGCAGGCCAAAAATTTTCCACACTGGGCGCTTTGGTCAACTTTGTCCAGACAGCCAGAGATTTCAATATCCTGTCCACCCCTCAGCTCATGACTCTGGACAATACCGAAGCCGAGGTATTCATAGGCGAAAACAGACGGTTTGAAACCAGTGAACGTCTGGATGAACAAAGCAGACCAATAAAATACTATGAATACCGGGACGTGGGAATAAGGCTCAAGGTAACCCCCACCATTAATACCGAAACCAAGATGGTTCGCATGGAAGTTCTTCAGGAAGTGCAGAATTACGATTCCGAGGAAGAGATAACCATGAACCGCAATACCAGAACCAATGTCCAGCTGCCCAGCGGGTCCACCATGGTTATCTCCGGACTGATTCAGAACAGCTTTACCCACAGCAGGGACGCTGTTCCGGGACTCTCCAAGGTGCCTGGATTCGGCTGGCTGTTCAGACGCGAAGTCCTAAAAGCGCCCAAGTCAACCCTTATGGTTTTTCTGAGCGCCAGGATCATTGAAACCCTTGCCCAGTCCGATGACCTGACCCGGGAACGCATGGACAGCGTCCGCGAATCCCGGCAGCGGCACGAAGAAATACTGGAGCGGGAATTCTGGGGTACTTCGGAAAGACAGAAGAAATCTTTTAATGTGGATATGGATCAGCTGGACCCTGCCATATTACGTGAAGACCATGAATAACCATGACTTGAGTTCCCTTCCCCGGGAAGTGGTCAGCGCTTACCTGGAGTTCCCCCAGAGAAACGAATTCCTTCCGGTAAGCCTTAAAGAAAACCGTCTCCTTGTCCTGCTCATGTCTCCTGATGCCAGGCCTCTGGCCGATCACCTGGCCTGGAAGCTCGGACTGTCCATCAGCACGAGAATGGTGGACGAGGACAGTTTCTTTTCCGCCCTGGAACTGGCCCTGTCTTTATGGGAGGATGACCACGAATCAGAGGGAAACGGTGCAGACCACGCCGGTGACCCGGAAGATGCAGGACGCGACCTACTGGGCTGGTCCCATGAAGACGCCCCCATTGTCCGCCTGGTAAACAAGGCCCTGCATCAGGCAATCAGCCAGGGTGCCAGTGATATTCATTTTGAAGGCCAGGACAGATCCTTTCTCATCCGCTACCGGGTGAACGGAGAACTTAATACCGCCCGCCGGCTGGACCAGGCAGTGCAGCCCACTGTACTAGCCCGGATCAAGGTTATGGGCCGGATGGATGTGGCTGAGACCAGAATTCCCCAGGACGGTCGGTTTCAGGTTCGGGTAGGCAATAAAAACATTGATCTGCGTGTTTCTACCATGCCTACCCTAAGCGGCGAAAAAGCTGTTCTGCGAATCCTGGACCGGACCAAAAACGTGCTTTCTCTGCCTCAACTGGGCCTGAAAGATAAAGATATTCAACTTTTGCGCCGCATGATTTCATCGCCATACGGCATCATCCTGGTTACCGGTCCCACCGGAAGCGGCAAAACCACTACTTTATACGCGGCCCTGTCCGAACTGGTTAATGAATCCCTGAACATCATGACCGTGGAAGACCCGGTGGAATATCATCTTCCCGGTATAAATCAGGTACAGGTGAACCGGGCTGCCGGAGTCACCTTTGCCGGGGCTGTACGGGGTTTTCTGCGCCAGGACCCTGACATAATCCTGGTGGGAGAGATCAGGGACCATGAAACAGCGTCCACTGCGGTCCAGGCATCCCTGACCGGGCATCTGGTCCTGGCCACCCTGCACACCAATGACGCGCCCACGGCAATCACCCGCTTGCTGGAAATGGGCATAGAACCTTTTCTGCTGGCTTCTTCCATGATCATGGTCCTTGGACAAAGGCTGGTCCGCACCAACTGCCCGTCCTGCAGCGCGCCTGCCCCTGTCAGTTCCGCCACCTTAGCCATACTAAAGAAAACCAGAACCGATTTTACGACCCAGATTAAAGGAACCGGTTGCGAACAATGCCTGCAAAGCGGGTTCATAGGACGGCAGGGTATTTTCGAACTTATGCCGGTGACGGAAACCCTGCGCAGCATGATGGTACAAAAATCATCAGCTGAAGAACTGCGCGCCCACACCCGGGACACAGGGCTGGAAAGCATGTATGAACAGGGACTGGAGCTTGTGAGCCAGGGCAGGACCACCTTGGAAGAAGTTTTGCGGGTGACCAGAGTTTAATATTAATTGTCACTACTCACCATAATACTTACTTTCTCCAGAGGTTCGGGAAATCATATACCTTTAAAGTGGTGAACCGTTCCTATTCATTTTTGATGATGTTTCACGAATAAAGCTCCGGCAACCAACAGGTAATCACAGAAAATAAAAATGCCTACCTACTATTACCAGGCTCTGGACCGGGAAGGCCGGAAAAAAAAGGGGTACTTTGAGTCCGAGAGTCAGGCCGTGGCCTTCAGCCGGCTGCAGGAACAGGGACTTGTACCGGTCCGGCTCAATCCGGTAAAGGAAGAAGCTTTTCTTGCCGCCTCCCGGATAAGGTCTTTAATTTCCCCGGGCAAAAAAATACGCATCGAGGAAGCTTTTTACTATCTTGGACTCATGCTTCAGGGAGGTGGGTCCCTGGCCCAGAGCCTGGATATACTGGGCAGGATGGGCAAGGGAAAAACCGGGCGGGTCTGGCTTGAAATAAGGGACTCGGTTGAATCAGGCACTTCTTTTTCCAGATCCCTGGCCCGGCATCCCAGGCTTTTCCCCCGGGAATACATCGGTATGATCCAGGTGGCTGAGCAGGCCGGACATCTGGGGCAAATCCTGGAACGCATAGCCGGATACGAAGAACAGCGCAGAGAAACCCAGGGCAGACTGCTGACCGCCCTGACCTATCCTCTGGCTGTGCTCCTGATCGGGCTGGGTGCGGTTTATTTTCTGCTGTCCAGGGTTCTGCCCAGGGTAGCCGGGATTTTTTCCGCATCCGATCAGGAACTGCCCCTTAACACCCGGATACTGCTGAGCACCGGGCAATGGCTGGAAAATTACAGCCTGTTTATGTTTATGGTTATTGGAGCTATTATTCTGGGATTCTGGAATGCTTACAGAAAACTGCCCGGTTTCAGATACAAAGTGGACAGGACGCTCTGGAGACTGCCTCTGATAAGAGATTCAATCCTGGCCAGATTTTCAGGTCTTCTGTCCTTCCAGCTGAGTGCCGGCATCTCCCTGGTTCAGGCCATGCACGGAGCAGCACGTGGAACAAGATCTTCCTTCTTCAGGGAGCGGGTGGAAAAAGCCGCCCGGGAAGTGGCCGCAGGCCAGTCCCTGGAAAGGGTGCTGGCCAGGCAGCAGATCTTTCCCC
>JAWOGL010000056.1:0-4556 GCA_046496945.1 Desulfonatronovibrio sp.
CTCCGGTTATCCAGGGTGCCTCTTTGAATGAAGATATCACCCAGATGATATCACCTCCCTCTGAACAGGATCACCCCGGGAACACCGCGCTTATTGAACACCGGCCACCGTCTCATAAACCGGAAGTGCCAGGCATTGTCGAGTCGGAAAAAAAGCTTGTGGAGAAAGCTCTTCAGGCTACCGGAAACAATAAAACCCAGGCCGCCAAACTGCTCGGAATAAGCCGTGAAGGTCTGCGTAAAAAGATCAAAAGACTCTTCTAATTCTTTTCACTCCGGAAAGTCTTTCTTTCAGGATGCTGAAACTGACGGTTTTCATCCCTCCTGTTTATTACCACGGTCAACTGACATGAAAACTGCCAGATTTGCCGCTACTCCAATCACAATTCCATGAATTTCCCAGGGTTTGTCCAAGACATAATTCCAGATAAGCAGTCCGGCTATTCCGGCTGCTGCACCACTGAGAAACTTGAGCTTACTCACTTTCTTCTGCATTATAGCCATCACCAGCGGCACCAGAATAATCGGCGCCCAGAAATTATACGCATAGATCAATATATCCAGCACACTCTCTATGGACAAAGCGAATGCTACAGCCATAACCCCCACAACCAGAGTTATGGCTCTGGCCATAAGAACTTCTTTCGCCTGGGTCATGGGCTCCTTACGAAGGGGCTTTACTATGTCATTACTGAAGCAGATTGCCGCGGCATTGAGAAAAGAATCTGCTGAGGACATTATGATGGCCAGGACCGCGGCAACAACAATCCCCTGAAAAAGAGGAGGCAGGGCCTGTTGAATAACATAGGGCATAGCCAGATTAGGGTCGATTTCAGGATTAAGGACCAGGGCCACTATGCCGATGAGGCCGGTTACCGCGAAAAAAGGGAAGGAAAAAAGCCCGCTGTATAGTGTACCCCGGGCTATCTGTGTGGCGTTACGTCCGATAAGCAGCCTCTGTAAATATGGAGGAACCAGAGTCTCCCCCAGGACGAAAGTCAGAAACAGTGAACAAAGAGCCACAATCGCCGCAGGTTCAACCGGCAGACTCAAGTGATCCGGGGGAACAGCATTTAACACGTAGTCCAGTCCTCCCGCGCTCTGAATCCCGAAATACAGAGTCAGGGGAAGCCCTACAGCCAGAATGATGAACTGAACAATATCTGTCCAGACCACAGCTTTCATTCCCCCTACAGTGGCATATGTAATAACTATGCCGCAGCCAAGCATAATCCCCCAGATTCTTTCAAAGCCCAGAAAAAGATTGGTTACGTACCCTATGGCCCCGATTTGCGCTCCCAAAATTCCGGCGCATAGGATAAAACCGAATACTCCGGAAAAAATTTTGGCGGTTTTTCCATAATGCACTTCCATAATATCGCCCACTGAGATTGCGTCTCGGTATCTATCCATTCTTGGCGCAATAAAACCGGCAACAAGTACTTCCTTAAGACTGAATCCCCATAAAGCCACGATGTTGGCAATGCCGAACAAAAAAACCTTTTCAGCATTGCCCATGGAAAAACCTCCGCCGATAAAGGACGCAGACAAGGTGGCAAAAATAATCATCGAGCCGTATGTTCTCCCAGCTACAGCGTACTGGGATATGTTCTTTATATTCTTTCCGGCCAGCATGCCTATGACCAGGACAGCCAGCAGATAAACAGCAATTATAACAGTAGTCACATTATTCTCCTTAATTACACATTAAATATTCGCTGGAGCCAATCAGTAGTTTGCCTTATGAAACCGCGACAAAAGCAGCAGGTATCAGAAACCTGAACTCCAGACAGACCCTGATCTTGAGAGTCGGCACATGGTGTCCAAACTTTACATTAAAACCAGAATAGTAAAGGGGGATTTCTTTAAGAAGTTTCCATCCGGAAAGTCTTTCTTTCACGATGCTGAAACTGTCGGCTTTCTTTCCGGAAACAAGGAGTATTTTCTTTTAGCAAAAAAATCAATCAATTATGAGGAGGCGTATCATATACGGATTGACGCCGCCAAAAGGAAAAAAAACCATCTCCGGAAGAAAATTAAGTAATTAGACGAAACACCACCAGCACGGTTATAATGCTGGCAATGCTCGCGCCAAGCAGTAAGGCGGAAGCAAGCCTGGCGTCTCCTCCGTACCTTTTCAAAAAAACAACGCCCAGAACTGCAGGAGGCATGGCGGATAGTAATACCAGAATCTGTTCCCAGATTTCCGAAAAACCCAGCTGAACAGAAATCAATGCAGCAAACAGCGGCTTGGCAATAAGTTTGATTATAATGACAATGGTCAGAGTTAACATGATACTTCGCAGGTCAGGAACCCTGAACATCAGGCCTACTGACAAAATAGCCAGAGGAGTCAAGGCGGAGGACAGTACGTGTCCCAGTTGAAATACCGGAGCCGTAAATAAGTTTTCTTCACCCGGCAAACCAAGACTGCCCCATAATATACCGATTATGAGAGCAAAAAAAACAGGAGATTTGAAAAATACAAAACAGGATTTCCACTGTGATTTCAAGTCAGAATGTTTTGAGCCAAAATATGCGGCCAGCATTGGACCAAGTATAAAGATGGGATAACCAACCCCTATTTCAGAAATGAGTACAGTCTGTCCCAGGACTTGAGGATTATCAGGAAAAATCTGCATGATAATGGCATATCCCAGAAATGTTGATGAACCAAAAGCCGAACAGAAAACTATGGCCCCTTGCCGGGCCCTGTCATATTTAAGAAAAACCGCTATTATCCAGGCCAGGGCAATACAGGACAGTTCAAGTCCCAGCATGACCAGGGCCGGGACGAGTTCATCCGGATGGATACTTAACTTTGCCATTGTCACAAAGATCATGGCCGGCAGACACAGGTCAGTAACAACTCTGGCGAGAGTCAGGGAATGCTCTTCAGCCAGAACTTCCCTGCGTCTCAGCAAGACAGCCAGGGCGTATATCAGCACAATAACCACGATCGCGTTTACCAGACTGTGAAATACAGACATAACCTACTCCTGATTCCAGAATATCATTGTCTTATAAACTATCAGCCAGGCCCATGAATTGCCGGCTGATGAAACAGGTTTATGCGGTACTGCGACGCCCCGGCATCTGACGTTGGAGAAAAGCCACCCAGCTACAAAGTCCTTTGGATTTGGGAATATCTTAACACAGGAATAAACAGCAGCAAGCCTGTGCCCACCACTATAGCTGCTGTCCAGCAGATTGCCCCGTAGCCGAGCTTCTGGGCGATGCCTCCTGCCAGCAGAGCAGCTGAAACACTGGCCATTGCTGTAGTAGCATTAAAAAGCCCCATTGCGCTTCCCTGAGATCCGCTGCAGAGCTTTCCGGTCAAAGCAGTGCCGGCCACGATCATGGGCGACCAGGCCACCGGAAGAAGTATGAAAACCGGGGGAACCAGCCAGGCCTGGACATTCTGGCCGAACATGAGCATTACAGCCATCCCGCTTATAGAACCCAGAGTAGCGATAATTCCCATAAAAACCACTTTTGAACTGCCGAATTTTACCGCCCACGAACCTGACGGAGCATAAAAAAAGATGCCTATTAAGGCTGCTATCCCGTAATAAAGCGATGATAAACCCGCTGGTATGTTAAAGGCATTCTTCATAAGCAGGGGATATAGATTATAGACCATCCAGGTTCCCAGCATCAGGAGAAACCAGCTGAGCATGAACAGACCAAAATAAGACCACCACTGCGCACCCAATGCTTTTAACTTCGGCCGGCTCAAATGTTCATAATGACGAAGGATGGATGCAGGGGTGCGGGCATGAGTCATGGCCGGCACGTTGTGAGTGAGCGGCGCAGCCGTTCTGGCGGATTTCCGTCTGGATATTCCGGGCAGACCAATACGTGCCAGCAAAAAACCCGGGATCATGAGCAATGCACAGGCCCAGAGCCCCACCATTGCCTGACTCTGGATTGCCGCCGCGATAAGCAGCCCGGCAGCCTGTCCCGTCCCGTAAAATGTCTGCAGCCAGCCCAGTCGTGCATCCCATTCCGGTTCTGGACGAAACTCAACTATATAGCTGTAAGCTGTGGTATTGCCTGCTCCGGCTCCAGCACCCTGTATAAAGGCAAATAAACACCACAGCAAAATATCCGTAACAAGAGCAAAACCCATCAGTCCCAGGGCCAGCAGAGCGAAACTGCCCAGAAATATCAGACCGAACTGACGGGTCCGGTCAGCCAGTTTGCCGATAAGCGGAGAAATAACCTGCCCTGTATAAAACATGGCCACCACCAGACCCACATGAGCAGGCCCCTGACCCTGGGCAACAATAATGGGCAACAGAATAGGAGCAATGCCCAGAACCACGCATCCCTGAAAAAGATAGCCCCAATACCAGGGCTCAGAATCTTTCTTTTCGGTAGTCCAGAGATGCTGAACAATTTCCGTGGATTTTCTCATAATCCGACACCCTTTACTCTATCAATCAATTGATTTTCAAAAAGACCGGAACCAGACCACTCTTATTCCGGCAGTATAATGATTACATTATAGCAGACTGTTGAAAATCTCCCAATTGGCTTTGTCGCTTGGAATTT
>JAWOGL010000180.1:0-3217 GCA_046496945.1 Desulfonatronovibrio sp.
CTGATGGATATAGCGATTACCGACATCAGTATTGAAAAGCTCAGCCCCCCCAGGCCCATGAAAGCATCGTCGGCCCTTCCTTCAGGAAAGCGCCATATAAGCAGGGTAGAGAGATTGTCCCAGATTACCTGCCAGTTCAAGGCAAAAAGGCCTTTACCCGCAAGAAATACTCCGTATATAAAAACAGCCGCAAATAAAACCTTGGACAGAAAAATCAGTGAGGCCCATGTCCAGATGGATATTTGTTTAAGAATGGTCTGGGTCCTGGTGAGCTTGAGTCCGGTTTCTTTTTTGCGGGAAAAAACGGATAAGATTCTTCTCAGGATCAGATAAGCTTTGGCCAGAGGCCAGGAAAAAAAGTTTATCCCGTAAGACAGAATGTCTTTTTGCTGGTAAGTGGTTCTTTTGAGCCGGGAATTAATGGTATTGAGAATGCCTGAAATGGACAGAGACAGGGATAGATATATAATGGTGGCCGCGGTTGTGGCCTCAAAACCTCTGAAGGTCAGGGATTCTATCTGCTGTGACTGCCAGGTAAGATCAGCTACCCCCACCACCATGGCCAGGGAGGAGTTTTTCATGTTATTTAAGAATTCGCTGCCCAGGGGAGGAATAATAGCCTGAAAAGCCAGGGGCAGAATGATCTTGCGCATGATCTGGAAATAATTAAGTCCGCTGGAATAAGAGGCTTCCAGCAGGCCTTTGTCAATGGACTGGATTCCGGCCCGGATAACCTCGGCCATAAATGAACCGGTATAAATAGACAGGCCGATGGTAGCACACCAGAACTCGTAATTAAATCCGAACAGCCATTGCCTCATTTCCATGGGCAATGCATGGGGCATGGCAAAATACCAGAAGAAAAGCTGAACCAGCAGCGGGGTATTACGGAAAAACTCCACGTAAGCAGTGGATACCCAGTAGAAAGGCTTGAAGGCGGACAACCGGCCCAGGCCGAAAAAAGTACCCAGGGCCAGGGCTATTACCGAGCTGATCAGGGTTATTTTTAAAGTGACCCTAAGTCCATATAAGAGATAAAGGCCGAGATTTTCTCCGTACGTGGGATTGACCGTGAACAGAACGCTCCAGTCAAATTCATAGCCGAATTCAAAGAAAAAACCCCAGTAGAAAAAGGCAACCAGGAAAATGGCTGCCATGATCAGGTTCTGAACCCAGTTTTTGGATGTCCAGGTTTTAAGCATCAGATAATTATCCGGAAAAAGGCCCGGAATAAATTTTCCGGGCCTCGGGTTAGGTTACAATAAACTTTCGGCTAGGGCCATACTTCAAGTTCATCGGTCATGGGGAAGTGGTAAGGGGTGTCAGAACCGTACCATTTGTTATAGATTTCCATGTAAGTTCCATCCTTCCACATGTCCTGCAGGGCAAAGTTGATGGAATCGCGCCATTTTGAATCATCTTCAGGCACACCGATTCCATAGGGTTCGTCACTGATGAAATCCCCCACCAGTTCCCATTTTCCCGGCTCCTGCGCGGCATAGCCCAGAAGGATGGTGCTGTCGGTGGACCATCCGGCAACACGGCCCAGTTTCAGGGCCTGATAAGCCTCTGATTCTTTCTGAAAGGAGATTACGTTCTTATTATAGTTGGGATCGCCCAGTTCTTTCAGCAGGTTCTTGATGTTGATCTCGGAAGTAGTACCCTGCATGGTGGCGATTTTTTTGCCTACAAAATCTTTGTGGCTGGTGAACTGTCCTTTGGGGGCCAGAATTTTCTGACCGTCAAAAAAGTAGGTAATGGAAAAGTCAATGACTTTATCCCGTTCCCTGGTATGAGTCATGTTGGCCACGGACATGTCAATGCGGTCCTGCTGAACAAAGGTGATCCTGGTTTTATTGGTTACGGCCACTCTTTCAATGTCCACACCCAGACGGCTGGCCACTTCTTCGGCTATATCCACGTCAAAACCGACCCATTCGTTGTCGTCGTTGTAAAAGGCTCCGGGAATGGAGTCGGTCATGATTCCGGCGCGGACAACACCTTTTTCCATGACGCTGTCATAAGTGGGCCCGGCAAAGGCCGATTGAGAAGAAAACATGAGGATTGCCGCGGACAATGCAAAAATCTTCCATAAACGCATCTTACTACCTCCTGGGTTTGGATAAAAAATAATAAGTACACTACAACACGATAAAAGCATAAAGCATTCTAAACAATAACTAATGAGAAAGAATTTTGCTCAGGAATCCTTTGGCCCGTTCAGTCTGGGGCTGAGTAAAAAACAGGGTTGGGGTATTCTGCTCTACCAGGATACCGTCGTCCATGAAGATGACCCGGTCAGCCACTTCACGGGCAAAACCCATTTCATGGGTAACAACAATCATGGTCATTCCTTCAAGGGCCAGGGCTTTCATTACGTCCAGGACTTCATTGATCATCTCCGGATCCAGCGCTGAGGTGGGCTCGTCAAAAAGCATGATCTTGGGATTCATGGCCAGGCCTCTGGCTATGGCCACCCTCTGCTGCTGTCCGCCGGAAAGCTGGGCAGGAAAATGATGAGCTTTGTCCGGGATATTAACCTTGTCCAGCAAAGCCATTCCCTCTTCCTGGGCCTGCCTGGGAGGTACTTTGCGTACAAGCATGGGAGCAAGGGTGATATTCTGTAGAACAGTCATGTGTGGATAAAGATTGAACTGCTGGAAGACAAAACCGATTTCCGCCCGCAGTCTGGTCAGATTGATGTCAGGAGCCAGCAGATTGACTCCGTCAACAATAATTTCGCCTTTCTGCACCGGCTCAAGTCTGTTGATGCAGCGAATAAGCGTGCTCTTGCCGGAACCCGAAGGTCCGCACACCACCACGACTTCGCCTTTTTGGATATGCATGTTGATATCATTGAGGACGTAAAGGCTGCCAAACCATTTGTGCACATGTTTAAACTGGATCAAATCTGTCTCCGGAATAGATGGATTCTCATACAACAACCACTTAACAGCACGCTAACTGCTATCAAACAGCCTGCGTCCAGGTCAAGTAAAAACACATGCGCCTTCCTGGAAAAAAACCTGTACCATTGTTTTTTTGTAACTATTCACCATAGCCAGCGGCCAGTCCCCGGTTCGTGTTTCTGTTGATACGAACTCCCTGTCGCGGTTCCCTAAGGCAAACCATTAGCTGGGCATGTTATACTGGATTGGAAATCTTGCATATTTTGGAAAAAAATCGGCAGTTTTTAATGTATATGGTTTGCCTGAAC
>JAWOGL010000251.1:0-5324 GCA_046496945.1 Desulfonatronovibrio sp.
GCGGCCGGCTTCACGCATCCATTCAAAGCTGCCCATGTACAACAGACCGATGAACAGAAGAACAAGGGCAACCGGCCTTTTAATGGAACCGGGCATGCGTATGGAATAGATAAGCCCGGCCAGGACAATAATCACTGACAGCCAGATAAAAGCCTGGAAAAAGGGAATTATCTCTGGTGATCGGCCCAGGATCATGGCTTTGGCTCCATCTGGAACCGCTGAAAGATACCAGATCCCGGAAAAAATCAGAAAAACAAAAGGCAGAAGAAGCCATTTTGCGCAGTAGCGGATCATCTTTTCCCGGAAATCCTGGTCCTTTATCCATGAAGAGGTTACGAATCCATATAGTCCGGCCAGCATCAGAGCGATAAAAGTTCTGAAAAAAAGAGCGGGCCAGAATGTCGGGTTAAAAAATCCATGCCAGACATTGCCTGTCTCCAGCCAGGCTCCAGGCGAAAGCATAAAGGCGATTATGCCGTTAATCATGAACAGGGAAAGCCAGGCAAAGACAAAATACATCCAGCCCACCAGCAGGTGCTTGTCCCGTTGCATTTTTCCGAAAGTATAAAAATACACAAAAATGGCCACAATTTCGGCCATGAAAAAGACCCATTCTATGGCCCAGAAATACACAAAAGTATGAATAAGTATGGAGGTGGCCGCCGGGCTGACCAGTGATATCGCGAACCAGATGCCCACACCGGATACTGCTCCAAAAACCAGGGTCACAAGAAGAAAAAATTTGGAATGTTTTTTGGTGTACTCAAGGATCTGGGAAGAATTTTCGCGGTAAGCCTTTTTCTCGGTCAAAACCAGAAACAGACCGCCGCCAATGGCAAAATGAGCCACAAATACATGCAGAACCGCGATAAGGGCGATCCACAGACCTCCGCCGGTTGTATAAAGTTCCCATACCGGATAATTCATCTAAGCCTCCTTTCCGGCTTCAAAGGCCAGCTTGAGCATATAAAAAACAGCTCCCAGTCCCACAACCAGGACCCCGATAAAGATAAACAGCGGGGCATACTCCGGCACAACCGTACGTTCTGACGGATGGTAGTACTGGGCCAGATAGGCATTTCTGACCAGATCGCGCATAATAACCATGAAAGTGATGGTCAAAACCAGACAGGCGCTGGTGGGCCAGACCATCTTTTTAAAACCAAAGACCAGGACCAGGATCACACTCAGGATTGCCAGCAGGAATATCGCGGTATGAAGAGCTGAACCGCCCATAAGCAGAAGCATGATCTCCTGAGGCAGGCTGATCAGAAACCACAGACCCACTCCTATCTGAACCAAAGTGGCATAGACAAACCAGGTCATGCCCTGTTCTATATATGACGCGGCCTTGGGGTCCTGCTTAAATTTCCAGGTAATGGCCATAAAAAGCCCCCCCACTGCTATGGAAGCAACCACAAAATGCAGATATCTGGGGATGAGGGTAGGATCTCCCAGGTTAAGCATAGTCCCTGAACGGTTGTCAAAGTAACCGGTCCACTCTTCCGGGTTCAGCATAAGCGTCATGTTGTTGACGAAAAAAAAGGCGACCACCAGGGCCAGAACAACCATAATGCCCAGAAAATAAACTTTAAGTCCGGGCCACTGGTCATACTTAAAATCATAAATATAAGCACTGTAGTACATGATTATCACAATGCCTATAATGCTCAGCCAGTACACGCCCATCATTATGGAACTGACATATATAAACTGTCCGTAAAGCACCTG
Organism: Desulfonatronovibrio sp.; assembly: GCA_046496945.1. GTDB lineage: Bacteria > Desulfobacterota > Desulfovibrionia > Desulfovibrionales > Desulfonatronovibrionaceae > Desulfonatronovibrio. Next base: position 1,732 of record JAWOGL010000251.1, read on the forward strand.
CAGAAAAAGCAGGGGAGCTACGCCGAAATTGATGGTAAAAGCAATTTTATAAGGAAGTTTGAGGGCAAAATCCTTGCACTCCGGGCAGGCCTTATTTCCTTTTCTTATATGATTCACCAGAGAAATAATGCCGCCTCCCAGCATGGTATTCATAAGCAGAAGGTGAAGAATAAAGGTTAGAATAATAAAAAAATAAAACCATCCCCAGTGAGTGGGAAGGGAATCAGCAACAGGAATAAGACCCGCAGGATCCATAACATACCCCCCTCTTGAATAAAAGATTACCAAAAGATATTATCTTCCATACCTTGCCATAACCAGCAATAAACATTAACAGGGTCTGTAACATATCCTGTCTGAAATATTTATTCAACTGCTTTATTTTCAGACGACGTTCAGTATATATCCAGGTCAGAACCCGCAGCCGGAAAAACAAATATGGACAGCGACAAAAGAAGAAGAACCAGAGTAAGTGTGAAAGTGCCGGTCATTATATTTCAGGATAAAACCCGGGTGACATCCATGACCAGGAATATTAGCCTTAAAGGACTGCTGGCTGATCCGCGTCCTGAACTCATACAGGACAAACCATGCACTTTAAATATCTGCCTGCATTCCGGAATCACTATCAACCTGGACGCCTTCGTAACCATGAACACCACCCGGGGCGCTGCCTTTGATTTCGTAAAAATGGACGAAGACAGCTTTTATCATCTCCATAACCTGGTCAAGCTTCACTCTAAAATACCTGACCAGGTTGATAACGAACTTACCAGGCCGGCTTTTGACAGGGAATTGCTGGACAGATTCATGAAAGACAAGCAGGAAAAATAAACGGAGCCCATCAATGTTCAGAAAAATAGTCTTATACACCTTTTTTATCTCAACTTTTTTAGCTGTCACAGGATTTTCAAACATGGTCACGGCCCAACAGTACTTTGTTCTCCCCAACGGACTTCAGGTGGTAATAGATCAGGATGAACGCTTTCCCCTGGTCTCCATGCGTCTCTACGTGCGGGCCGGTTCAGCCTATGAACAGAGCGGCCAGGAAGGAATCAGTCATTTTCTGGAACACATGGTCTTCAAAGGCACAGAAAAACGCGGACCCGGGCAGATAGCCCGGGAAGTCGAGGAAGCGGGCGGAAACCTTAACGCGGGCACCAGTTTTGACTACACGGTTTATACAGTTGACCTGCCCGTCCAGGAATGGAAACTCGGGCTGGATGTTCTTCAGGATATGATCTTCGGGTCAACTTTTGATTCAACTGAACTTAACCAGGAAAAAAACGTGGTTCTGGCGGAAATCCAAAGATCAAAGGACAGCCCTGAAAGCCGTATCTTCAAATCCATTCAGTCCATGGTCTTTAAAAATACCCCTTATGAACACCCTATCCTGGGATTCAAGGATACCGTGCAGGGTTTCACCCCAAAGGATCTGAAACAGTATATATCCAGGCTCTATCATCCAAGGTCAATGGTTCTGGCAATAAGCGGCGATATCGATGCACAAGAAGTTCTGGATCAGACCAGCGCTCTGTTTGGCGATCTTAAGAACCAGGGCGTGGATTCTCTGCCCGCCCCTCTGAATATCGCACAGAATAAAAGACCCGCTGAGCAGCGGGTCAGGGTGGAGCACGGCCCCTGGAAAAAAGCCTATCTGTCCATGGCCGTTCCCGCTCCTGAGCTGAGCTCTGCAGACACGCCCGCCTTTGACATCCTGGCTTATCTCCTGGCAGGAGACAGAACATCCCTGCTCTACAGGGAGTTTAAATATGATCAGGGGCTGGTGGACCAGATATCCGCCCAGGTACTGTCCCTGGAGAGAACCGGGCTCATGTACTTTTACACGCGCCTGGATCCGGATGAGCTTGAGTCTTTCTGGAACAGTTTCAATAAGCGCCTGTCTGACCTCAGCCACGAAGACTTCAGCCGGGAACAGATAGACCGGGCAGTGACCAATATTGAGGAGGGTCTTTTCAAAGCCAGGGAAACTCTTGGAGGAACCGCGTCCAGGCTCGGGTACAACCAGCTTTTTGAAAAAACCCCCGATGCTGAAGAAAAGTATCTGCACAACCTGCGCCGGGTTACAAAACAGGATCTGCAGGATATTATAGACAAACACCTGCAGCCGAATAATTTTACGGTCAGCGCCCTGGTTCCTGAACAGATTGATTTGTCCGGGGAAATATTTACAGATTACCTGAAGCAGACACCGGACCCAGATACAAAAGTCACTCAAGAATCCGAGCCTGAGGATGACGACACCAGGATAGTTGATCTGGGCGGGGGCAGAAAACTGGTCATCATTCCTGACAATAATCTGCCCTATACATCGGTCAGCATTTCCTGGCCGGGCGGCAGCAGGCTGGTGTCCCCGGAACAGCAGGGCCTGCCAGAGCTTTCAGCCCGGACCATAACCAGAGGAACCCGGGACAGATCCTTTGAGCATATCCAGGAATTCCTCAAGGACAGGGCTTCCTCTGTAAACGCCTCTTCTTCCAGGAACACCCTGAATATGTCCGCCCGTTTTCCGGTTCAGTACAGTCAGGACATCATGGAACTGATAGCTGAAATGATTCTGAATCCGGCTTTTTCCCCGGACGAACTCAAAAGAGCCGCTTCCGACCAGATTGCTGAAATTAAACAACAGGAAGACCGTCCCATGGGCTATGCCTTCAGACACCTGTTTCCTTTTCTGTTCACCTCAGGCCCATACAGCTATCTTCATCTGGGAGAGGAACATTTTATTAAAGAAGTCACTCCGGACATGACCAGGTCATTCTGGGAAGAACAGAAAACCCTGCCCTTTGTCATTTCCGTATGCGGCAGCGTTGATCAGCAGGCCCTGGATAATCTGGTGAATTCATTAAGCACCATTGACACCGTTGAAAAAAATATAACCCCTGACCTTGCCTGGTCCGAACAAAAAACCAGAGACGAGGTTTTGAAAGACCGCGCCCAGGCCCACATCCTAATGGTTTTTCCTGTTCCCGGAAAAGACCATGAACATACCCCGGCATTAAAGGTCATGAACAAGATCCTGTCCGGAATGGGCGGCATTCTGTTCAGGGAACTCCGGGACCGCCAGGGACTGGCTTACACGGTCACGTCAATGTTATGGCAGAAACCGGACACCGGCTTTCTGGCTCTTTATATAGGTACTTATGAAGACAAGGTGGATGAGGCGGTTAAAGGCTTTGAAAAAATAGTTGACCAACTCAGATCTCAGGAAGTCTCAGAAGAAGAGGTTGACCGGGCAGCCAATCTAATTTTTGGAGAATATTACCGGGGCCGTCAAACCATTGCCAGCCGGTCCGCAGAAGCGGCATCACTTCTTGTTCAGGGTCTGGACATGGATTTCAACCTGGAAATAACGGAAAAGGCCCGGCAGGTTTCCACACAGGACATCAAGAAACTGGCCGAGGAATACCTTGATCCTGACAGGAGTTACCTGATGCGCATCCTGCCCCAATAAGCTGCTGAAGATTGTGCGTAATCATCCCCCTGGATAAGTCATGGCCTTGAAGACTGCCCGGCAAAATCACGGCCTATCTGGCCAGGGCGCCCTCACTGGCAAAAAACACGCTTTGCTC
>JAWOGL010000289.1:0-14059 GCA_046496945.1 Desulfonatronovibrio sp.
CAGCAATTTGAAATAGTCAGTTACAGACTTAAAACCCTTTTCAATTCCTGATTGAGATCTGCAATTTTAAAGGGTTTGTGCAGAAACCCGGATAAATTCCGGCCCTGGAATTTCTGGGTTGCTTCCTGTTCACCATAACCGCTGCATAAAATCACTTTAACTTCCGGATCAATCCTGCGCATATTCTCAAAAGTAGTGATTCCATCCATGACCGGCATCATAAGGTCAAGTATGACGCAAACGATCTTGTCCTGATTTTTCCTGAAAATATCCAGGGCTTCCTGCCCATTTGCAGCGGCAAGGGTCTGAAACCCTGAGTCCTCCAGGGCCTCGCAGGCAAGTTCGCGGATCATCTCTTCATCATCAACCACAAGAACAGTGCCGGTAAAAGCGCTGTCCGCTGAATCCGAAGAGGGCAATGCTTCGGATACACTTTCCTGCAATGTTGAGCGGGTTTCGCTGTCCGGGACCGGAAATAAAATTCTAACACTGGTACCTTTACCTTTGGAACTATTAACCATTATGGCTCCGCCGTGCCCCTGAATAATCCCCAGAACCGCTGAAAGCCCCAGGCCCCGGCCGGTAAATTTTGTGGAGAAAAAAGGATCAAACAATTTCTGCAGGGTGTTTTTGCTCATTCCCATACCTGAATCTTCAATCTCCAGCCAGGCGTACCAGCCTGGAGCCGGTTTTTGATCACCACGGCTCTGATTCAGATAGCTTTTGTCGCACTCCATTACCCCGCTGGAAATAGTTATCTGCCCGGTTTCCTGTCCGATTGCTTCGCAGGCGTTGGTGATGAGATTCATGACAATCTGCTGGAGCTGTCCAGAGTCAGCCATGATTGGAGGAATGTCAGGGTCCAGATTTAAATCCAGAATGATATTTTTGGAGATTGAGGATATAAAGAGATCCGCGTTTTCTTTAACAATCTGATTAAGATCAGTTTTTTGAACTACAAATTTTCCTTTTCCAGAGTATGCCAGCATCTGGCGGGTAAGGTCCGTGGCCCTGGCACAGGCCTTGTAGGCTCTTTTCAGATTGGTAACAGTCTGTGTTTCCGGTGGAAGATCATTAATGGCCATTTCCAGGTTACCCATCATGGCGGCCAGAAGGTTGTTGAAGTCATGGGCTATGCCTCCGGCCATCATTCCAAGACTTTCCAGTTTCTGAGAATGAAGAAGCCGTCTTTCCATGGCCAGCCGGTCGGATTCCGCTTTTTTAACATCTGTAATATCCCTGCCTACTCCAACGATGGAAACAACATTGTTTTCATCGTCAAGAATGGCCTTGTCTGACCAGGCCAGCCAGCGCATGCCGTTCCGGGTGAAAACTCTCTGCTCAAGGTAGCAGCAATAGGGCGGTTCATACAGTTTCTGCATTGCCTGGGCTGTTTTTTCCTGATCGTCTTCATGAACCAGAGGCATGAAATTCTGTCCTAAAAGTTCATCCTCTTCCTTGCCGAACAGGTCGCAGTAGGATTTGCTCACAAATTCAAATTTCCCTTCCGGATCAACTTTAACCACCAGGTCGGTTTGGTTCTCAATAAGCAGTCTGTATTTGGCTTCACTCCGGCGAAGCGCTTCTTCGTAATTTTTGCGCTGGGTAATATCTTTAAGAATGCATACGGTTTCCTGGTTTTTGGTTCTGTATTCGCTTATCTCCATCCAGGTTCCGTCAAAAAGCTGCTCCTCCCTGGACTTCCAGGGGCTATGTCCTCTGTCAGCTACCAGTGCAATCCATTCTTCTTCCCGCCCAACCGCGTTTTTAAAAAAACCTTCATAAGCACAGGCATGGATAAAGACTTTCCATGAAGTGCCCTGAGAAGCTTTCGGACCAAGACTTTTGAATAGTTCCCAGAAATTGGAATTGTAAAGAGCCAGGCGTTCATTCTGGTCAAAGAGAACAAAAGCTTCATCAATGGATTCAATAGCCTCAAACAGTCTTCCTCTGGCCAGCTCGGCTTTTTGTTTCAGTTCGTCCAGGAGACTGGAAATCCGTTGGGCCATATCGTTAAAGACAAGGGCCAGCTGGCCGAGCTCGTCAGTTGAAGACACCTGCGCTCTGACCCACAGATTGCCGGCACTGATCTGCTTTGCGGCCGCGGACAGGTTGGATACATTCCTGACAATACTTTTGTAAATGATCAGCGCCAGAACTCCCACCAGAATAACAGAAAAGAATAATGCTCCCCAGAGAATAAGATTGGCCACAAAAATTGTGTGGGAAATAATTTCCTGGGATTGCCGGACTTCAGAATTGGACTGGGAAATAAGGCTGGCCGATATAGGTTCCAGAGTATCCATCTGTAAATCCATTTCATTGAATTTACTGAAAATACTACGGTCAATTTCCAGCATTGATATGGAAAAATCTTCATAGGAAGCAATGAGTTCCAGCAGTTCGTTTTTCAGCGGAGTATCTATTCTTTCAGAGCTTATAAGTTGATTTTCAAGGGTTGCCAGGGCGTTGAAAGATGCCTGCATATATGGTCTCTGCCGGGTTACCTGATAGTCTTTTTTCCAGTTCAGGGCTCGAAGGATCATTATCTGCAGCTGGGGATCAGAAGTCTGTTCCAGCTTTACGTAAAGTTCATCCGTAATCCTGTTCAGCCTGATCTCAATTCCTGTCTCTTCGCTTTTAAGGCGTGTCACCAGTTCAATTGTTTCATCCAGAGTTTGTTCGTATCGTTCTGCCGCAGATAAATAAAAATCAATGTTGGCAATGTTTTGTCGCATATTCTGACTCAACTCTGAATCAGCAATGAGAGTTCGCAGTTCCTGACTGACATTCATCACCCGGTGAAGTTCATCATGAATATTCTGAATATATTTGCTTTGAGCCCTTTCCAGCCCCACCTGCGGCAAACGAAGGAAAAAGTCTCTTTCCAGCTGTCTTGTTTTCTGAAGTCCGGATTCCATTTCCATGGCTTTTTTTCTGATTTCTGTGCTGGAAATAATGATATTTTCCATTCTCTCTTTGATTATGCCCATGGAAATAAAGCCGGTCATTGCCAGCAGGACTATCAGAAAAAGCATGCATCCAATGGCTATGAACAGTTTGTTGCTCACCGGAAGATTTTTCCAGGAGGAAATTAGAGATGCAGAAATTTTCATAAAACTTAGAGTTAATCCCTGATTTTTTCAGTTTCAAAAACAGAAAGGATGTTTTCGGATATTACTTCAAAGTCATCTCCGGGATCGTCGATTCGAACCAGTTTATACCGAGGAATTCCGCAATCTCCGTATTCATTGCAGGAAAGATTACCGGTCAGTCCTTTAAAATCATTAACAGAACGAATTTCGTCACGTAAATCCTGGCGTCCGATGACCAGTAATCCGTCTTCGGTTTTAAAAGCCGCCTTTTCTATGGAATCCAGAAGTATCCTGGCAGCGTCATAGTGATGCCCGTAGAAAACGCCTTCAATTTTCTGGTTGAAGGTTTGGGCGTAGCGGACAAGAAAATCCTCGGCTGCTTCGCTTTCTTTAAGCATGGGAACTGTAAAATACATACCCTGAGCAGCACTGCCCACTCTCTGTAAAAATGCGGAATTCAACAGTCCGTCACCGCTCATAAGGGCCAGCTTCTGAAGGCTTTTTGTTTTCTTTACCTGAAGAACAATACGGTCACCGGTTGGAGGAAATATCGGAAAAAAAAGAACTTCAGCTTCTGAGCGTTGAACTGCTTCCAGCAGAGGTCCCATATTCCGATCGTTTCTGCTCACTTCCCCGGAAAAAACAATCTGACCACCCAGTTTTGTAAATTCAGTTTCAAAAATGGAGACCAGAGTTCTGGTATATGGATCTCCGTCATGGACTGTAGCAGCTTTGGTAAGACCCAGTTTATCCTGCATAAAAGACGCGGCTGCATAACCCATGTATTTATCATTGGCAGCGGTCCGGAAAAAGCCGGGCTGCCAGTGCCGGCCTTTGTGATCATTGGGCGTGGTTAGAGAAGGGCTGGTGACGGATCCGGATATCATGGACATGCCTGCCTGGGAAATGATTTCAGCAGCTGGTACGCTGGAAATCGAACAGGTAGTGCCGTGTACCCCCGCAACTTTGGGGTCGGTTACAACTTTTTGAGCAGTGACAAATCCACCTTCCCTGGTGCATTTACTGTCTTCAGGAATAATTAGTATGGGGTGTCCGTGAATCTGGTTGCCTCTGTCAGCTGCCGCCAGTTTGGCAGTATTGATGTTTTCCCTGCCGGAACGGGCCAGGTCACCGCTTAATACGTGCATGCTGACAATCTTGACGGGTTCTCCGGGAGCAATAGTGACGCAGCCAAGCTGGTCCTGACAGACAAACGGCTCTGTCTGATCCTGGGAACAGGCAGACAGAAATAATACTAAACAGGCAAAAACAGGTATGATTCTGGACATATTACCTTCTGCGTAAAAGTCATAATTCATATTCATTATTGTAGCACTAAAATACAATAATATTTTATCTGCATTGTACAGTCAAATAAAAATAAAGTTACGCAGTAAAGACACCGTAACAATCCCGGCCAGCAGGGAAATTATAAGATTGCGGGTAAATATGGCTGCCAGGGCGGCCATTGTCGCGGCGATTATTTCAGCGGGCCCTTTGCTTACGAATGTGGGAACAATAATGGCCACCAGGATGGAAGCGGGTACATGATTTAAAAAGGCCCTGACTCTGGGAGAGGGTGTAATTCTGCTGACAATAAAAAGTCCGCCTGCCCGGGTGAAGTAGGTGGCCGCGGTCATGCAGATGATGGTAATAAGAACAAGCGAGTCCAGATTATCAGTCATTTCTGCAGGCTCCTGTTATTCCACCTGCTATTCCTCCAAGAATGATGTACCATTTACCCGGGAGCAGCAAAAAAGTGATCCAGGCGACAATACCCGCGGCAAACCATACTGGTATCTGAGACTTTCCTTTCCAGAAAAATATCAATAAAGCTATAAAAACCGAGGTAAAAGCAAAGTCAAGCCCCAGGACCGATGGATCGGAAAGATATCTGTCAATGCGCGAATACATGGTGGCACCCAGCAGGGTGGCAAGATTCCAGAAAAAATAAATGCAGAGACCTGAACCCAGAAGAAACGCCGCATCCTTTTTGCCGGAACTCATTTCTTTGACTGAAAGGGCCCAGGATTCATCGGTCATGAAAAACAGGCTGAAATAGGACCTGCCCGGGCCAGTTCGAACCAGCCAGTCTCGAAGGGCCGCCCCCATTAACATGTGTCTGAGGTTTACCACAAAGGTGGTCAGGACAATGGTCAGGACCGGAAGTTGCGGGCCCCAGAGTTCCAGGGCCATCAATTGAGAAGCCCCGGCAAATACCATTAAACTCATGAGCTGGGCCTGGACGGATGTCATGCCGGCCTGGATGGCCAGAATTCCGAATACCAGGCCGTAGGCGAATACGCCAAGTCCCAGGGGCAGGCACTTGATAAAGCCGCTGCTGATCCCTTTTCTGGTAAAGATCACCGTCTGCGGGACTGGTTTAATATTCTGATTCTCAGGCATGATGGATTAATATTCTTAAACTTTTAGAAGTTTGCTCAGGTTGATAAAATCCGGCTCGCTGGAAGCTGTTTTTTCAGGACTGATTTTTATGACGTCTGATATTATAAACCGCTCTGCCTTCCGCGATGATTTTATCCGGAGATTCGCGGGTAAATACTCTGGTCTGGACATTGCCGACCCGGTTACCCATAAGCCTGACCCTGGATTCAGCTACAAGCTCCTCCTGGGGAGCCGGTCGCAGATAATCAACCCTCATGTCGATCGTCGCGATTCTGTCTTCAACCCGGCAACAGGTCCAGACCGCCATTCCTCCACAGGTATCAATAAGGGTGGATAAAATTCCACCGTGCAGGGCCGGCCTTCTGGCGTCTCCGGTAAACTCGGGCCTGTATGGAAGAAAAAGCCGGGCTGACCCATTGGCGGCTGTCTCCACCTTAATCCCCAGGTATCTGTTAAATGGAATTTTATGTTCCAGAAAATTGATTAAGCTGTCATTGGAAAGATTATCGTTCATATTAAACCAGTTCCTGATGATAATTATTTGCTTTTGAACTCCTGTGCTTTCAACCCGGCTCTGTTGGCCAGATACACCCCGCTGCTGACCATGAGGGCTCCTATGATCAACGTCACATCAATGGATTCTCCCAGGAACACAAAGCCGATAACAATGGCGAACAAAGGCACAAAATTGATAAAAACAGATGCCTTGGAAGGGCCAATTTCTTTTACCGCCTGATAGTACCAGGTAAACCCCAGGACAGTGCCAAAATATCCCAGATATATCAGACATCCCCAGACAATAACGGGAGCGGCACGGATATGGGTGAACAGGCCTTCATTCATGGCTGGAATAAAAAGGGCCAGAGTTCCTGCGATGCATGAATAGGTAACCGCTGCGTGGGGTGAGAGTCTGGACATGGAATATTTTCCCAGAATGGAATAGGCAGCCCAGCTCAAGACACACCCGGCAATGGCCAGATCGCCTACTGAAACCACCTGATCCAGAAGGTGCAGGGGTTCTCCCCGGGTAATTGCCAGAACAGCACCGGACACAGACAATATAATGCCTATAATTTTAAAGACGCCCAGAGACTCCTTAAAAAGAAAAGCGGCTGCCAGAGCGATAAGGATAGGATTGGTGGCTACAATAACGGCCGCGCGTCCGGCTTCCACGGTCTGCAGTCCGGTAAAGAAAAAGACATTATAGGCGAATACACCGGTAAGCCCCAGAAAAATGACCTGAATGAACTGACCGGAATTAATCTTGGGCAGTCTTCCTTCCAGTTTCCTGACCAGATAGACCAGGCATATCGTGGCGATTAAAAACCTCAGAAATGCTGCGGAAAAAGGGGGAATATGCCTGGACACAATTCTTCCGGCTGTAAATGTGCCCCCCCAGAACATGGTGGCAGCGAGCAGCTTAATATAGACCAGCAATTTAATGTTCCTTTTTTGGGTTTTGCTGCTGTTGTCAGGTTCGACCATGGACAACGCAGTCATTTATTTCCGGGAATTTTTGGCCAGGTACATATTTTTATCAGCTCTTCTGACAAGTTCTTCAAGACTGTCCCCGGAGGAGTACATGGCTGTTCCCGTAGATGCTGAAATTTTCAGAGGGGTTGAATTTTTACAGACTTCCGAAATATCAATGGCCTTTATCTCCCTGCCTATCCTGTCTGCCAGCTTTGTGGCGGTATTCTGGTCGGTATCAGGCATAAGGATGATAAATTCATCACCGCCCAGGCGAACAAATATATCATAATTGCGGACCTGACTCTGGATTTTCCGGCCCACTTCCACCAGGATCAGATCACCGCATTGATGGCCAAGTTTGTCGTTAACTTTTTTAAAACCGTCCAGATCAATAAACAAAAGAGCCACTGATAAGTTTTTTCTTGTGGCAAAGTCAATGATTCTAGGGGCGTGTTTTGTGAAATACGTGCGGTTATGACAACCGGTAAGATGATCCGTGGTGCTTTCTCTGACAAGTTTTTCATGATCTCTTAAACCGGCCAGGGACCAGGCAAATATCTGAGCAAAATGATCAATAAAATCTGTGGCTATCTCTCCGGAAAAACGATCTTCATCAAGGTCATAAAAAGTAAGAAATCCAATTATCTTTTCAGGAAAGAATTTATCCTGCAAAGGAAATATTATGGCTGATCCTTCAGGGAAATCAATCTGAAAATCCGGAAGCAGTTTAGAGGATTCGGAAATATTGTTCTGCAGGTTGATCAGTTTACCCGAAGCGGATTTTCTGTCGGGTTTGATTTGCAGGTCCTGAATAATTTTCTGGATATCAATATTGGTAAGAGTATCTATTTCATCAGGGAGATAGTCCGCGTATATCTCATGGCATAACACAAGCCTGATGGCATCTATTTCAAGTTTGCGGGTCAAAGAAATCAGCAGGTCAGACAGTTCTTTCAGGTCTTGTGTTGCCTGAACCATGGCGCAGCAATCCCTGAATTTATGAAAAGCGCTGAGGCTTCGCTGATAAAGTTCAATATTTTCTTTCAGGTTTTCTTTCAGCCTGAGCACTTCACTGTGATTGTTGCCAGAGGGGTAATTTACGGCGGAGGAGTCGCGGTTCTGTGACGCGAACATTCCATCTTTCCTGCGCCTGTTGAGACGCCTGGAACTGAAAAAAGTATTCTTCAGATGGTTTGCCGCGTGTTGTATAATTGATTTCTGTTTTTCGGACATCCTTAAAAGCCTGAATTTTTCCAGTGGGATATACTGTGATGAGTGTTAATCTGTTCAATAAAGGGGCTGTTTACAACACGCTGTTAAAGGAATCTTTTAAAGTGGCCGATAATATAAAAAGGAAACTCCAGAAAATTTCCATCCAAAACTTTGTATCCGGACGGAAATCATATTATGGAGGCTGCGTATGCTGGTACAGAATTTTTTTCAAATTACACCTAAAAGTGCCAAGGAAATCCAGTCTGAGCTTGCCCAGGGTATCAGGACTATCAAAATTGATCCTGACGGCGGGGGAAATGGACGGTCAAATCAAGGCGGCCAAAATCTAACCGGGAAAAAGAATGAAAGCAATCCTGAGTCAGCACCGGATACTGATAATTTTGATAAAAGATCACATTCAGCAGGACCTTTTGAGATTTACAACAGCAAAGGACTGATAGTTCCCATGAAAGTCACAGGTTAACAGACTGTTGAAAATCTCCCAATTGGCTTTGTCGCTGCAAAAAGTTCAAACTCTTAAGTATCCTAAATACGCCCCGGTAAAACAAAAGAAGGTTTCACCCAGTGAAACAGAAGAAGGCTTCACAAGGCAGGCGGGGTGAACTTTGACCTTGAACTTTTTGCTTCTTGCCCTTGGAATTTTTAAACAAGCATTCAAAATTTATCCTGAAGCCATTCCTTGATTTCATCAGGCAGCTCATGCACCCCCTTGGCCCGGCAGCAATCCCAGTATTTTTCCGGCAATTCCATTTCATAAAGAGTTTCCGGGCCGTCCTTGGTCATTTTCTGTAAACGCACAAGATATGGTTCCTCCCAGGAATCAACAGAGAAATAGTAGGTTTCATCATCAGAGTTCTGATGACGCCCAGAATAGCCGGTATTCCCCCATTCCAGATGCAGGGCCACGGCATCAGCCGGACCAATGTCCCAGTTTATGGGAAGGTCTTTGAATTTTGCAAGTTCACCCATATGATCTCCTTTAAATTAAAATTTTGTTTCTGTTCACCATATATTATGATCAGCCACTGAATTTAATAGGTTGTTAAGGCTGGTCGCCGGCTATGGTGAATAGTTACAAAATTTTTATCTATCTTTTTTGCCGGATAATGACAACAAGGCTAAAGGATTATTTTTTTTAGTTTCTTTCAGAAATTGCCAAAAGCATCATTCAAAGATATAGAGCACAGGCGAAAAATATTCAGAATATGCGATCACAAAAACACACTCATACAATTTCAAACAGTAAACAGCAGGAATCAATCTTTGTTTGTAGAGCCAAGCCTTAAAAAAAGCATTCTGGATTTAGGTCCGGATAATCATTTATATATCAATAAATCAGGACCTGCCAGCCAGATATACCTGGCCAGGTATCTTCAGAAAAAAGGGCACAATGTTGTTATTGTGGTTCCGCCGGGACGCAACATTGTCAAATATGCCCGGCTCACGGAAACTTTTGCTCAGCAGGAATTAAAAGCTGAAAAATTCTGGGAATCTTCCTGGCAGATATTTCCGGAGGCCGGCAGAGGACTCAGGCATGAATGGGACCGGGTCTGGTCCGGACTGTTTGGGGTCATAAACAATACTCCAAGTGTCAGCATTGTTCCTTCCAATCTTTTTGTGCATTATCTTCCGCCCAGAACAGTGGTTGATAATGCCTTTCTATTGTTGTTTCAGGGCGAGGAAACTGCTCCGGATGAGATTGTCAACCAAGCCATCGGCTGGGGATATGAAAGGCGGCCCACAATTTCCGCTGCCGGTGAACTGGCCCTTCGCGGGGATATTCTGGATATTTTTCCTCCAGGATACAGTCATCCTGTCCGCCTGGAATTTTTCGGAGACCGTCTGGAAAGTATCAGGACTTTTGAACCTCTTACCCAGAGATCCAGACAGGACCTGAGTGAGTGTCTGATACTTCCGGTCAATCCCTGTATTCTGGATGACCACCTGGTTAATGCCGCGGAAAAGAAATCAGGCCGCTTGAGAAAATCCGGCGATTTAAGCCCTGCAACCCTTCACGACCTTCAGGAAAAACTCATTCTTAAACCCGGGGATTATCCCTGCGGATTGTTTTATGAAAATCCCGGCACCTGGAAAGAATTTCTGCCTGATGACGCGTATTATATTCTGGCTGATACCAATGAGATCAGAACCGGTCTCGAGGAACAGGAATGGGACCTGAGCAGGTGGGCAAAGGAAATGTCCTATCCTGAAACCTGTATATTCGAGCCTGCTGCAAGAGCCAGGAGCATCTGGCAGAACAAGAAGAATCTTATTTTTGAGAAACTTGTAATCGGCAGGAAAAGTCAGGGCGTTGACCTCGCCGAAAAAGAGATCAGAAATTTTTCAGACATATTCTGGAAGCCCGAAGACCGTAAAAGACCATGGCATTCACTGGTGAACGCGCTTAAAGATTGGAAGCACACTGCACACCAGGTAATTCTGTCTTTTAATACACCCGGATCAAGGGATAAATTTCTGCAGTTCATCAATCCTGAAGGACTTAAATTCAATCTTACCTATAATCCCGGCCGGCAAGGTCTTTTTGCTGTCATTTCCGGACTGGGAACAGGAATGAGCCTGGAATGGAATCAGATAATGGTCCTGGGTGAGGATGTTATTCAGCCCGGCCAAAAATCCAGATCCAGGGCAACTGCTGGAAAATTCGCCGGTCTTTCTGCTGTTGATGAATTGAATGAACAGGATCTGGTGGTTCACCGTGATTACGGTCTGGGACGATTCAGGGGGCTGCAGCGGGTAAGCGCCGGCAAATCGGTTAATGATTATCTGGTCATTGAATATGCCAATGACGACAAGCTGTATATACCGGCAGACCGCTTTTCTCTGGTTCAGAAATTTAAAGGACCAGAGGGAATTTCGCCGTCTCTGGACCGTCTGGGAGGAACAGGATGGTCCAAAACAAAAGCCAGGGTCAAAAAGGCTATTGAAAAAATAGCCAAAGATCTGGTGGATATGTATGCTTACCGGAAAGTAGCCAAAGGGTTTACTTACGGCGCCGCAGGAGAACTTTTCCGGGAGTTTGAAACTACTTTCGGCTTTGATGAAACTCCTGATCAGGAACAGGCCATAAAAGATGTCATGGAAGACATGGAAAAGCCTGAACCCATGGATCGCCTTATCTGCGGGGATGTAGGCTTTGGAAAGACAGAAGTCGCAATGAGAGCAGCTTTCAGGGCGGTGCAGGATGGTAAGCAGGTGGCTTTGTTATGTCCCACAACAGTTCTGGCGGAACAGCACTATCAGAATTTCCGGCAACGCATGGAAAATCTGCCGGTGAATGTCAGAATGCTCAGTCGGTTTGTTCCTTCCTCCAGACAGAAAGTCATAATTGAAGCAGCCGGGAAAGGAGAAATTGATATACTTATCGGTACGCATCGGATACTGTCCAAAGATGTTCAATTACCCAGGCTGTCTTTAATGATTCTGGATGAAGAACAGAGATTCGGTGTCAAACACAAGGAACAGCTCAAGAAATACAGACAGAATATTGATGTCCTGGCCCTTACAGCTACTCCAATTCCCAGGACTCTTCAACTTTCCATGTCAGGCATAAGAACCCTGAGCCTTATTGAAACTCCGCCCGTAGACCGTAAGCCGGTGGAGAGCCTGATTATTGAAAGAGATAATGATTTTCTTAAAAGTGCTCTGCATAGAGAACTGCAAAGAGATGGTCAGGTTTTCTGGGTTTATAACCGGGTTCAGGGTCTTGCAGAAGTCAAGGCCTATGTTCAGAAACTGGCTCCTGATGCCAGGGTGGGTATAGCTCACGGACGGATGCCTGAAAGGGAACTGGAAGAGACCATGCATAAATTCTGGCATCACGAACTGGATATCCTGGTCTGTACAGCTATTATTGAATCAGGTCTTGATTTTCCTAGAGCCAATACACTTATAGTGGATCAGGCCCAGATGTTCGGCCTGGGTCAACTTTACCAGTTAAGGGGCAGGGTAGGGAGGTCGGATAGACAGGCCTATGCTTACTTTGTAACCCCTCCATACGGCGGGCTTTCCGATCTTGCCAGAAAAAGAATGCAGATCATCCTGGACATGGATTACCTGGGGGCCGGTTTTCAGGTAGCCATGGAAGACTTGAGGCTCAGGGGTGCAGGAAATCTTCTGGGAGAAGTTCAAAGTGGCCAGATCGGCAAAGTAGGCCTGGATCTTTTTCTGGACATGCTCCAGGAAGAAGTGGCCAGGCAGAAAGGGGATCCGGCACCGCTCCGGGAAGATCTGGAGGTAAGTATTGGATTTCCCGCGTTCATCCCGGAAAGTTATATTACGGATCCGTCTGAAAGACTCGGGTATTACAGAATCCTTTCATCATGTTCTGATATTTCAAGTATTGATAACGCGGAACAGGAAATCAAAGATAGATTCGGGTCTATCCCTGAAGAACTGTCTAACTTTTTGATGGTTTTAAGAATTAAACAGATTCTCAAGCCCATAGGTCTGTCCAGGGCGGATTTCCAAACAGGCAGGTTTATTATTGAATGGCCTGAAAACGCGCAAATGCTTGATCCTTCAAGGCTGGTTTCCTGGATTGAAAGAAATAAGAACCAGGCCAGATTGATCCCTCCGTCTAAATTGGAGTTGCGTTTATCAGATAATATCTCTATTGAAAAAGTTTTAACAGAAACCATGCTTACCGCCCGGGATCTGGTTTCCTTTTTATGTCATGCTCAGGAAAATAATGTGCTGTCAGAGTAATATAAAAAAATATTTAACCTCATTTTTGTGTTTTCCGGTAATCTTTTGCTGGTTTTTTTTTATCGCGGCCTGTGGAACCGACAAGCCAAATGAGGGTATAGTAGCCAGGGTGAACGGCAATCCTGTCTATCTTAAAGACATTGAGTCAGGATATGACAGTTATTTTTTTGAATGGTCGGATTCTCTGCCTCCATCGGTACAGGAAATGAAGAACACATACGGCCGGGCCCTGCTTGATCTGATACTTATTGAGCTCATCAAGAGCGAACTAAGTTCAGTCAATTTGACGGTTACAAATGATGAAGTTCTGGAAGTAGAAAATGAAATCCGCAAGGATTATCCTGAAGATGAATTCGAAAAAATGCTGGTTGAAGAATATATTGACCTTTATTACTGGAGAACTCAAATCAGGCACAAACTTTTGTGGGAAAGATTCCTGAAAAGGATTCTGCTGCCCGAGGTCAATGTTGAACTGGATGAAGTAGAAAAGTATTATTATTCTCATGTTGAAGATTTTTATATACCTCATCGTCTTGCGTATTTATACCTTGGATCCGGAGATAATCAACAACTGGAAAAAGCGGTTAATGCCCTGGAAGATTACCAGGGAGTTGAAGGGCTAAAGGAAAAATTCAGCAACATGGTAATTTCCAGATATGAAATGCCCCGGGATCAGCTTCCACCTGATTTTGCCGGTCAACTGAAAAAGATTGAACCTGGGCAATCCACCGCCATCCTGGAGGACGGTCAGGGAGAATTTTATGTTTTATATCTCATTGAGCATAAGGAAGAACAACTACTCAAGCCGCATCAGGTTTATAATATAATTGAGCAGGAAATCATGAATGATAAGCTGGCTGATGTTTTCAACAGCTGGCTTTCAGACACTTTTAATAATTCAACAATTGAAATTAATAAGGTAATGCTTGAAAATTTGTAACTATTCACCATAGACAGCGGCCAGTCCCTAGTTCATGTTTCTGTTGATACGAACTCCCTGTCGCGGCTCCGTAAGACAAACCATTAACCGGACATGTTATACTGGATTGGAAATCTTACATATTTTGGAAAAATATCGGCAGTTTTTAATGTGTATGGTTTGTCTGAACGGAACCTGCGACGGTCAA
>JAWOGL010000291.1:0-3648 GCA_046496945.1 Desulfonatronovibrio sp.
CTCTATTTTTCCCAAGACGCAGGCGGTTATGCTGGTTTCCCCAGGTTTTACACCAGTCTTCTGGAAAATTACTGGAATGAATTCAAGATACGCCGTCCCGGGTTCAAGCCGGGCCCGGATGATTATAAAATGCAGCAAAAATTCTGCCTTCTGGGCTGGACCCTGAAAAAACTGGTCAAGGAACGGCCTTCAGCAATGCAGCAAAAGAACCTGAACCGTTTTCTGGATAATGTGATCCTGGGCCCTGAGCATTGTTTTGCGGAATGGCTGGCACAGTGCCCGGAATAAGGGTCTGGGCGGGTGTTGGCTATGGTAGAGATTTTTTCGTGGTTTATGCTAGAAACTTGACAGTTAAAAGTTCTCTTAGCCATTTGAATTCATTTACCATGATTCTACCTATTCGTCATTCCGGCGAAAGCCGGAATCCAGTGTCCTTTCAATAGGATAAAAGACTGGATGCCGGATCAAGTCCGGCATGACGGGGTGAACTTTTGACTCTCAAGCTAGAAAATAAATATGATTATTGCCTTGTAAGCAGGATTGAACAATATCCGGAAGAAAGATAATTTAGAGCTATGAACGATTATTCCTTGCATTGCCTGGGCGCTATATCCCCTTCTTATGAAAATTTTTGTCTGCCTGTGCGCATTAAAGGTATTGGGATAACCGGTGGCTTCGGTACAGGCTTGAGCCATTATGTGGAAAGTCTGCAAGGCAGCCGTCAGCCAGAAGTGGAATTAATCACTCATCAGCTCATGGATGGACCAGTGCAGATTCCGGTGATGCGAGCAGACACCGCAGCTCTGGAAAACTTTGTGCCCAAAAGATCCTTGCGCCGGATAGACCATTATTCACGCATGGCTGTACTCGGGGCTGCGCTGGCCCTGGAAGACGCCGGTTGTCCGGGAAAGAACATGGAGCGTACAGGTCTGATTGTTACATCCGGATACGGGGCCGCCTCCACCACCTTTTCTTTTCTTGATTCGGTTATCAAAAGCGGAGATTTCTGTGCCTCGCCTACTCATTTTTCCAACTCAGTCCATAACGCTGCTGCGGCTCATATTTCCATTCTCTTGAAAATCACCGGCCCCAGTCTGACCATAAGTCAGTTTGAAACCTCTGTGGCTTCCGGATTGCTTACCGCCCGGCAATGGCTGGCTGAAGACCGGGTGGATGAAGTGCTTTTCGGAGCTGTTGATGAGTACTGCCCTGTTCTTGGCTACAGCGCTCTGCGGCTGGCGGACCAAGATAGAACCGGTAAGTCCGGGGATTTCAAATCATCTTCCACAAGGGTCATGGGAGAAGGCTCGGCTTTCATGCTCCTGTCCAGGGCCGGTAAGGGGCTGGAAGGGTATGCGGATATAGTGGACGTACAACAGGAAAATTTAGACAGGGAACGGGTGAAACTGCCGCATAAAGACCTGATAATTATTAATAGGAACCCAAGCCGGAATTGTAATCGATTATATAATAAGGTAATAAAAAGGAATTATCACGCAGCAGCTTACTCCCATGTCTATGGCGCTTTGCCGACAGGTCAGGCCTTTGATCTGGCTGCTGCTGCCCTGATGATCAGAAAAGAAAAAGTATTCCCTGCTGTTTTTTTTCCGGATAATTATCAGACAATAAGTTCAATATCTCAAATGTCGGATTTTTGCGGGATCACTTGTCTCAAATTGAACAGGGGAGGAGAATATGGCAAAGTCAGATTGGCGCGCAAGCAGCAAGCTTGATCCCGTCATGCTGTTTTTTTTCGCCATGGCCTGTTGTTTCTGCACCGTGGCCCTGGCTGGTGATGGCTTAGCTGCCCGCAAATGCGCAGTGGATGATCAGATCCTTCCCCGCTACGGAATTGGTGTGAATCTGGGGCTGGGCTATGATCCTTCAGAAACCCGAAACTTTATGAGTATTACCGGGTTTGTCCTGTATGATTATGAAGACATATGGCCACACAGGGCACCTGATCAACTGAAATTCAAACTGGAAGGGAGTCTGGGAACGACTATGCGCTCCAGTCCCGATTTTATTGCTTCGGCTGGTTTTCTGGCTCTGTACTATTTTGAAGGACTGAGTAATCGTCTTTTGCGGCCGTATATTGAGGGAGGAGTAGGCCTGATCTATACTGAGTATAAAGTTAAAGGGCAGGGATCAAAGCTTAATTTCAATCCTCAGGCCGGACTGGGAATAGAGTTTTCCCCGCAATCCGGTCCGGATTTCTGGGTTTCTTTGAGGTTGCATCATTTGTCCAATGCCGGCCTGAATAAAGATAACCGGGGAGTGAATTCTCTGGTTCTGCAAACTGGAAAGCTTTTTTAATTTTTTACCGGTTATATGCATGGGACAATGGTGAAAAAAACCAGTCAGGATGCAGATTGTCTGCAGAATAAAATGTAAGTTAATAGTTATCCCCAACCAAACAAGGAGCACTGCAATGAGTGAGAACAGCCATTTTTTTCAAAAACTTTTTGTATACCCTGTTTTTTTGCTCTGTCTTATGTTGTTATTATTGCCGGGATGTCGCACTACCAGTATCGCGCCGGTTGCCGGAGATGATGATACTCCTGTAACAAAGTACACCAGATATAATATTCATGCTCAACAGAACAACCGGGACATTAAGGCCAGCTATGCCGGATTTGTTGATCCCGGAGCGGGTCATATATTTGTCCCGGCAGGCTCCAAAGTGCAATTTCCGGATAAAGGCGCATTGAGAAATGGGTTTTTTATAAAGGTTGTTGATACCGGACAGGAGATATTTTTTGAATATAACAAGGGCCGGATGAAAATGCCCGCACACGAATACGTAGAGTTGATTACTTCGGATAAGCCTGTTTCCCTGGATCATTTTTCCGCAATTGACCGGAAAGGAATCAAAGACGGAAAGGCTTATGAAAAAATGAGCAAGGAAGGCGTACTCACCGCCCTGGGCTATCCCCCCACCCATGGTACCCCATCCCTGGAAAGCAATACATGGAAGTACTGGCGAAACCGGTTTGTGACCATGAATGTTGTGTTTGATGAAACCGGACATGTTAAAAATATTGTTAAATAATAAGAATATTTGATTATGAAATCTTCACCAATCGCTCTGATTACGGGAGCAAGCAAGGGAATAGGCGCGGCAACAGCTTTGACGCTGGCCAGGGACGGTTTTGACATCTGGTTGAATTACAGAAGCGATCACCAGGCAGCTTCTGCTCTGAAAAATGCTATTCACGACCTTGATCAGACATGCAGGCTGTTGCCCTTTGATGTCTCTGACAGCAAGGAGGTGGCTTCCAGCCTGGAGCCTCTGCTGGAAGAGCATGCTCCGTTTGCAGTAATCAACAATGCAGGCTTTTCCGCAGACACTTTGATGCTGACCATGAATTTTGAAGAGGAATGGAAAAAAGTTCTTAATGTCCATCTGGACGGCTTTTTCCTGGTCACCAGGCTGGTTTTAGCCAGGATGCTTCGTAAACGAAGAGGTCGGATTGTAAATATTGTTTCCACTTCCGGACAGTCGGGCATGGCCGGACAAGTTAATTATTCAGCGGCCAAATCCGGATTAATCGGGGCGACCAAGTCCCTGGCCAGGGACTTGGGCAAGCGCAATATTCCGGTGAATGCCGTGGCCCCTGGATTTATTGAGACCGATATGACCAGAGA
>JAWOGL010000293.1:0-7145 GCA_046496945.1 Desulfonatronovibrio sp.
TTACGTAATGTTGCCGAATCATTGCTTGTTATAGTTGATTTAAAGTTGTAAAGGAATTTCACACAGTTATCCTTTTTATTTTCATGTCCGGCCGGAATGGGTTTTACTGAATTGACTGCAACTTTCTGTTTTATCCGAAGTTTAACAGCCAGCCTGATAAGGACTTTTTCACACTGTTAAATAACCGTGCCGGGTGTTCGCGGCAAAAAAATATCAGCTTTGTTCCCGGATAAGTTCCATCATATCCTCCAGAGAGAGTTTGGCCCCGGTATCTGTGCCTTCCAGCAGGCTGGTGGCCAGATCGCGTTTATGGGTGTGCAGGGCCACAATCTTTTCTTCAATGGTGTTCTGGGTCACCAGCCTGTAGATGGTTACCGGACGTTTCTGGCCGATGCGGTGGGCCCGGTCTGAAGCCTGATCTTCAACAGCGGGATTCCACCAGGGGTCCAGGTGAATCACGTAGTCAGCCGCGGTAAGATTCAGGCCGAACCCGCCGGCTTTAAGGCTGATGAGAAAGAGGTTGCCCTCTCCAGCCTGAAAGGCGTTTACCGCCTCATGTCTTTTGGCCGCCGGGGTGGAGCCGTCAAGATACTGATACTTGATTCCCCTCTGATCCAGATACTCACGGGTCAGGCGCAGATGGTCCACGAACTGGCTGAAAACCAGGGCCTGATGTCTGTTTTCCAGAAGATCTTCAAGAATCTCTCCAAAGGCCTGAAGTTTGGAGCTGGTCTGAGCGCTTTCAGGCATGACCAGGCCCGGATGGCAGCAGGCCCGGCGAAGTCGCATGATTTCAGCCAGCATGCGAATTCTTTTCTGGCCGGGATGATCTTCAGGCTCGCTCATATGCTCCAGGGCCTTGCGGCGAATTGCTTCGTAAAGAGCGGTTTCTTCCGGACTAAGTTCAACTTTTATGGTTACTTCGGTACGCGGGGGCAGTTCTGTGAGGACTTCACTCTTGAGCCTGCGCAGAACAAACGGACGAATGAGTTTTTTCAGGCGTGTTCTGGCTTCATTGTCCTTATACTGCTCAATGGGATGGGCAAATCTTCGGTTGAAGCTTTCCAGAGAACCCAACAGGCCGGGGTTAATGAAATTGAACAGATTCCAAAGCTCCCCCAGATGATTTTCAATAGGTGTTCCAGTGGTGATCATTCTAAAATCGCCGGGCAGGGACATGGCTGCCCGGGAACGCTTGGTAAAGAAATTTTTAATGGCCTGGGCCTCGTCAGCGATAATGGTGGTCCATTTAATGCTGGAAAGAAGTTCTGCTTCATTCTGGAGCAGCCCATAGCTGCAGACCACGAGATCAAAAGACCCGGCCTGACTGATCATCTGTTTGCGGTCGCCGGAACCGAAACGCACCGGATTCAGGGTGGGAGCAAACCTTGCAGTTTCTTCCAGCCAGTTGACGCAAACTGACGTGGGAGCCAGGACCAGGGTTGGCCCCTGTCTGGCCCGGAGCAGAATCAGGGCCAGGGCCTGAATGGTTTTGCCCAGCCCCATATCATCAGCCAGACAGGCCCCTGCTCCCCAATACGAAAGTCTTGCCAGCCACCGGAACCCCTCCACCTGGTAATTTCGCAGTTCAGCCCTTAAGGTGGAAGGTATGTCAGGATCATAATCTTTTGCCTGCCTGAGTTTCTTCAGATGCTTGTTCCATGAGGCAGTGGGCTTGAAATCCATTTCAGAAAGCACTTCTTCCATAACAGGGGCGGCAAGGGAATGAAATCTGCCGGAGTCACCATAGCCCCGAATGGATTCCAGACGGTTGCGGAAATCTCTGGTCAGACTTAAAAAGTCACCCTGTTCCAGGCGCACAAAACGGCCCGGACTCTTTTCCATCAGTGAAAGCAGCTGGGCCATATCCAGGACCCGGCCATCATCTAGTTCCAGTTCTCCGTGCAGGCTGAACCAGTCCTGCTGCGATTTTATGCCCGCTTTCATGCTGGAAGCGCTGGTCTCACCCGACACTTTGACCGGTTTGCCTTCGGGCCATTCCAGGATTACTTCGTCCCCGAGGCTCTGGAGTTGAAGCAATGTTTCCAGGGCGGCTTCAAGGTCATCCAGGCGCCAGGACCAGTTGGCGTCAGGATCAAGTGCGGGGCACTTTTCCAGCAATGATTTTACAGACCTTTGCTCACCTTCCAGATCTCTTTTTGTAAATACCTGTTTGCCGTCAACTTCAGCAAAAAGGGTTTTGCCGCCTTCACCGGGCCTTACCAACAGGCTGCCATTGGTTACCGGCCGGATAAAAAGGTCTATGCCGATGCCCTGGTCCATTGGATACAGACGCAGCAAAGGACGGGAATTCGCCGCAACTTTTTGCGCTTTGGTCTGCCCTCTTCCTTCAATATCCGAATGCACAGTAAGCAGAGGGGCAATCTCAGCAATGCTTTCCATGACCCTTTTTCTGGCCGTGGCCGGCACTCTTAAGCCTTCCGGACCGATAATTTCTGCGATCTGCAGATGCTCATCACTGAATTTGACCAGCCTTATCCTGTGCCTGCCTTCTTCAAGGGGAAGAACTGAATGATACTTCACAGGTTCCGGATCCATAAGAAGCCGGATTTCATCTTTTTCAGTAAGCACTTGGAGTACCGGGCTTTCCAGAACCAATTCAACAGGCTGAATTGGATCATCCTCCCTGAAAATAAGGGGATGCCCGGCTGCTGCAACAAGGGCTGAATCTCCCAACAAAGTATAGTCTGTCCTGGCGTATCCCCTGTAGAAGGCGGAATAAATATCCGTCTTGATAGCCCTGCAGATTTTAAAGTCCTGCTCGGTCAGGTAGTCAAAATCTTCCGCGGATTCAAACAATCTCTTCAGGGCAACAGGTCTGCCTTTGGACCACTTGCCGAACTTAGTGACTTTCTGTTCCCTTGGCTCCAGCTGATATGTATCTGCAGCCGGAATAATTCGCCAGACCATGCGCTGATGCTTATCCTGAACTTTTTGAGAAGAGGAAGGCTTTGCCGGAGCAAGATTCTGCAAAGAGGTAAGGGCCAGTTCCCATTCCTGAACAGGCTTGATCAAATCAGTAACAGGAGTCCATGCACCCTGCTCAACAGAATTTTCCAGTATAATCAATGGATCTTTTTGACCAAACTTGTCCAGGATCAGCGCTGCTTCCCGGGCGTACCAGTCATGTTTTTTCTTGCTTGCTTTGTAAAAACCCGAGGTAAGGAGTTCCAAGCTTTTTGGGGTCGGGGTTTTTCCTGTCCAGTAAAGCCCCATGGTTTGAAATAAAAGCAGATAAGGCTGGTTCTTATTGGTGAATTGGCATTTCAGGTTACTGGAGTCTTTAAACTGCATTTTTCCCATAAGTATCAGGGCGATATCTCCGAGCATTTCAAGACAGTCATCAAAAATACAATATTCCTTTTTTCTTTCCCTGATATTGATTTGATCCTTGATGAGTTCATGAGCCTCAGAGTCCCCTCGGGACAAGGCAGTCAGAGTAAAAAACAGGCCGGCAAGGCCGGTGAAATGAATTATGCGTTTTCTGGTCTGTTTTTTCAAAACCTTGAGAGCTGCGGCAAAATCATCATAAGCCTGGTCGTGGTTGCCGTGGATAAACTTCAAGCTGGCCTTTAAGGCCAGACCCTGCCCGGTATTGTCTTCTGTTAAAAGCTCTTCAGCTTTCTGAAATTCGCCTCTGAGCATGAATGTCTGAACCAGAATCTGCAAAGGCTTGCGGCTGAACCGGGACATGCCGGGAAAGAATTTAAGCGCAAGATCCATGGCTAAGGGATCATGATCAAGAGTAACGGTACTCCAATTAAGGACAGAACCAAGGCATTGGTATAAAATTATCCTGGGAAGCCATTCCACCCAGTCAGGATCAACAGGACGGAGACATAGTTTGATAAGATTTTCAGCATCAGCAAAATGCATAAGGTTCCAGGGGGATTTGGAAATCCCGGTAATTGACAGGACCTCCTCTTCATCGCCGGAGTAGAGAGCATGACGAAGTTCACAGAAATCCGAAAAAGAATCTGACCTGTAATGCCAGGGAAAATCTTTTTTAATGGCTTTTTCCACAGCATTTTTTGCCTGAGTGTATTTCCCGCTCAGAACAATTTCCCTGGCAGAGATTTCTTTTATTGCGGGACTGCATCTGAGTTCACCTCTGTTTACGGAGATAAGCCCTGTTTTTTTCAGTTTCTGGAGCAACCCGTTTTTCAGGGTATCAAGCAGTGGCTTGCCCTGTGAATTCTTCCACTTCAGGGTCTTGATGGCACTGGCAAGCTGATCATTCTTAATGCTTTTGCAAGGCACGCAAAGGATCTGCATAACAAGTTTTTCATCAGGATCCAGATTCTGGTAGGCATTAAGGAGTTTTTTAGATGGTGCAGGCATGATATTCAGATTTTTAAAATTTAATATTTATTGTAACTATTCACCACACACGGCATATTTCCATTCAACCACAGTGGATTCCGGCTTTCGCCGGAATGACGGAAAAAGGCAACTGCCTGCTTTAACCGTCACCCCGGACCAGATCCGGGGTCCAGGGCTTCTTATTAGTTCTTGCTGAATAATTACAATTTAATAAGTGTTCTTCAAGATTTTTAGACACCCGGCAGTACAAAGGCCGCCTAAAGCTCAAAAAACCCGGGCATGGACAAACCTCATCCTTTGATGGATGGTTGCGCAGATGAGTCAGTTACTATTGCATTACCGGCTGGTCAAGAAGACGGGATCACCGAATGTCCCGGGGACACTCTGATAAAGAATATATTGTCTTTATTATTAACAAATTGTAATTTTATCTTCCATATTCAAATCATCAAAAAACAAATGCTTTAGTAACTATTCATCACTTTTCATGAATTTTTGAACAGCCTGTCTGGTAACAGCTCTATCAGGCAGAGCCGTTAAGGATGGTTTGCCGGCCTGAGAAAACCGGATTGGCTTTAGTATTAAAAAACATGGTGAACAGCTCTTTATATTTATCTGAATGAATTCCGGGAGAAAGTGTTTTGAACAGTATTTTTATGGCGTTATCTCCGATATTTTTCCTTATCCTTCTGGGATGGATTTTTAAGCGCATTGAATTTCCGGGAACTTCTTTCTGGCCCATGGCCGAAAAAATTACCTTTTATGTCTTTTTCCCGGCCCTGTTGTTTTTAAGTCTGTACCGGGCTGATTTCAGTGAAGCCCGGTTCTGGTCCCTGGCCTTCAGCGTGGGCGGATCCATGCTGGCAATCAGCCTGATCATGCTGGTGATTCGGCCTTTGATTAATATTTCAGATGCTTCTTTTTCTTCTCTGTTCCAGGGAGGGCTCAGGCCCAATACTTATGTGGGGATATCCGCGGCTTTTGTTTTTCTGGGGGAGCCGGGTCTGACCCTGGCTGCCATGGTCATTGCCGTGATGATCCCCCTGGCCAACATCCTGAGCGTGGCTGTGGTCACCAGATTCGGGGACAACTCAAACAGAGGCTGGAAGCAGGCTTTTCACGCCCTGGTCACCAACCCCCTGATCATAGCTTCCCTGCTGGGCATACTGGCCAATTTCACCGGCCTGAGGCTGGTGCTGGGCACGGAAGAAGTAGTCCGGATTCTCAGCCAGGCATCTCTGTCTCTGGGGCTTCTGGCGGTGGGGGCTGGGCTGAGATTTCACAGCCTGGCTTCCAACTCCATTCCGGTGATCTGGTCCTCAATTTTCAAGCTGATTTTTATGCCCCTGCTCATGGGTTCTGCAGCCTTATGGATCGGCATGGGACAGGACATTGTGCTGATTATTGTAATCTTTGCCTCTCTTCCCTGCGGAGCAGCAGCCTATGTAATGACCAGACAGCTGGGAGGCAATCTTGATCTGATGGCTTCAATCATCACTGTCCAGACTGTGGCCGCAGCAGCCGGAATGCCTTTGGCAGTCTGGATTTTCAGCAGCTTGCCATTCTGATGCACCGGAAAGTTATCTCTCTGAAGTTTTTGCGGGTTTGAATTTCTTTATTGACCGGTATATTTGGTAAAGCTATAAAATTTGTGTCTGCCAGAACAGCCTGATTCGGAGATATGATGATATGAAAGAAAAACTTGCTCTTTTATGTACAATCCTGATTTCAGCAATTGCTTTTTCTTGTGTCTGTCATGCAATGGACAAGAGTTCCTTGCACAGAGAAAACTCGGATTTTATCAAGGATCATCCTTCAGACCAGAATAATCATACACCGAGTGGGTCCGACTTGTGGAACTTTATCAAGGGTCAGCCTGCCGTGGATTCGCTGCAGCTAGGCATGTGGAGCCTGCACGTTGATGGTTCAGGAGATATCTTCGGCAGCGGAAAAAATAACGAGCATAATTATCTGATAGGTTTACAGTATAAAGGCTTCAATACCGCTACGTTCATCAACAGTCATGACGACAGGGCTTATACGATAGGTCTCTCCAGAGAAGTTTTCTCCCACCAGCTCAGCCCGGATCTGCGCTTTGACGCCGGCTACAAAATCGGACTGCTTTACGGATATAAGGACAATCTGCCCAACCTCAATGGCCTTAGTGGGTATGTCATGCCCGTATTCGGCTTTTCCTGGAAAAGAGTCGGGTTTGATATCGGCATGGTGCCCATCGGGGTATTGACCTTCAATTTCAGAATAAACCTTAATTAATAAAAGCAGTCAATAAAACGACGGGCCTTATTGGAATTGAACAGAGGCCATCCGGTCACCGTCATGATATCCACCCTCCGGTCTCCAAGCCTCAAAAGACCGGATACCTATATCACCGGATTAAAATACAAGACAGCGCCCAGGCAGGTAATCAGAAGCGCGCCCAGCAGGGCGGGCAGGTGATACAGTCTTGGGCTGAAGGATGCTTTTGCCGTGGATCTGGACAGCAGACTACGGGCGAACAGTGAAGCCAGGGCAAAAGAAATAGTGGTCACGGCCAGGCCCGAACCAAGAAAGAGCATGGCCAGCATTCCAGCGGGCAGTATGTCCAGTGTAATGGAGAAAAAAAGAATCAAAGCCGCGCCCGGACAGGGGATCAGCCCCACGGCCAGGCACAGAGAAAGCATGCTTTTTTTGTCAGCGGCTGAGGAGCAGCACGAACACTCTGCGCCCTCACCATGCGCAATCGACCGGACAGACTTCCAGGCCATGATCAGCCCAACAATAGTGATAACAGCAGCGCTTAT
>JAWOGL010000166.1:0-7842 GCA_046496945.1 Desulfonatronovibrio sp.
TTACAGCCTGTTGAATGTATTTATTCTAAAAAATATGAAATGCAAGTGTCTGATTTAATAGCAACTTTATGTTTTTGTCGGACAATTGTCTTGATCAGCAAAATGATTTATATAACCTCACCATAGGTTATGCTGGCTTCGGAAGGCCCAATATACTAAAATGTCTATGTACATAATCAGGTGAGGTTATATGGCGGGTTGAGTGAAACGAAACCCGCCTGTTGCTGATCAATAAAAATGATTTTTGGAGCCCAAAATTCTTCCGGCAGTCAACGGCTTTTGAATGCCGGACAAATAGCAGACAAAAATTTTACGGGACATTATTTCATGCAAAATATCATAGATAAAACCAAAGACCTTGATTATGAACAAAAAAGAAAAATTGCTCTCCCGGAGGCTAAAAATGTATTGAACCGTCTGCTCAAATATACAAAAAGATTGAAGCCCGAGACTCTGAAAAAGCAGCATCAACTATACAAAAATATCAAAGGAAGGGATTACCTTGAGTACCATGATCACTTGAAAAACGGCAGAGATTACCTGGCGTACATCCAGCAAATAAACAATTATACAAAAGGAACTTACTATAATTTAAAGGCGGCCTACAGGCATGGAATTGTCCTTGACCTGCTGGAGTTCGTAAACAATGAAAAATATCACAAAAGTAAGGTCTGGATTGATGATACAATCTACAGGATAGAGCAGATTAATCTAAACGACCCGGATCCTGAGCGTGTAAAAGTCAGAAAGCTGAACCCTGAACATGAACCAGTTCTGAAGTTTAAAAAATCAAAATACTCAAAGAAAACCGACCTGAAGCTTTTGCCTGACAACTGGAGGCATAAAGTGGTTTCCATGCTGCCTGACAAATACCGCCTGGCCGGCAAAATTGTCAGTATGACCGGATGCAGGGCAAAGGAGCTGGCGCAGGGATTGTTTGTCAGGTTTGATGAAGATGAAGTTGTCATTGAGATACATGGGGCAAAGGTAACAGATCACGCGGGTCATGAAACCAGGAAATTGTTTTATTCAAGGAAGAAATTTGAAAGGGAGATGGAGAAATCAGGGCTCAAAGTAAAAAGGGATACCCAGGTCCGGGTTGATAAGATCAGAAACTTCACTGACAAGGTATTGAAGCTGGCCGGACAAAAAGCAGGGTTCAATACATTTACTCCAATAGGCGAGAAAAACCTTGTCACAATAAGGACTTTCCGCCACCAGCTTTCAGCAGACTTGAAAAAGACCGGCTACACCCCCAAAGATATTGCAGCTATACTGGGGCACAGGGTAACCAAAACACAGAATAACTACAGTTCCAGGAGATCCGGCCGGGGCGGCCATATTCTGCCGGTCAGGGCAGAAGGAACTCATGAAATCAAGGACAATCTGCAAAGGCCGAAACATATTCGAGAAGCCGGTCCTGAAGACAATGATTCTGAGATGGATTTCTGAGTATATATTTATACTGCTGCTTTGCCCATATTCCTTAATGTCAGGTTTGTCCCCATCTCCGGCAGATATTCCGATAACTGCTTTGACTGCCTGTCCAATGCAGGTTGTTAGAGAGAAATATCTGGAAGCTTGTATGAACGACCACCTGGACAAGCCGGTTGAGGAGAATGACTGGAGAAGGGACTCAAGGAAAATATCTGAAAATGGATGAATTCCATCTGTCGGTGTGGCATTGTCCAGTTCAATTATTCTAAAGACTGGTAAATGAAATCTTTATAATTCAGGCAGGGTTGAACTTTTCTCTGAACATGCACGTAGTCTTGTCTCCATGTATCCTCAATCAGGCCAGTCCCCGGTTCATGCTTCGCCATTGATGCGATGTTTGACCGTCGCAGGTTCCGTTCAGACAAACCATACATATTATAAAATGCCGATTTTTTCCCAAAATATTCAAAGCTTCCAATCCAGTATAACATGTCCGGCTAATGGTTTGTCTTACGGAAGCGCGACAGGGAGTTCGTATCAACAGAAACATGAACCCGGGGCCAGCCGCTGGCTTCTGTGGCGGGTATTGGGTGGCGGGCCAGGCCCGCTTTAGTATATATTTTTCAACTTGCGCCAGGCTGTTTTCCCTGCTCCAGGAAATCCACCAGCGCCTGTAACCCATAAACATAGCTCATTATTCCAAATCCGGCAACCACGCCGATGCTGTGCCGGGCCGTAAGGCTTTGCTGCCTGACTGCGTCCCTGTTCCAGACATTGCTAAGATGGACCTCTACAAAGGGGATCTTCATCCAGGCCAGGCAGTCAGCCAGAGCCAGGCTGGTATGGGTGTACGCGCCGGGGTTGATGACTATTCCAGAGACGTTTTCCTGCCAGGCCTTTTCCAGTTTATCAATAATTTCACCCTGCCCGTTTGCCTGAAAGAATTCCAGGCGCACCCGGGACAACAGATGTTTATGATTTACTTCCAGAACTCCGGGAATATCGGCAATCTTTCTATGACCGTAAACATCAGTATCCCGGTGTCCGAGAAATCTGAGATTGGGGCCGTTAACCACAAGTATTTCATATTCAGTACTGTTCATGGCTATTTCATCTCTTTTTCAGTAGAGTCGATGTCTTTATCGTCAGATTTTCTGACTTCGGGTTTTACCCGTATCTCATCCTCAAATGAAGAAGCCGGCACACTCCGGACCTCTTTTACCTTTTCCACGCTTTCCACATTCATCCTGGTCAGAAAGATGAGGTCATCCTCAAAAACTTCATGGCTGGTCTCCATGATAAGGGCCTGAGCCATGACCGGTTTGTGACCGAGACCCTCTTCTGCCTGGCCGGTTTCACCCACTATCTGAATTATTCGTCCGGAGCCGAATATTTTAATCAAATCCATCCCCTGCTCTGAAACCCGGCGGCCCACCACAAAGTAGGCAGGCATGTCTTCAGGATAATCCTGAAAAAGCTTCACAGCCACCCGGCTGCCCCTGGCGGCGATGGTTCTTTCATCTTCCAGCCCTGCAACTTCCCCGGCCAGATTGTAATATGGATATAATCTTAAAGAGCATTGAAAATCCTGAACCAGATCGCCGGTCAGAGGGGCTTCCCTGGGGTCTATACCACCCCTGAACTCCAGAAAACCGGAATCCTTATCCGCATCATTGACATAGCTGCCCCGCAGCAGCGGCTCCAGGTGAAGAATCTGCCTTACTGTCCGGGAAAAACATTCCCGGGCCGCCTCCTGCCGGAAAACAGTATCCACCCGGGTAACCCGCTGCGCCTCTTCCCGGGACAATCTGACGCTGAAATCAGCCTGCTTTTCAATCTTTGTTAAAGAAACATCAGGCGAAAACATGTCCTGGACTTCCGGTTCTTTACATGCAGTCAGACATAAAGCCAGCAACATAAGACACGTCCAATTTCTCATAACCACCCCTCATTGCCGCTGGCTGTTTACAAAAAGGGCCAAGTAATTTAAACAGCCAGAGATGTTGTTAAAGAGAATCCAATGTACAAATTAATACTTGAAAAAACCGCATACACTCCGGATCAGCTGACCGGGCTCAGCCTGCCCCAGATTGCCATGGCCGGCCGGTCAAACGTGGGCAAGTCTTCCC
Organism: Desulfonatronovibrio sp.; assembly: GCA_046496945.1. Lineage (GTDB taxonomy): Bacteria > Desulfobacterota > Desulfovibrionia > Desulfovibrionales > Desulfonatronovibrionaceae > Desulfonatronovibrio. The sequence goes on from JAWOGL010000166.1 coordinate 3,567, forward strand.
TCATCAATACCCTGGGAGGCCGGAAAAAACTTGCCAAAATAAGCTCGACCCCCGGGAAAACCAGAAGCATAAACTTTTACCTGGTGGAACCGGCTGGTTTTTACCTGGTTGATCTGCCGGGATACGGTTATGCCAGATGCTCCAAGACCGAACGTGAAAAATGGAGTGTGCTCATCCGGAATTTCCTGGAAAACAACCCCTTTCTCAAGGCTGTTGTTCTGTTGCTGGATACCCGCCTTGAACCGCAGGTCCTGGACCTGGAACTGTCCCAGTATATAAAGTCCCTGAACCTTGCTCTCATACCTGTTTTGACCAAGGCTGACAAAAGCAAGCAAAAACATATAAGCGAGATCAGCAAAACCTGGACCCAGCTTTTGGGCGTATCCGGACAGCCGGTTGTTTTTTCTTCCAAGACCGGTCTGGGCCGGGAACAGTTATGGTCCAGGATGAAGGACGCCGCAACAGACTAAATGTTGCTTATCCCCAGCCCCGGGGGCTGGCGTCAGTTTTTCTCCGCCCACAGTATCTGCACCATCCCCAGAATTCCGAACAAAATATTAGCCAGCCAGGCCCCCCAGAATGGAGCGATAAGCCCTTCCTGGGCATAACTGACCCCAAAAACATAAACCGTGTAATACAAAAACACAATGACCAGGCTCAGGGTGACCAGGGCGTAAATATTCTTAATCAGGGTGACCAGGGCCAGCCCCAGTATGGTCATAACCACCAGGGCAAAGGCATAGGCAATTTTACCGTGCCAGGCTGTTGACAGCTTTTCAATATTGGAACCGCTTTCCCTGAGGTCGGCAATTAGATCGCCAAGCATTATCATGGACAAAGCTTCCAGAGGCATCCGTGATGTGATAATGGAAAAAGAGGCAAGCTTAGTCTCAAACTCCAGTTCCAGAGATTTTGCCCTGGTCCGGTCAAGCTCGTGCGTATCTGTGGTTACCGGACTGTCCAGTATCCATTTGCCGTCAGCCACTGTAAATTCTGAAGCTTGAATTACCCGGGCGACCCTGTCCGGGCCATCCAGCTTATAAACGGAAATATCCTCTCCTCTTCCCTGATCCGGCCAGGCCTTTTTTATAAACACTATGGACCGGTCTTCTTTAAACCAGAGCCTGCTTACCCCCTCACCCTCAATCTGTTTATCCCGGATCTCCGTTTCCCAGATGGATTTGGTGGCCTGATATCCCTTTATACCCATGGTTTCGGAAAAAACCAGAAAAACCATAAATACCGCGACAGCGTAAAAAACAAAGAAAAGTGCCGGACGGACAAAAGAAATAGAATTGGTTTCCAGGGCAATCATTTCCTTGTTCCGGTACATCAGGGCCAGCTGAACAATTACCCCCAGCATGAAAATGGCAGGCATTATCTGGGTGATAATCAGCGGTATTTTCCAGGCAAAATATCTGAGAGCGGTGGCCAGACCCACTCCTGATCCCACAATGGCGTTCATCCTGGTCACAAAATCCACAATCAGATATATGGATACCCCGGAAAAAAGGATGATAAGCACCAGCAGCAAATTCTGCCTTAACAGGTATTTATTAAGTATGGACAGCATCACCTTTTTCCGAACATCCTGATTAAGGTCTCCGGGAGATTAAGCTCCCGGCCCTGATTAAAATAATAAAACCCTGCCACGGCCAGAAGGGCGAAAAAGATATTGGGAATCCAGAGAGCGATAAATACCGGGATTTTTCCCATTTCCCCCAGACTGTATCCTGCGGTGAAAAGGCTGTAATAGACCAGAAAACAGACAATGGCCAGAAACAGTCCCCAGTTGCGCCCTATTCCATGCAGGGTCATTCCCAGGGGAACCGCAAAAAAACCCAGGATGAGGCAGGCCATGGGCAGGGCAAACCTTTTATGCTGTTCAAGGCCTGCCAGCCGGTAACTTTCACTGCCTGGATCTGCTTCGGCGCGGACCTGCCTGAGCTCGGACCAGGACATTTCTTCCGGATCCTTGTCACTGAGTCCTTTCCCGCCAATAAGTCCGTACAAATCCAGCCTGACCGTGTATTCGCCAAAACTCACCACTGAAATATCCGCTGTCTCCAGGCTGTAAATCCTGCCCTGCTCAAGGATAAACATGATTTCCCCCTGATCTGAATCCGAGATAATCCTTCCCAGGGGAGCCACAATAGTCAGAGGGTTGTCCGGCCGGGTCTGATCATGGATAAAAACATTTTTCAAATCTCCGGTCTGCAAGTCTTTATGCCGGGCATATATGGCCATGTCCGGCAGATGCTGATTAAACACTCCGGGCTGTACTGACACCTCGGTCTGATCCCTGATCATTTCCAGGGCGGTCTCCCTGAAATTGTCAGATCCCCAGGAAACCAGAACCATGGACACGTATAATGTAACCCCCAGTGCGGCCAGAGAAAAAAGCAGGGGAGCAAGAACCAGATTTTTAATGGATACGGCGCTGGACTGAAGAGCGGTCAATTCCCGGTCCGTGGCCATTCTGAGAAAACACAGAAAGATGCTCAGCATGCAGGCAATGGGAATAACCAGGCCCAGAAAGGAAGGACTCAGAAAGAGAAAGGCCTTGAGCACATCAAAAACCGCGATATTCTGACCCACAAAAATATCTTTAAGGTCGATCATTCTTCCAATCACGATGAGGGAAATCATCGCCGTCAATGTAACCGTGAAAATCAGCGTGACTTCCTTGAGAATCTCCTTATGCAGAATTTTCATGCGGATTCAGGCAGATTTTCGGGATCTTTGAAGAATTTTCTGATAAACTGCTCCTGTCTGGGGCCCAGGTTGAACTTCATTCCGGCCTGCTTAAGAAGAGCGTCCAGATCTTTACCCTCCTGGAGCTCTTGGCCGATCCATTTCACTGCCCGGCGCACGTTTTTTTCCTCAGGCATAATAGTAGTCATAATACATATCTCCTTTTATCTCTTGCCGTGCTTTTTTGTGATCATCATTTTGCGCGCCTTATGCTCATCCCAGGAAAAACCGTTTTCCATACAGGGCCAGACTGAATTATTCTGAAAAAGCGGCTCTTCCAGCGGATAGGCTGAAATCTCCCTGGCCCTTCCAAACAGCGCTGTTCCGGGAATGGGTGAGTAATAATTGAGCTCGGGCCTTATGCCTGTCTTCAGACACTCCAGAACGGTCTGATCCACTTCATCCCTGGTCTGGTCAGGCAATCCTGCCAGCACATAAACGGCCATGTCTTTTCGGTCAAATCCGGCCTGCAGCAGGTTGGCAATCCCTCTTTGCCATTCTTCCCGGCTGAGTTTTATGTCCCGGCGGCCGGTAAAATCCGATGTTTCCAGCCCCAGTCTGAGTGTGGTCAATCCTGCTTTTTTTAAAAGAGCGCAGGTTCCGGGAGTCAGATGCCGTATATGCAGGGCGTTGGGCGCGTGCAGCCTGATACCGGGCATATTACTGATAATGTATTCCAGAACAGGATAAAGGATTTTTTCCGCGTTGACCAGCAGGGCATCGTCATAAAAGCAGAAATCCCTGACCCCGCGCAGGTATTCCTTATGGATATGGGTCTTTATTATCTCCGGATCTACCTGCCTGAAAACCGGATAAAGTCTTGATGAAGCGCAGTAAGGGCAACTGTACGGACAGCCTCTGGAACACATTATAAATGAAAAGTCAGGTTCCCGGTAATAGGAGGTGTCCACAGTCATGCCGGCGTTTTCAGGCAGGGCAGGGGGAGATTGCCCCAGCAGATTCCACACCGCGGACCAGTTATCCGGTCTTTCCAGAGGGCCGGAGATAACCAGGTCCGCCCCCAGCCTGGAGGCATGCTCAAAACACAGGGTGGCGTAAATGCCTCCCAGACATATTCTGGCCCGGGGAAATAAGTTTCTGGCCAGCCTGATTGCCGAGACCACACCCGGATACCAGTAAGTCATGAGGGAAGTGATCAGAATCAGGTCCGGGACCGGATAGAGCCTCGACATGGCGGACAGAGCACTTGAACGCGACAGGCCGTACCGGCTGAATTTTCTGGGAACATCCTTGAGAACAAAAGGTTTGGGCAGGCCTGTCTTGGGATAAGGCCCTTTGCCGGTATTTCTGGGGGCAGGCCAGCCCGAAAGGGAAAGCTCTTTGTCCATGAGATCCAGCAGGGCGGTATCGCTTCCTGAGCGGGCAAACATGTCCAGGCATGTTAAAAGCCCCATGTATGCTGCTAATTGCCTCATGACCGGAGATCTTGTCAATTACCTCTCTACGTTTTGCTGGGTTATTCAAAACCTTAGGCACATTCGAGATAACAACTGTGGCTAGA
>JAWOGL010000221.1:0-10146 GCA_046496945.1 Desulfonatronovibrio sp.
ATACATTCTTGGTGTCCACAGCTCATCGTATTAATTCTGGGTATGCCGGGCATAAAAAAACAAAATAGGGGGGTGATGCAGGTTTTGACCAACAGCCATTATTCCCTCACAAAAAATCACTGACCTAAAATGTCCAGTAAATAAAAATTTAGCTTCTGAAGAAAAGTGCGATATTGGTCTTGCAGGTTGGAAATAGGGTTGGAAAATAAAAAAGGGTTGCAGCTGTTTTTGCTGTAACCCTTTGTTTTTATTTGGCGTCCCCAAGGGGGTTTGAACCCCTGTTTCCGGCGTGAGAGGCCAGCGTCCTGGGCCACTAGACGATGGGGACATATTAAAGGAAGGAATTATTTTTATTTGGTGGGCCGTGCAGGGGTCGAACCTGCGACTCTCTGCTTAAAAGGCAGATACTCTGCCAACTGAGTTAACGGCCCACGTGCTGAAACATTGAATGCATAATCGTCATAAAAGAGCTTGTCAATAAAAAATAAAGGGCATCTGTTCAGCAGGTCTGGTTATGAAGGAATAGTCCTGCTTCTAATGTTTGATTATTTTTTTGCCCCCCATATAGGGCCTTAATATCTCCGGCACAACAATTGATCCGTCTTCCTGCTGGTAATTTTCCAGGATGGCTACCATGGTTCGGCCCACAGCCAGGCCTGATCCATTCAGAGTGTGAACAAGGCTGGGCTTTTTGCCCTGACCGGGCTTAAACTTGATATCAGCTCTTCTGGCCTGAAAATCCTCAAAGTTGGAGCAGGAGGAAATTTCCCGGTATCTGTTCTGACCAGGAAGCCATACTTCAATATCATAAGTTTTCGCTGAGCCGAAACCCAGGTCTCCGGTGCAAAGAGTAACGACTCTGTAATGAAGCCCCAGAAGCTGAAGAATTTTTTCAGCGTGCCCCAGAAGTATTTCCAGTTGCTCATAGGATTTGTCAGGATGAGCAAACCAGACCAGCTCCACCTTGTTGAACTGGTGCTGTCTGATGATTCCTTTGGTATCCTTGCCGTGAGAGCCTGCTTCTGAGCGAAAGCACCCGGTAAAGGCGGCAAAACCCTTGGGCAGATCATCCTCGGACAGCATTTCGCCGCGGTGGATATTTGTCAGCGGAACCTCAGCAGTGGGAATGAGAAAGTAGTCCCAGTTTTCCAGTTTGAAGAGATCAGATTCGAACTTGGGCAGCTGTCCGGTGGCGGTCATGCTGGTCCGGTTGACGATCATCGGCGGTATGGTTTCAATATAGCCGTTTTCCTCGGTCTGGACATCCAGCATGAAATTGATGAGCGCTCTTTCCATGCGCGCGGCCCAGCCGAAATAAAATACAAATCTGGAACCGGTTACGCTGGCTCCCCGCTCAAAGTCCAGGCCTTTAAGGTCTGTCCCTATTTTCCAGTGCTCCGCAGGAGTAAAAGAAAATTCAGGTTTTTCTCCCCATTGCTTAACCTCAGCGTTGTCTTCCTCGTCCAGGCCTTCGGGTACATCATCATGGACAATATTAGGCACGGACATAATCCATTCCTGAACTTTTCCGTCAATTTCCTTCAGGTCCGCGTCCAATTGTTTTATTCTGGAGGACAGTTCACCAAGACCGGCCATAAGGTGATCTGTATCTTCACCTTGCTTTTTGGCTTTGCCTACCTGGGATGAGGCCTGATTGCGCTCCATTTTTAGTTCTTCGGTTTTTTGAATGATTTCTCTTCGCTTCTGGTCCAGGGTGAGAAAATAGTCCATATCAAGGTTTGAATGTCTTTTTTTCAGGCTTCTGGCCACCAAATCAGGGTTTTTGCGAATAAATTTTATGTCCAGCATTGTCTTTTCCGGAAAGATTGTTAGTTAATTTCCATCCGGAAAGTAAAACTTTCCGGATGGAAACTGGTTATGGGCAACGGTTTACTGTCAAGCAATGACTTGCCTGCCCAAAAACGTCTGATTTGTCAAAGAAAACCATACCGGTTTTTTTTAAAAAAAAATTAGCACTCGGCCTTGACGAGTGCTAACACTGTGTTTATTAGTCCCTTTGTTTTTGTTTGACCCCAAAATATCAAAATAATCTTTTATGGAGGTAACTACTATGAATTTAAAGCCGTTGCACGATCGGGTGCTGGTCAAACGTCTTGAGGAAGAAGAGGTAACTAAGGGTGGAATAATTATTCCTGATACTGCCAAAGAAAAGCCCATCAAGGGCAAGGTCGTAGCAGCAGGTCCCGGTAAAACCACTGATGAAGGAAAGGCCGTTCCTATGTCGGTGAAAAACGGGGACAGCGTATTGTTTAATAAGTATGCGGGCACTGAAGTCAAGATCGACGGTGTTGAGCATCTGGTAATGCGCGAAGACGATATTCTGGCTATTATTGAGTAATATTTTGTTTACAAATTTTTTAAGGAGGAAATAATATGGCTGCTAAGCAGATAATGTTTGATGTCAAAGCCCGCGAAAAACTTCAGAAGGGCGTGGATAAACTGGCCGAGGCTGTAAAGGTTACTCTGGGACCCAAGGGAAGAAATGTTGTTATTGAAAAGTCCTTTGGATCTCCTACCATTACCAAGGACGGCGTAACCGTTGCCAAAGAAGTTGAACTTGAAGACAAGTTCGAAAATATGGGCGCTCAGATGGTCAAGGAAGTAGCTTCCAAGACCAGCGACGTCGCTGGAGACGGAACCACCACCGCCACAGTTCTGGCCCAGGCCATTTACAATGAAGGCGTAAAACTGGTGGCTGCCGGTCGTAATCCCATGGCTATCAAACGCGGTATTGAAAAGGCGGTTGAAGGCGTGGTTGCTGATCTGGACAAAATGGCCAAGCCGACCAGAGATCAGAAAGAAATCGCTCAGGTAGGAACTATTTCCGCCAACAACGATGCCACTATCGGTAATATTATTGCCGAAGCCATGAACAAGGTGGGCAAGGAAGGAGTTATCACTGTAGAAGAGGCCAAAGGTCTGGAAACAACTCTGGATGTTGTGGAAGGTATGCAGTTCGACCGCGGCTATCTTTCTCCCTACTTTGTCACAGACGCGGAAAAAATGGTTTCAGAAATGGATGAGCCCATGATTCTGCTGTGTGAAAAGAAGATTTCCGCCATGAAAGATCTTCTGCCGGTTCTGGAACAGGTAGCCAAAATGAGCAAGCCTCTGGTTATCGTGGCTGAAGATATTGAAGGTGAAGCCCTGGCTACTCTGGTGGTCAACAAGCTTCGCGGCACTTTACAGGTTACCGCTGTCAAGGCTCCGGGTTTCGGGGAAAGACGCAAGGCAATGCTCCAGGATATCGCGGTTCTTACCGGCGGACAGGTTGTTTCCGAAGACCTGGGCATTAAGCTGGAAAACGTGACTGTTAATGATCTGGGAAGCGCCAAGCGTGTGTCTATTGACAAAGAAAATACAACTATTGTTGACGGCGCAGGCAAGAGTGAAGATATCAAGGCCAGAGTAAAGCAGATCCGCGCTGAAATCGAAGAAAGTTCTTCTGATTATGACCGGGAGAAGCTCCAGGAAAGACTGGCCAAGATTGTCGGCGGTGTTGCGGTGATTAATGTCGGCGCATCCACTGAAACCGAAATGAAAGAAAAGAAGGCCCGTGTGGAAGACGCTCTCAATGCCACCAGAGCCGCTGTTGAAGAAGGCATTATCCCCGGCGGCGGCGTTGCCTACATCCGCGCTTTGACCAATCTGGACAAAGTAAAGACTGCAGATGACGATGAAAAGGCCGGAGTGGAGATAATCCGCAAGGCCATTGTCGCTCCGCTTCGCCAGATTTGCCTTAACGCCGGATTTGAAGGCGCACTGATTATTGAAAAGGTCAAGACCGTCAAGGAAGGACACGGATTCAACGCAGCTACAGGTGAATATGAAGACCTGATCAAGGCCGGCGTAATCGATCCCAAGAAGGTGGCTCGCATAGCCCTTCAGAACGCTGCCTCGGTTGCATCCCTGCTTATGACTACAGAAGCAGCAATTGCCGATAAGCCTGACGACAAGAAAGAAGCTCCTGCCATGCCCGGCGGCATGGGTGGAATGGGAGGAATGGGCGGAATGTACTAATTCCCCTGTTTTTTATATATACCTTGCAAAAGGGCCGGACCGCAGTCCGGCCCTTTTGTTTTTTGAAGACTTGTCTTTAAACCGGTTTCCGGTTATTGCCTTTTGCTCTTATGTCAGACAATACCTCCATCTTTACCCGGCCTCACGGCGGAAACATTTTTGAAGCAGCCCGCAGTGCGGGATGCCGTCCAGAGCAGATTATTGATTTTTCAGCCAGCATCAATGCCCTGGGGTATCCGGACGGCCTTGGCCAGGTTCTGGTCCGAAATATCTGGAAAACCCGTCATTATCCGGATCCAGGCAGCTCTGAACTTGTTAAGTGCGCTGCCGCTCACTTTAATATCCAGCCGGAAATGGTGGCGGCCGCCAACGGAGCAACTGAACTTCTGGATGTTGTTCCCAGAGTGGTTCAGTGCAGAAAGGCGGTGATCCCTGCTCCTGCTTACGCCGGCTACGCTGAAAGCGCCCTCAAGAATGATCTGCCCATAAAATATGTTCTGAGTGCTGGTAAAAGCGGGCGAATATTTCCGGATATTGAAGAAATAAATTCTTATATTTCCCCCCAATCTCTCGTATTTCTTGGCCGGCCCAACAATCCCACCGGTCATCTTCCTGATTGCGGGAAGCTGAAATCCCTGATTGCCGACAACAGACAGGCTTTTTTTGTGATTGATGAATCCTTTCTGGATTTTACTTTTGAGCGCACCCTGGCTTTATCTGATCTGCCCAATTTGCTGATTGTTTATTCCCTGACCAAATTTTACGCCCTGCCCGGGCTTCGTCTGGGGCTTTGCATGGGAAGACCTGATCTGATCAAAAGGCTGTCCGGTTATATATCCCCCTGGTCGGTTAATTCCCTGGCCCAGGAAGCCGGACTGTTCTGTTTAAAAGACAGCGTTTTTCAGCAGAAAACCAGGGAAAGCACGGCCGCCCTGAAAACCGGTTTTACACAGAAGCTAAAGCACGTTTCCTGGCTGGATGTTGCAGGAGGAGAGGCCAATTTTCTACTCTGCAGGATTAATGACGGCAGATTTTCTGCCCTTGAACTGGCCGGCAGACTTATGCGGGAAAAAATACTTATCCGTCCGGCTCATGATTTTCAGGGACTTGATAATTCCTGGTTCCGCCTGGCTGTAAAGTCCAGCCAGGATAACGCGTTCTTGTGTTCCTGTCTTGAAGAGGCAGGGTCCGGTTCTGAGTTATCCCCCAGATATATATCTTCAAAAGGGAAAAAGGCCCTTATGATACAGGGTGTCTGTTCCGGTGCCGGGAAAAGTCTGGTTACAGCCGGACTTTGCCGGATTCTGCGTCAGGACGGAGTGGATGTGGCCCCGTTTAAATCTCAGAATATGTCCCTTAATTCGTATGTTACGGCCAACGGACTTGAAATGGGCAGGGCTCAGGTTGTTCAGGCCAGAGCCTGCGGCCTGGAACCGGATGCCCGCATGAATCCGGTCCTGCTCAAGCCTAATTCGGATACCGGCTCTCAGGTGATTGTTCTGGGCAAGCCGGTGGCCAATATGGATGTTAACGCGTACATAAATTTCAAGAAAGAACTCTTCACCTGGGTAAAATCCGTTTATGACCATCTGGCTTCGGAACATCAGGTCATGATCCTGGAAGGAGCGGGCAGTCCCGCTGAAATTAATCTGAAAAAACACGATATGGTTAATATGAACATGGCCAGGCACGCCAAGGCCGCGGTACTCCTGGTTGGTGATATCGACCGGGGAGGTGTGTTTGCCTCCTTTGCCGGCACCCTGGAGCTTCTGCTGGACTGGGAGAAAGATATGGTGGCAGGACTGTTAATCAATAAATTCCGGGGTCAGAAGGATCTTCTGCAAAGCGCCATGGATTATATTACCGCCTGTACCAACCGGAATTTTTACGGGATAATACCTTTTGTGCACAACCTGGGCCTGCCTGAAGAAGATTCTGTCAGCTTTAAAAACCAGAAGCGGAGAAGCAGTTTGACCCGGCCGGACCAGATAAATATCGGGGTAATTGATCTGCCCCACATCTCCAATTTTACTGATATTGATCCTTTGTACCCTGAGCCTGACGTGAACCTGAGTGTTATCCGGGAGAAGGCGGAATTTGATTTCACTCTGGATGTTCTGATTCTGCCCGGGAGCAAGAATGTCGCGTCTGATCTCGGGGCGCTGAAGACAGCCGGTCTTTATGAGCAGATCCTTGATTTTGCCCGCAGACCGGGCAAGGAAGTTCTGGGAATATGCGGCGGACTGCAGATGCTGGGGCTGACCATCAGCGATTCCCAGGGTCTGGAGTCAGATGTTGGCCGGTCACCCGGTCTGGGTCTGCTGCCCCTGAAAACCGGAATCATGGCTGAAAAGACTTTAAGGCAGGTGGATACCTCCTGGACAGAGGAGCAGGTTGTTCCGGTAAGAGGATATGAAATCCATCATGGAAGAACCAGGATCTGCGGGGAAGTTATACAGCCTGTAAAGGCGGATAATGGCCAGCTCCTGGCGGTGGGACATCCGGCCCTTGCTGTCTGGGGTACGTATATCCACGGAATTTTTGACAGTGATCCGTTCAGAAGATTCTGGCTGGACCGGGCCAGAAAAAGAAAAGGGCTTAAACCCCTTGAACATATCCAGACTTGCTATGATATTGATGCAGCCCTGGACAGGCTGGCCGGAGTTATGAGAGAAAATATCGATCTCAGGGCTGTGTACCGGATTCTGGGTATTTAGTTCTTTTTCGGAAACGGTCCTCTATGGTTTGTCATGCTGATAATCCATCATGCCTCCCCTGAGGATATAAACTTTTGAGAAGCCTTTTTTTCTTAGTTCGTCATAGGCAGTCCTGCTTCGGTTCTGAGTCCGGCACAAGACCACCACCGGCAAGTCCTTATCCAGATCAAGCCTTGCGATTCCCTGGGCAAAGCGCGCCAGAGGCACATTGACGGAACCGTTTATTTTGCCCAGAGGGCCGGTTCTTTCCTCAGGCTGTCTTACGTCCAGGATAACCAGGTCGCTGTTCTTGCCGGCCATATCCTCCATCTGCTCCCGGGTAATAAATTCCGGATGCTCCTCAGCGCAACTCCAGGATAAAAACACGGTGAAGACTAAGATCAGGGTAATAAAATATGCGCGCATAACTGTAAGAATACAGGATGAAGCCTGGAAAAACAAGTTTACGGGATTTGCCTGCTGAGCCTGAAAGGCCATGGCGGGATTGAGACAGGATCGCTAGATCAGGCCTTTGGCCTGATTCTGGGTGATATTGAAGGCTACAGAGAATAAATGATGAATAAAATCCACGTATTCCACTGCTACGTTGGACGGCGCAGTGATCCTGGCGGGTGCAAAGTTGACGATTCCCTTGATGCCGGCTTCCAATAGATAATTGGCAGCTCTCTGGGCTCTCTCCGGAGGGGTGGTAATTATTCCGATTTCCACTTCCAGTTCTTTGGTTTTTTCCGGAAGTTTACTGGAGCAGATTACCTCCAGACCGGCGATTTCTTCCCCGATCTTGAAGGGATCGCAGTCAAACGCGCCGACTATAATGAATCCTCTTTTGCGCAGCACGCCATGTCTCAGCAGAGCGCGTCCCAGGTTGCCTACGCCAACCAGAGCCACGTTCCAGACACGGTCAAGCCCCAGGCTCTGCTTTATGGCTTCTTTCAGTTCGAAAATATAATACCCGACTCCGCGAACCCCGAATTCTCCAAAATATGCCAGGTCTTTACGGATCTGGGACGGGTTCACTCCGCAGGCTGTGGCCAGCTTTTCCGAAGAGACTACTTTCTCTCCCTGATTTTCCATCCCTTCCAGTTCCTGGACATAAAGTGCCAGTCTGGAAATAGTGGCCCGGGGAATGCGATTATGTTTCAGGTGAGACATAGTGAATAATATAACAATCTTTGTTTGAAAAAAAGGGAAGAGGACCAGCCTCTTCCCTTTTTGTTTTCTACAGAAATGGATTGGCGAACAACAGGATCAGGTTGATAACCAGAGCGTAAATGGCCAGAGATTCGATCATGGCCAGACCGATAAGCATGGTAACAGTGATCTTACCGCCGGCTTCAGGATTGCGGGCTGTGCCGTCACACGCGGCCTTAAGACCAAGACCCTGGCCGATGCCGCAGCCAAATGCAGCTATGGCCATACCAATGGCAGTGGCCATGGCGATGCTGGAAATAACCTCAGGAGCGGCGTCTGCTGCAAAAGCAACACTGGCCAGCCCTACAAGCAGAACTGTGTTCACAAAGATCAAAAAAGACTTACGCATTTCAAAAACCTCCTAATAATGATATTTAATTGGTCAAATGACCATTTCCCCTGTAAGTAAGAGCTCAATTAGTGAGCTTCTTCAAAAGCACCCTTGAGATACATCATGGACAGCATGAAGAAAATAAAGGCCTGCATGGTTTTCATGAGCAGAAAGAGCAGGAAGATTGGCAGGGAGCCAAGCAGTGGTGCCAAAAGAAACATAAGGGCGATAACAATTTCTTCACCGCGTATGTTTCCAAAAAGCCTGAGAGTCAGCGAAAGCGGCCGGGCAAGATGACTGACTATTTCAATGGGAAACATGATGGGCGCCAGCCACCAGTAAGGACCGGTAAAATGCTTGATGTAAGAGGCGCCGTGAAGTTTGATGCCCCAGTAATTATAGTAAAGAAATACAAACAGGGCCATTCCCGCATTGGTGTTGATGTTGGCGGTGGGAGCGTCAGCACTGGGAAGAAGGCCTATGACGTTGGAAAACCAGATATAGATAAACAGGGTAAACAGGACGGGAAAAACTTTTCGGCCGGCTTCTCCCATATTGGCCACGACAAAATCTTCCACCGACTTTATTAAAAATTCAAAGAAATTTTGAGTCCCCCTTGGAATCAGGGTCATCCTCCTTGTTGCCATCCAGCCCAAAACCAGCAGTATAATGATGACGGCCCAGGAATAGAGGACATGTGTGGGTATGATGCTGTGACCGTGTCCATCGCCCAGGCCGAGAGCAACTGCCACTTTTTCCAGAATCAGAAATTGATGAAGATCGCCAGCCATTTATTAAGCCTCCTTGAGTTTTTGACCAACCAGAGTGGCGCCAAATATTAATACATTCAAAAGGACAATACTTAAGCCAATCAGCAGAGAGAAAATATTCGCGTTCCAGTAAACAATGCAAAGGTATAAAACAAGAGCGGTCAGGCCCAGCCTGATATAGAAACTGAACAGTAACGGGGTTACAGCCCCTTTTTTTATGTAAACCAGTTCCTGAATTAGCTTTGCCAGAAAATAAAAATTAACGCTGCCAAGAGCAGCTCCGGTGATAAAGCCCGTGAGCACCGGGCTGGAGAAAAAAGCGGCAGCGATTATAGAACCCAGGATGCTTAGATAAATCTGATTGCGGACAAGTACGCGGACACTGCTAAGGGTCAGCCCTCTGCCATGCAGAAACGATTCAGTCCTTTGGTTTATCCGGTCCAGCATCACGCTTTTTATCCGCCTCATGAATTTTCCTGGCTTCCTGATACATGTTTTTGAATCCGGCCGCAATCCCAAAAAACAGGAAACTTATCAGGAACCAGGGTTCGGTGCCAAGCCATTTATCCAGGAAATAGCCAATGACGAAACCTACAAAGGTGCATGAAACCAGATGGATGCCCATGAGACTGGCTTTTCCCAGTTCTCCCCACATGGTCTGATAAGATTTGGATTTGAAAAACATATAATTATTAAGTCTTTAATTGTTGGATGCTCGTGCATTCGTTCACAAACATCAGGAACTATCATAAGCCCCTGTTTCAAGTCAATCTATATTCAGGTTTGAATTTCAATTTTTTCGCGTGGAAGTCCTTATTGCAGGTTTGTCTGCACCTCAATTCATTCTTGCTATCAGGTGGGGTTGGATATATATTTGAATGTTCAGCAGACTGTTGAAAATCTTTCAATTGGCTTTGCCGCTGCAAAAAGTTCAAACACTTCTTAGGTAGTTTCCATCCGGAAACCCCGGTTGCATAGATTCTACGATCTGCTAAAAGGTGTACGCTGGGGCAATATTTTTCCGCAGCACAGTCTTGATAGCACGTTCTTAGCCTGGATTACACATTTTTAATCAAGCGAGGAATGGGTAATGTGC
>JAWOGL010000243.1:0-3674 GCA_046496945.1 Desulfonatronovibrio sp.
GCCAAAGGAAATGACCTCGACCTTTCCCTGAGTATCATTAAAAATGCCTTAGAAAAAACCTTGTCGAATCAAATTCCGGTCAAGTAACCATTTTTTGGTGGGGATTACAAGATAAAAAAGCCAGGTCCATATCTATGCAGCCAGGGTCGCGGCAGGTATGCCGGTTACCTGCCCCCCGCATCCTTCGACAAGCTCAGGGCCAACGGGAATTGCAAAACTCAGTTTATTCGTTATCTGTCGATGTTCTAAAAAGCCTTAACTTTACACTTCGCGTCAAACGCGATGTGTAAAGTTAACCACTCAGAATATTATGTACTGCCATGCGAGATATCCCCAATCGCTTTGCAATCTCGGTCTTTTTGAAACCTCTGGTCAGAAGCTGTTCAACAATATATTTCTTGGCCCTTTTGCTTTCCTCGCTGCGAGCCCGGGCTTGACCCAGCTGCTTAAGCCTCTTCTCCAGCTCGGTCATTTCCAGCAGGCACGGAGAACTCCGGGGAAAAAGCCAACAGAGTCTGCCCCCATTCTGTAACTCATTCTGTAAAATTACCCAATGCGTTACACAATTCATTCGACATTGCCCAATTCCCACTTAGGGGTTTTTTGCCACTGCGCGTTCTGGCGGAGTAGCCGGATCGCCAGTGCTTTACAGGATCAGCCAGCAGCCGCGCCCAGTCATCCGGGCTTTTGGAAGGTATAGTAGATGTGGTTCATTGAGGCCTCTTTGATTTTTGGTCAAGGAATCTGGCCCTGATTCTTTTTCCAAACCATGGCTCAGCCATCAAACCTCTGCGTAGTTCTGCATCCAGGAAATCCAGAACAGCCCCAGAAATTATCTCCTGCATTGGGACCTGATTTTACTGTGCGCAGGACCATAAGTTTCCCGCATTTTGGGCATTTTTTCTCTGCATGCGGATTTGACCGTTCTTTAAGCCGCTGAACGTGTTCCTTGCGGGTTGAATATCCAGGTCGCAGGCGGCCGGATTCAATTCTGGCCGTCAGATCCTTTACCTGGTCCTCTGAAAGCACCTTCTCTTTGAATGACTTGATATACCGGATAAAGCCTGCTCCATAGGTTACATTGGGCGGCATGGGTGTTTTAAAAGAGCTGTCTCCCACAAAGGTGACAATGGAATGGATTTTATCTGCTGGAATCTGCAACGCGGACTCCAGAGCTTTGACGTGTTTGAAGTTCTGACGAAGCGGATTCTGGAATTTAAAGTTCTTTTTGTAAATCTTCTGGGTCCATTGGCTTTGCTTTTCATCTCCAAAGATCCAGCCCTTCATGTTCTTGGTTTCCACAACAAAAATACCATAGGGTGAAATATACACATGATCGATCTGGGTAGAGCCGTCCGGCGTGGGCAGGGTCACGTCATGAAAGGGACGGTAATTATTTTTGTTCAGCATCAGCTTAGACAAAAGCCTGACCATTGCCTCGCCGAAAATTCCTTTGCCCCAGGGTGACTTGAATATCCCGATGAGCAGGGCAATAAAAATCACAAATATAATAATTTTGTAAATTTCACTGATCAGGGGAGTAAGGTCCATGCTGGTTCACTTTTTTCCTTGGGATAAAAAATTGATCACGAACAATCAGCTGGCGATCCCAGCCAAGGAATAATAAATTTTTAGAAATCAACCTTAACTTTACACTCCGCGTCAAACGCGATGTGTAAAGTTAAGCGCTCAAAATATTATTATGTACAGCCGGCAAACAGAGTCTGACTGCGTTTTGTTTCATTTACCATTCATTATCATTAACGGTGTGTAATGAATGTAGGTATGCAGAAATTCCCATTCAAAATGAGCAAAGAGGGAACCATGAAGCCTACTCTCACTCTGTTCCCTGGGCATTTCAGAAAATTCATAATAAACCCTGTTGAATCAAATTCCGGTCAAGCAACCATTTTTTTAAGTGGATTACAAGGAAAAAAGCCAGGCCCATATTCACGCAGCCAAGGTCGCGGCAGGACACATAATTTTTTAATTTCCGGCAGAGGCACTCTATTTGTTCCTGTTCAGGATACTTATGATCAATCTTTTCGCGGTTTCCATCTCCTCGGGCCTGCTCACCGCTATGAAAAGGGTCAATCCGGTCAAAGCTTCATTGCTGATGGTCAGTACCTCCTGGGCAGACATGAGGCGATTGTTTTTTTGCAAAAACAATAGAAAACTCGCTGCTGCAATTCGCTTATTGCCATCAACAAAGGCGTGGTTCTTGACAATGAGATAAAGCAGGGTCGCGGCTTTTTCCTCAAAGGACGGATACAAATCCTGATTGCCGAATCCCTGACGGATATGTTCAACCGCACTTTTAAAGCCTGGCCCCTGCTCCTGTCCGAAAACTGGCGAACCAAAATCCTTGCGCATCTGGCTTATGACAGCCTGATACTCTTCATGGGATGGATATGTAACTGCTGTCCTGGTATCGCCTTTGGTGTCAAGTCTTTCCTGGTCGTAGTCATCCAGCAGGCGCAGGCCACTGGCATAGAGCTTCAGCCATTCAAAGTCTGTATCTCCTGCCTTTTCTTCAATAGCCCGGCTGAGGATGTGGATTCCATCTTTTAGCTGCCTTACTTCCTGCTGTTTTTGGGACAGTCTTTGTTCATTAATGATGTAGCCCTGGATCAGGTAATCCTTAAGCCTCTTTGTTGCCCACTGTCTGAACTGGGTGGCACGAATTGAATTAACACGATACCCTACAGAAATAATGACATCAAGATTGTACAGGTTCATTCTTCTCTTTTTGCCATCAGAAGCAACCTGTTCCAAAATGGAACAGGTTGCCTGCTTATCAAGTTCACATGATTTATAAATATTGCTGATATGTTTAACAATGGCTGGACGCTGCACGCCAAACAACTGGGCTACTTGATGTGCATCAAGCCAGACAGTATCCTGATCAAAGGCAACTTTGACCTGCGTCTGACCGTCACTTTCCCTGTATATTTCTACTCTGTTTTCCATTTTATTCAGCCTGTTCTTCAGTTGCGTACTTCCTTGTCCATTTGGGGCATTTGCTGTGGCATTTGGGGTCAGACCGAGCTAACATGTTGAAGTTTTGAATGATACATGCCAAAATAGGCTGTTATTTTGCCTTAGAACGCCTATTTCGCTTTCAAAATGGGCACTGTAAGAATCTGGGTGGCCAAAAGGATGATCACCCTGTTCCCTGGGTATTACCAGAAAAGCCTTGAAAAAAACCTGTTGAATCATATTCCGGTCAAGTAACCATTTTCTTAAGTAAATTACAAAGAAAAAGCCAGGCCCATATCTATGCAGCCAGGGTTGCGGCAGGAATGCCGGTTACCCGGCACCCCCCGCACCCTTCGACAAGCTCAGGGCGAACGGAAATTGAGTGGCGCCAAGTCTTACCCATGAGTGGCGCCGGGTCTTCCCCATGAGTGGCGCCAGGTCTTACCCATGAGTGGCGCCGGGTCTTACTCATGACCCAGGGCGGGGCAGTGTTGCTCCGGGCATCCAGCGGATGTAAATGTTGCGAAAGGACTTCCAGGGCATTTTTCCTTCCCTACTGAAGCATCCCCAAAAACGCTTTTCCCATAATCCCTGCCATCTGTATCATTTCTAATATAATCCTAGATCAAACATAACTATTCACCAGGATCTAATAAAAAGACCTGGACCCCGGATCTGGTCCGGGGTGACGGTTA
>JAWOGL010000281.1:0-15711 GCA_046496945.1 Desulfonatronovibrio sp.
AGGAACCCGAAGAAGATATTTGACTTATCCAAAAACCCGGTTAGCTTAATAGTAGGGCTTATCAGCGTGTTGAAAAAGTCCTTACCAGGCAGGTTGTTCAAAAATTCCAAGCGACAGTCCCGCTACCCACTTAGGATGCCACTAAGTCTTATGCCGGGATAATAGTCACTCAAGTGGGTGCCGGATAAACAACAAAAAAAGTCCCCGGAATCATTTTTTCTTACTTATCAACGTTGAACTTTGAACATTGAACATTGAACGTTGAACTAAACTTATAGCGACAAAGGCAATTGGGAGTTTTTCAACAACCTGTTAATCCCTGTTCGTGTTCCCCTGTCTGTCAGCCAGCGCCTGCTTTACCACCCTGAGGTCACTGAAAGCGCTGCGTATACCTCTTATCTCCTGGTATGTTTCATGACCTTTTCCAGCCACCAGAAGAGCGTCCCCCGGACTCATGAAATCAACAGCCGCTTTTACGGCCTTGCCTCTGTCCGGCTCCACATAAAGCCTGAGACAGCCGGTTAGGCCGGGCCTTATGTCTTCAATTATGCCGGCCGGATCTTCATCTCTTGGGTTATCTGAAGTCAGGAACACAACATCAGCCAGGCCGGCAACTGCCTTACCCATAAGAGGGCGCTTGGTTTTGTCTCTGTTGCCGCCGCAGCCGAACACAACAATAAGCCTGTTAAAATCCAGGCCCTTGAGGGCAAGGCAGACGTTTTCCAGGGCGTCCGGGGTATGAGCGTAATCTATATAAATATCCAGATTAAGCTCATTAATCACCTTTTCCAGGCGACCCGGGGTCTGGCCGAATGAGTCAAGGCAGCTGAAATGCTCGGGCCCAAGCCCCATACTCAGAGCCGCACCCTGGGCAGCCAGCAGATTATAACCGTTGTGTCTGCCGCAAAGGGATGAATCTGTGATCCACTGCTGATCTTTATATAAACATTCCAGACTAATGCCGGTGCGATCATTTTTCAGCAGTCTCCCTCTTAAATCGACCTGTTCCGATTCATGCAGGCCAAATCCCATTGCCCTGGAAACAGATTTTATCAGTCTTTTGCCATATTCATCGTCAGCATTAATAACTGCCTGAAAAGAGTTTTTTCTTTCAGGATTCAGGAAAAGCCTGGATTTGGCCTGAAAATATTTCTCCATATCCTGGTGATAATCCAGGTGGTCCTGGGACAGATTAGTGAAAACGCCTGCGTCAAAATCAATGCCGCAGGCCCGGTTCTGATCCAGGGCGTGAGACGAAACTTCCATGACAACCATCTCAACTCCGTCTTTATCCATAACTGACAACATCTCGTGCAGCTTGAGACAATCAGGAGTGGTCATGGTCGCGTCCAGAATTTTATCTGCCCAGCGATAGTTTACAGTACCAATAACTCCGGTTTTAAAACCGCTTTTCTGAAATATATGCTCCAGCAAATACGCTGTGGTCGTCTTTCCGTTTGTTCCGGTTATCCCTATTAAGCCAAGACTTAACCGGTCAGTGCCGTACATGGCTCTGGCCAGTTCTCCCAGAGCAAAGCCGGGATTTTCATGGACAAGTACGTTTTTGCCAGGATACTTATCTGCCTGGCCGGGACCCGCCACCACCCAGGCAGCCCCGCGTTTAAGGGCCTCAGGAATAAACTCGGCTCCGTCAAACCGGGTCCCCGGAACAGCCACGAATATATCACCCGGTTCAATTTGACCGGAATGAACCTTGACTTTTGTGCCTTTACGGGCTTCGTCTGTCAGCTGCTTAAAATCCTTTATCTTTTTGTTCATCATGATTCCCCAAGATGCAGGACCACTTCCTGGCCGTCCTTATTCCAGCTTTCACCCGGAGCAGGAGATTGCCCTTTCACAATCACGCCCCTGCCATCCAGAACCGGAACAACTCCTGCGCTTAACAGGTCTTCTACTGCCTGCCTCAGGGGCGTTCCGCGCAAATCAGGAACCTCTTCTCCCCAGGCTGTTTTGTCAGGCTGCTGGCTCACAACGAACCTGGCATTTTCAGCGGTGCTGCCGGCCTTAATCCTTTCCTGATTTTTTTCCGGAATATTTCTGAGTCCGAGACCTCGTCCCGAGGAAACAATGCTGGTTCCGATTTCGGCAAAAACCGGGGCTGCCACCACTCCCCCGTAATGCCGGGGAGAAGGTTCATCTATGATGGCCATTATCAGATATTCAGGGTCGCGGGCCGGAACAAAACCGGCAAAGGATGCCACATATTCATCGCCGTAACCACCCAGAGGAGAAGATTTCTGAGCGGTTCCGGTTTTTCCGCCAACTTCCAGGCCGGATATCCTGGCCAGGGATCCGGTGCCGTCCATCTCCACAACATCCCTGAGCATTCCCATCACTTCCTTGCTTACTTCCTTTGAAAAAATCCTGGGACCGAAACCGGCAGGCCCTTTTTCATCCTTGACAATTCTGAGTTCAGTAAACCGGCCTTCATTGGCCAGACTTAAAAAAGCCCGGGCCAGCTGCAATGGCGTGGAAGCCAGACCCTGACCAAATGAAATAGTAGCCAGATCCATTTTCCCCCACGTCTGGGGCGGTCTGAGTATGCCTTTTCCCTGACCGGGCAGAGGAAGACTGGTGGGAGTTGAAAATCCCAGTTTATCCAGATACTGAAAATATGGACCTGGTCCCAGGTCCAGCCCGATTTTTGCCGAACATATATTACTGGAGTAACGCAGCACCCGGTTAAGAGTAAGCCAGCCGTATTCTTTTACGTCTTTTATTTGATTGGAGCCAAAACGCCACTTGCCGTTTTCACAAAAATACAATGAATCACTCTGGGCAATGCCTTCTTCCAGGACTGCGGCCATGAGAAACGGTTTCAGGGTGGAACCCGGCTCAATAAGATCTACTGCACCCCGGTTCCGCCAGATTGAAGAATTGAAATTCTGATAATCGTTGGGATTGAAAAACGGATAAGTAGCCCAGCCCAGAATATCCCCGCTGGGGACATGAACCACAAGAGATACTCCGTATTTGCCGTTACTCTCTTTTACTGCTGAAGCCAGGGCTTTTTCAGCAGCAAACTGTATTTCCGAATCAATGGTCAATACAACATCCTGACCATCCACTTTTGCCGAAGGATCCTTGGGCAGAAGAGACATTTTATGTCCGGATGCGTCTCTTTGCATGACAACCACCATCTGAGCGCCGGCAAGGGTTTCATTGAGAGATTTTTCCAATCCTTCCAGACCCTGATTGTCCATACCCACAAAACCCAGAACCTGTCCCAGCATATGGCCGCGCGGATACACCCGGGAGTGTTCTTCAACAATAAATATTCCGGGAATATCCCGGGTGGCCACCCTGTGAGCCGCCCGGTCACTGATCTTTCTGGTTATCCAGACAAAGCTGCTTTTCTGATGTAAAAGTTTTTTCATCCTGGACGGTTTGCTCTCCAGAGCGTCAGCCAGGGTTACAGCTGCTGAATCAGGATCATCCACCAGAAACGGATTGGCATACACGGACTTGCTTTTAATGCTCTGGGCAAGGACCACTTTATTCCGATCAAATATTTCCCCCCTCTTTCCGGTAACCTTCTCCTTGCTGAAATACTGCCGGGCAGCCATGGCAGAGAGTTCTTCACCCTGCATGACCTGCACTATGAAAGCCTTGCTCCATAAACCCATCCAGGCGATAATAACCAGACAAAGAACAAGGATAATCTTGATCCTGGTTCTGTCTTTCTTCCTGTTGCTGGGAGCTCTTCTAGGCATATGAATCATTAATCCCTGATTTTTCTTATCTGACTGTCCCTGGGGGCGGACAGTCCCATTTGCTCTCCGATCTCTTTAAGTCTGTACGGAGAAAGAAGATTATTCTTCTCCATGGTCAGTTTGGTCCTTAATTCCCGGTTTTCCCTGTACTCCTTCTGAATGTTCTGCATACGGTAGGACAGATCCACCCTTTCAATATTGACCCAGACCTTGGTCAGCCCCAGCAGGAAGGTCAACACCAGGGTCATAGTCAGCCATCCCCATATTCTGGATTTGCTTTTACTGCTCATGACAATAAACTTGCCCCTGCCGGGTAATTGACCGGGAAATTTTCAACAACCTGCTAAATCCTTTCCGCAGATCTGAGCTTAGCGCTTCTGCTGCGCGGATTCTCCCGGAGCTCGTCATCTGTGGGAATAAAAGGTTTTTTTGTTAATATTTTAAGCTTTTTTTCATGACCGCACTGGCAGACCGGATAACCCGGCGGGCACACACACCCCGAGGCTTCGCGTTTAAAAAAATGCTTTACAATTCTGTCCTCCAGTGAATGAAAGGATATAATCACCATCCTGGCGCCCGGACTTAACCGGTCAACTATACGTTCCAGAAAATCTTTGAGACTTTCCAGCTCCTTATTCACGGCAATCCTCAGGGCCTGAAAAGTTTTGGTTGCCGGATGATTTCTGGCCAGAGCCCTTCTGCGTGCCGGGTAAGCTTTTTCTACAATTTCTGCCAGCTCCAGGGTTGTGTGAATGCCTCTTTTTTCTCTGGCATCAATAATAGCTCTGGCTACCCGCCCGGCCATGGGCTCTTCTCCATACTGACCAATAATTTTTTTCAACTCATAATAGGATATCTTCTCCAGGAGCCGCTGCGCGGAAACAAAGCCTGCTCCTGGCCCCATTCTCATGTCCAGAGGCCCGTCTTTGATAAAGCTGAACCCTTTTTCAGCAACTTCCAGCTGAAGAGAAGAAACTCCCAGATCAAGAACAACTCCGTCCAGTTTATCCCATCCAATCTCTTCCAGGTAATATTCAAAATTGCGGTATGTATCCTGAAAAATATAAACCCGGTCTTCAAATTCATTCAGCCTCTGCCTGGAAAGCTCAACCGCATCCTGATCCAGATCCGTTCCCAGCACAGAACATTCCCCTCCGCAGGAATTTAGAATTTCCAGACTGTGTCCGCCAAGCCCTATGGTACCGTCAAAATACTTTCCCGCCCTGCAGGGTCGTAAAAAATCAATTACCTCACCGGACATTACTGAAAAATGGGTGGTCATTACTAAAACCTCAACTCAAAACCGTTTTCCGCCAGGGAATCCATTATGCCGTCAAAATCCTGCTCCATTTTCCTGCGTTGAGTTTCAAAGCGGTCCAGATCCCAGATCTCAAATTTTCTGCCTACCCCGGCCAGGACAACTTCCTTGGCAATCCCGGCATAAGAACGAAGATAGGGAGGCACCAGAATCCGGCCCTGCTTATCCAGCTTGACCTGAGTTGCCCCGGATATAAAAAATCTGTGAAAATCCCTGAACTTTCTATTGGCCATGTTCAATTTATTAAAGCTGCTTTCAATCTCCTCCCATTCAGACAACGGATAGGCCACAATACAATCATCGAAATTGGTGATCATAATGTTGCCGTCCGGCGACATTTCCATTATCCTGTCCCTGAATTCGGGCGGCAGCATCAGCCGGCCCTTGGGATCTATGCTTCTCTGGCTGTGTCCTCTAAACATTTTTCCTCATCCACTATTTACCACTTTTTACCACCGGATTTCACTTTAGGCAAGAAAAAGTCAAGGGAAAAAACTAAAGTATTGCCCAATTTTATTTAAGAACAAACATTTTCAGCGAATAAACCCCTATTTTTTATTGTTTTATTGCCGATATATTTTTTTTGCATTTTTTATATTTTTTTCTGATATCCCCCATGCTTGACCATATTTTCTTAAAAAAACATTGATTTTTACAATCATTCAAGCAATTCTACAAAAAATAATTATTCGCTACACAACCTGCGAGTAACTTTTAAACTGACTCAACCCGAGATTGTTTCGCTTTGCTCACAACAGGGATTGCCACGCTCGCCCCGGTTGAATGGCTGCGCCTGCACTGCGTGTATTCAGCAGGGTAAAAAGACTCCCTCGCAATGACACCAGACAGTCACAGATGCAGTTACGCAAAATCTGCAACCCACGAGGCAGCGTAGCCACCGAAGCAATCTGTATGGCAGAACCAGAATACTTTGAAATTGTCACTTATACGCTTCAAGTTACTTGGAAGGAGGAAATATGCATACCAAGATAATTGCCACTATTGGGCCGGCCTGCCGGGAAAAGTCCATGATCACCAGACTGGTCCGGAAAGGTGTAAGGATATTTCGTCTCAATTTTTCTCACGGCAGCGCGGATGAATTCAAAGACATATTTCAGAGAATAAGGGATGTGGAAAAAGAAACAGCCACCAGCGTGACCATCCTGCAGGATCTTTCCGGCCCCAAAATAAGGACCGGCGATCTCAAGCAGTCCCCCATGACCATTAATGCCGGGGAAGAAGTATACATGGGCCCTTCAGAATTGCGGGAAGAACATCCCCGGTATATCACTTTTGATCATCCTGATATCCTGGAAGATATACATCCCGGAGATATTGTCCGGGTCAGCGACGGAGGGCTGAAGTTTGAAGCGACCGAACGTCTGGGGAAAATCGTCAAGCTGGAGGCCGCGGATACCGGAATCATTACCTCTCGCAAAGGGGTTTCCATTCCAGGGATAAGGACATCTATTTCCGCTCTTACCCCTAAGGACAAAGTTGATCTGGTTGAAGGACTGAAACTGGGTATTGACGCGGTAGCCCTGTCTTTTGTCCAGGGACCGGAAGACATTGCCGAAGCCAAAGACATCATTGCGGATCAGGGTAAATGGATCCCGGTTATAGCCAAACTGGAAAGGGAAGTCGCGTTAAAAAGACTGGAGAAAATCATTGACATAAGCGATGTGGTCATGGTGGCCAGGGGGGATCTTGGCCTGGAATGCCCCCTGCCTTCCCTGCCCACTCTGCAGAAAAGAATCATTACCGCCTGCAACGCCGCTGCCAAGCCGGTAATCGTTGCCACCCAGATGCTTTTATCCATGGTGCACAACCCAATGCCCACCAGAGCTGAAACCACTGATGTAGCCAACGCGGTACTGGACGGTGCTGACTGCCTGATGCTTTCCGAGGAAACCGCGGTGGGACAATACCCGGTGGAGTGCGTAGGATATATGGGAGAAATCGCTGAAGAAGCTGAAAAACTGTTCTTTGAAAGAGGAATCAGCCCTATTGAACCCGGTAAAACAGGAAGCGAGAATTTTCTGGCTTTTGCCGCGTGCCTCATGGCCCAGAAAGTCGATGCCCGGGCTCTGGTGGCTCACACAAATTCCGGATTTACAGCCAGACTTATAAGCTCATGCAGGCCGCGGCAGCCGATATACGGTCTCAGCCCCAACACCAACATGCAGAAGTATATGAATTTTTCATGGGGAGTTTTGTCGGTCAATATTTCCGAGATACCCAGGGATCACCTGCAAAGAGCTGAACTCTTCGCTGAAGACTTTGACCAGTTTTCAGCCGGAGACAAGCTGGTCATAACAGCCGGCCATCCCAAAACCGGTCAGGAAAGATCACTGACAAACCTTTTAAAAATATACAGAAAATAACCGGCCTTCCCCCATTTTTAACACACAATCCAAGGCTGGGCAGCGGCTGGGGTGAATAATCACACTCATTTTAGAATTTGAACCCTGAACTTATAAGAGAATAAAACCATGGCTCAAACAACAATTGATGCGGAAAACCTGAACGAGGAATTTTACCAGGTTTCACCCGATATCCTGGAAAGTTTCCCTAAATTCAGGCTCCCCCTGAACCTGTATCACTTTAATGAGGATATTGCCCAGCTGACTCCGTTTTACTACGCGGAAAAACGGCTAAGTAAAGATCAGCAAAAGGATATGACCCGTCTCAGCAGAGAAGGCAGCCTGTTTGTATCCAGGTCTGACCACAAAATTTACGCCAAGCATATAAGCAAACAGCTGGATCTCATCCTGGTGGACAAAAACCTGACCACGGATGAAATCACCTACATCATCAAATACGCCCTTACAGATAAAATTTCAGCATTCTATGACCAGCCGGTCATTCCGGTTCTGGAAAAACTCAAATCCGACATCTGGGTACTTACGGAATATCTCTGGACGGAAAAAACCAGAATAAACCATTTGCTGGACCTGCTGCATGATGAACACTCAAACAGTCATCTTTCCTACAATTCTGGAATTATCGGACTGGCCATCTTCATGGAAGCCCAGGGAGAAGGCCTCAAAAGAAAGACCCTGGATCAGCTTGCCCTGGGACTATTCACCCATATTCTCGGCCTGACCAGGGTCCCGAATTTTATCCTGGAAAAAAAGACCAACCTTACCCGCGATGAGCAGGCCAAACTAACCAATTATCCAATGAACGGGGCCGCCATCATGCGCAAGCTGGACGTAATGGAAGAAGTAGTTCTTAATTGCCACCTTGAGCATAAGGAAATGATTGACGGCTCAGGCCTGCCCAGAGGATTGAGGGGAACAGAGATCAGTCTGCATGGACGAATCGCCGCGGTCTGTCACACCTTTTGCGAACTGACCATGACAAGAAATGAAAAAGCTTTGCCCTATGACAAAGCCCTGGAATACATGATGAGCGCTAGCCGGAAGTATGATCCCAAAATCACCAAAAGGCTGAACAAGGTAATCCTCAACCTCATGGGCAGGGAAAAATTAAAAAAATAAGCATGCCTGTTTATCACAACTTGCCCCGGAGTTCACATTTCCCGGTAAAAAGCCCTGGAGGAATTCTTTTCAGCCACCATGACCCAGTCAAGGCGGACCTTATCTCCGGGCAGAATTTTTTTCATCCGGTTGTAAACAAATCTGGCCAGATTCTCGGATGAAGGATTAACCTTGCGGAAGTATTCATGATCATTCAAATGCGTATGGTCCAGTTCGGTCAGCACTTCCGACAGTTTCTGCTTGAGCACTTTAAAGTCCATAAGCATGCCGGTATCAGGTTCAAGCTCCTTTCCGCTGACCTCCACCTCGACCTGAAAGTTGTGTCCATGAAGACTTTCGCACTTGCCTCCGTAATTTAAGAGTTGATGCGAAGAACTGAATTCAGAACTTACCCGCAGAGACCATATGGATTCTGACATATAACACACCTTTAAGTTTGAACTTTTTGCAGCGACAAAGCCAACTGGGAGATTTTCAACAACCTGCTAAACCCCATCAATAATCCTGCTTAAATCAGACCAGAATCCCTGGCAGGGTGTCACCCCGAACCTCGGCCCCAGTTGCAGCCTGCACTGTACATCCCTGTCCAGGACCATGTTCATATGAACAGGCACCTTGCCCGGATGCTTCTGAACAATCATCATCAGTTCGCCCAGCATTTCTTCCCTGGCATTATCATCATCTATGCTTAAATCTATCCTCACCGGTTCACAACCAAGAGAAACAGCATCCCCCAGCCTGCCGATCTCCAGGGCTGTAAGCTTTACTTTTCTGGGCGCCTCTTCTTCACCGTTCTTTTCAGTCTGCAATCCCCCCTGATAACCGCTGATTTTGGCTTTAACCACCAGCGGCTCATCACCGTCCACCAGATTTCTGGCCTTGGCATACATATCTCCGAAAAGGGTTATCTCCGCGGTTCCGGTTAGATCTTCAATCTGGCAAAAAGCCATTTTATCGCCTTTTTTATTGATTATTTCTTTTTTACCCACCACAATAACCGGCAGATCAACCTCCGCGTTAACGCTCATATCCCGGCAGTCCTGGATATTTTTCAGATTCAGTCTTTTAATGTCCTGACGAAAAGGAAACAGGGGATGGCCGCTCAAATAAAAACCCAGGGACTCTTTTTCCAGCTTCAATTTTTCATCGTCAGGAAATTCAGGCAGATCATTTTCCGGACATTTTATGCCCAGCCCCTGCACAACCGAGGTCTTTTTGGGAGTTATCAGACTAAGAAGGCTCGGCTGCCCGTGGTTCTTCTGTTTGGCGCTGCGCTGCGCCCTGGCCGCGACCATTTCCATGCCCTCAAAAAGAGCTTTTCTGCTGCACCCGAAGCAGTCGGCTGCTCCGCTCTTGATGAGCATCTCAATGACTCTCTTGGTTACTTTTCTAGAATTTATCCGCTCACAGAAATCAAGTAGGCTTTTAAACGGACCTCCTTTCCGGCGCTCTTGGGTAATGTATTCTATAGCGCCTTTGCCGATGTTTTTGATTCCGCTGAGCCCGAACCTGATTTTGCCCTTTTCCACACTGAACTGATAAAGACTTGAATTAACGCAGGGCGGCAGCACTTCAATTTCAAGGTCCCTGCAGGCATTGATATGAGCAATAACCTTGTCGGTGTTGCTCACTTCCGAAGTAATAAGAGCGGCCATAAACTCATGGGGGTAATGGGCCTTAAGATAGGCAGTCTGGTAGGAAATAAGGGCGTAGGCTGCGCTGTGCGATTTATTGAATCCGTATCCGGCAAACTTTTCCATGAGATTGAATATATGCTGGGCCACATCTTCAGGGATATTATTCTTTCTGGCACCCTGCAGGAACTTGCTTCTCTGCTGGGCCATCACCGCCGGTTCCTTTTTACCCATGGCCCGCCTGAGCATGTCGCCGTCTCCCAGGGAATAGCCGGCCAGGACCTGGGCTATTTTCATGACCTGCTCCTGGTACAGAATAACCCCGTAGGTTTCATTAAGAATGGATTCCAGCAGAGGATGGGCGTATTCCACCTCGGTCCTGCCATGTTTGCGGTTGATAAAATCATTGACCATGCCGCTTTCCAGGGGTCCGGGACGGTACAGGGCCAGAAGAGCGATGACATCCTCAAAACAGGTGGGCTTAAGATCAGTTAGAACTCCGCGCATTCCCGAACTCTCCAGCTGAAAAACACCGTCGGTAAGCCCCTGGACCAGGAGCTTAAAGGTATCCGGATCATCCAGAGCCAGAGTGCTCATGTCAGGTACCGGCCTTTTGCTTAATTTGATCAGCTTCAGGGTTTCGCTGATTACGGTCAGGGTTTTGAGACCCAGGAAATCAAACTTGATCAGGCCGACATCTTCTACCCTTTTCATATCATACTGAGTTACCACCTCCCCCTTTTTTCCCTTATACAGAGGAAGATATTCCTGCATGGCCTTGTCCGAGATAACTATCCCGGCAGCGTGGGTGGACGCGTGTCTGACCAGACCTTCCAGCCGCCTGCAGACATCGATAAGCTTGGCGATAGTCTTGTCCTCATCCACTATCTTGCGCAGTTCAGGCTCTTTTTCCAGGGCCTTGTCAATGGTCATCTTGAGTTCTTCAGGAATCAGTTTGGCAACCTTGTCCACCCTGGCCAGGCTGATGCCCATGGCCCGGCCTACATCCCTGATCACCGCCCTGGCTTTCATGCTCCCAAAGGTGGTTATCTGGGCCACGCTGTCATGACCATATTTTTCAGACACATAACGGATAACTTCTTCTCTGCGGTCATAACAGAAATCCACATCAATATCCGGCATGCTGGCCCGTTCAACATTCAGAAATCTTTCAAACAAAAGGGTGTATCTTATAGGATCAAGATCTGTAATGCCCAGGGCATAGGCAGCCAGACTGCCAGCGGCCGAGCCCCGCCCTGGTCCTACCGGAATATCCCGGGCCTTGGCCCAGTTGATAAAATCCTGCACAATGAGAAAATAACCCTGATATCCTTTGTCGCAGATAATGCTGATTTCTTCCTCAAGCCTGTCATCATAATGCTTCCGGTCCACCTCATAAGGCAGATGCTTGAGTCTTTGTTCCAGACCCTCCCTGGACAGGGTAATAAATTCACGGTCCAGGGTGCTTTCTCTGGACGGTTCGTACCGGGGGAAATGGTGCCTGCCTGTCTCCAGTTCCAGATTACACTTTTCAATAATCTTATGCACGTTTTCCAGGGCAGAAGGACAATGGGCAAACTCCTTTTCCATCTCTTCAGGAGTCTTGAAATAAAGCTCGTCAGTGTCAAAACGCATCCTTGACTCATCAGTGATTTTGGCATTGGTCTGGATGCACAGCAGAGTGTCGTGTGCCTCCACGTCGTCTGCGTGCAGATAATGACAGTCATTGGTAGCCACCAGAGGCAAACCGGTTTTGCCGGACAATTCTATGAGTTTTTCATTAACGTCTTTTTGTTCGGGCATGCCGTTGGCCTCAAGTTCCAGGTAAAACCTGCCCGGAAAAATATCCGCGTACTGTCCGGCACATTCGCGGGCCTTTTCAAAGCCGGATTTTCGCATTGAATGCTGCACTTCTCCCTGAAGACAGGCAGACAGGGCAATAAGCCCCTCGCTGTGATCCTTGAGAATCTGTTTATCCACCCTGGGTTTGTAGTAAAATCCCTTGAGCCATCCAGTGCTCACTATCTTGATCAGGTTTTTGTAGCCTGCATTATTCATGGCCAGCAGAACCAGATGATAACGCAGCCTTTCATTATCCGTGTGATGCTTGTGGGCGATGTAAACCTCGCAGCCGATTATGGGTTTTATTCCGAATTTTCTGGCTGTCAGGTAAAAGGTCAAGGCTCCAAAAAGATTCCCGTGGTCTGTGATGGCTGCGGCAGGCATGCCCAGATCCACCGCCCTGGAACAAAGGTCATTGATCCTGATGGCCCCGTCCAGCAGGCTGTATTCAGTATGACAGTGAAGATGGGTAAAATTTGACATTAAACATCCTCAATATACAGATATCTTTTTATTTTCTGGGTAGGGGTCTTTTCAAAAGGCTCGGTCTGCTCAATTATCCTGCTAAGCCTGGAAAAATCGGAAACTTTGGCGTTGACGTTTTTTTTCAGCTCTTCCAGCAGCTTGCCAGTCCTGGAAAGTACTTCGGATTCTGCCATGCTGTTCAGGCTCAGGTCATCTTCAAGCTGTTCATAGTTGAGATGGATTCTGGCAACCAGTCTGCCCTGTACAGAATAAACCAGGGATTCCAGAACGTAATCAAACTGATTGATTATGGCTTCCACTTCCTCGGGATAAATATTCTCCCCGCTTGGTCCAATAATTACGTTTTTGAGTCTGCCCTTTATATACAGATAATTATCCTTATCCAGCTTGCCCAGGTCTCCGGTACGCAGCCAGCCGTCACTGGCAAGCACCTGGCTGGTTATTTCTTCGGCCTTGTAGTATCCTATCATCACATTGGGACCCTGGACCAGAATTTCACCTATGCCGGTTTCCTGATCTGGATTGTCGATTCTAAGCTCCAGGCCTTTCAGCGGCGGTCCGGTGGAAGTAAATCTGGTTTCAGCAGGCCGGGCTCCTGCCACCAGGGGAGACGTCTCAGTCAGTCCGTACCCCACGGAATAAGGTACGCCGGCGTCTCTTAAAAATCTTTCCGCCTCAGGAGATAAAGCTGCCCCTCCAATACACAGGGCCTTGATCCGGCCCCCGAAAGAAGCCATAAGTTTTTTTCCCGCCAGCTTGTGCAGTTTCCTGCGGGCTGCGGAAAAGCCGTACAACCCCCGCATAACGCGGTTTTTATTCAGCTTGGGCAGGATTTTGTTCTTAAATATCTTTTCTATTACCAGCGGAACCATAAGCATTATGGTAGGCTGAACCTTTTCCATGGCCGGCAGAAGAATTCTGGGAGTAGGTGCCTCCTGAAGATATGTAACTGAAGCCCCGGCCAGAATGGGAGCCAGAAGCCCCAGGGAACATTCATAAGTATGGGCCAGGGGCAGAATGGACAGAAACTTGTCTTTTGATTCAGCATCCACCAGCCTTCCAGCCATGTCCGCGTCATAGACCAGACTCTTGTGAGCCAGCATCACCCCTTTGGAATGCCCTGTCGTACCTGAAGTGTAGACAATCACGGCCAGATCCTCCGGATCCACCCTGCTTAAATAATCCCATCCGGCAAACTTGTAGGCATACTGCTTGAGCCGGTCAAAACTTCTGCGACCGGAACTCAGGGCGTTTTTAATCCTTTTTCTGCCTTCGGATTCATGGTTGGCCGGTGAAAAATCATCTATAAAGATTATTTCCACATCCTCAAAATCAGACTCTCCGATCTTAGGTAAAAGGCTTCTGGAGACAAAGACAAGCCTGGCCTCGGAATGCCTGATGATATGAACCACCGCGCTGGGATGGAATTGGGTCAGGATAGGAACAGCCACTGCGCCCATGGTGGTAACGGCCAGAAAGGCTATCCCCCACTGCGGGCTGTTTTCGCTCAAAATAGCGACTTTATCGCCTTTCTTGATGCCGGCTTCCTCAAGGATGGCGCAAAGCCCCATGATTTTATCATTCAGCTGCGAGTATGTCAGGGGCTGTTCGCCCACATAGCCCAGCGCCGGCCGGGACGGAAACTTTTCAACACTCCTGCGAAAAATCTCAGGGATTGTCTGGTACTTACTCAAGATAACCCTCCAGGCTAAAGTATCAGGTCCGGGTATTTTTTGGTCGGCAAAAACACTTTCCAAACAAAATCAGGTGGTAAAACCGCACGTCATTTTCTCCTGATAAAACTAACCTGAGCACGCTATTACCTCAAGCCCAAATCTATGGTCTGGAAGCAAAAACCCATTCACTTCCCCTTCCGTCTATACATGAACCACAACATTAACAGCTTGTTAAAAAAAGTCCTTAATCAACTGACTGTTCAAAAATTTCAAGCGCAAGGAAAAAAAAGTTCCCGGAATCATTTTTTATTTTTTAACGTTGAACTTTGAACTTTGAACTTTAAACTTTGAACGTTGAACTTTAAACTTTGAACGTTGAACTTTGAACGTTGAACTTTGAACGTTGAACTTTGAACTTTAAACTTTGAACGTTGAACGTTGAACAAAACTTATAGCGACGCAGCAATTGGAAGATTTTCAACAGCCTGTTAAAGTCCCAGATCCTGATTTATCAAACCTACGATAATCCTGCCTTTGGGGAAAGACTTTTCAGTAATCGTCCACACATTGCAGATCCGGTCCGGGCTCTCGCAGTCATGACAATAGGCCGTTTTGACACACGGAGTTTTCTTGTCCAGACGCATGGCATTGGCCGGGGCGGAAAAATCCTTGATCCGGTCCATGGCGTCGTCCACATCGTTTACAATTTTATTTCGCCCGCAAAGAACCAGAACATTTCTGGGGCCGAAAACAATAGCTCCCACCCGGTTGCCGATCATATCAAGATTAACCAGATATCCCTGGTCGGTTAAAGCGTTGGTGCCGGTAATAAACAGGTCAGTCAAAAGGGCCCTGCGCCTGTTTTCCATTGCTGCTTCCAGCCCGCCGCTCTTGTCGTAGGTATCCAGAATATCCATATTCCGGCTGTCTTTAAGGGCCTCATACAGGCCGGTCTCCTTAAACGTTCCAGAACCGCCCCAGGATACGGAAGATGGTTTAATCCGGGGCATTATATCCTGCAGAACCTTTTCCCTGGCCTCGTTCACGTCCCGGGCAATAAAGCATTCAAAATTATTGCCTTCAAGATTTTCCTTGACCTGACCAAGCCTCAGCCGCCAATACTTATCAACTTCTTTACTCATAAAGTCCTCCGGAAAATAATTTAAAATAAACCTGTCTAAACTTCACAACAATCAAAATCTGTAAACAACAACCCGCAGCTGATCTCATCACCGGGCGGACATCCCGCGCACCAGAAAAAAATGTTTTCCTGCCGGAAAATGATTCTGGTCTGCCCCCCGCTAATCTTTCTCCGGTAAAAAAATAAGAGCTTACTCATGCCTTTGCAACTTTTAATCTCTGTAAAAAATTTTATAAAAATAAGTAGCTGCAATTATTTGATATACTTTTCCATAAAAAATAGTTTCAGGAATTATTCTTATAAAGCGAAGAATGTGACATCTAATGTCCTTTACAATAAACTAAAACATCGGGTAAGAGTCATGAAGTTTAAACTGA
>JAWOGL010000015.1:0-3941 GCA_046496945.1 Desulfonatronovibrio sp.
GCGGAAAACACTCCATTGATGAGAACCCATATGTAAATGGACTGAACCGAGTGCTGGGCCCCGTGAGCCATAAATCCGTACACCAGCAGGGCTAAAATAAGAAGGGGAATACCCCATTTGACCACAACAGGCCACACAGGCCGGGGAGGGGTACGGACCAGAGCGGAAACATCAATATCCTGGTCGAGGTATTTGGAAATACCCGGGATATGAGCCGCTCCGACCACAGCCAGGATTTTTCGTCCTGGTCCGGAAACTATCTTATGGGCCAGAAACTGATCACGCTCATCCACCAGAGTCTTTTGTACCTGGGGAAAAGACTTGGAAAATTCTTCCATAACCAGTTCAAGCTGATCCTTTTTCTTTAATTTTTCGATATCTTCTTTTTCAATATTGCCCTGGAACATCATGCTGAGCATAAGATGCGCCAGAAATTTCAGCTTGAACCAGAAAGAAAGGGAAGACCAGACCCGCTTAAGAGTAATATTTACGTCCCGGTCAGCCAGCACCAGGCGCGCGCCGAGCCTGTCTGCCTGCTCTACCCCTTCAAGCATTTCCGCGCCAGGCTTTACCCCCAGTTTTTCCCCGATTTTTCTGTAAAAAGTGCTGAGGGCCAGCTGGGCCAGAAGAAACAGGGCCTTGTTCTGCTTGACCACCTGATAAATATCCATCTTCTGCCAGGCATCCTGCCTGACCAGAACCTCATACCTGGAAGGACAAAGCTCAACGCAGATGGTATCGGGATTAATTTCTTCGGCGGCCCTTTTAACATCTTCCACGCTCTGCTGAGAAACATGGGCGGTTCCCAAAAGATAGATATCCTTATCTTTTATCTTTATATGGCTTAAATTTTCATTGCCGTTGTCAGTATCTTGAACGGGATTTTCTTTATTCATTTTTTGTGTTGTTTAGTTTAATTGTTTAGAGGCTGAACAGTCAGAACTACATTTACTGCTATAAAAAAACGTATCTACTCGCCATATTTTATGATCAACCGATAAATTTAACAGCGTGCCAGAAAAGTCCTTGCCAGGCAGGTTGTTCAAAAATTCCGAGTGAGGGGGAGCAAAAAAAAGTTCAAGGTCGCGGCGTACTTATACAGGTGCGAGTTTGAACTTTTTACAGCGGCAAAGCCAATTGGGAGATTTTCAACAACCTGCTAAGGCTGGCCGATGACTATGGTGAATAATTACAAAAATTCTTCCCTCGTTGTTGATGGACCTTTTAAATGTATTTTAAATGTTTTTCTGTCAATTAATTTCCGTGCGGAAAATCTTTCTTGCAGGATGCTGATACGGACGATTTTCTTTCCGGAAAGCAGTTGATTTACTGTTGTCAAGTCTGCCTGGTTTATGCGCTAAAGACCAGGACAAATCTTGGGATTATGCCGAAGGCAAAGCCATGGGAACAAAAAAACCATCTTACGCATTTAACAAACATACATGTGAAATGCATAACAATCTTTTTTTTTTGCTCAACTAATTTCCTATTGCCAATGAGTTATAAATTTGGTTAATAGAAATATAAGTAATCTATTAGAGATTAAGAGTGTTTTTTTTCACACGGTTTAAAAACCGCTGGCATTTCTAACCAAGGAGGAAGGGTTATGAGCTTAACCAGACGCGATTTTGTAAAAATCTGCGGCGGGACCGTGGCTGGCCTGGGAATTTCCCAGATGGTCCATCCAGGTCTGTTAAAAGCCATGGAAAAGGAGGCCCAGAAAGCACCGGTCATCTGGATCCAGGGTCAGGGCTGTACGGGTTGCTCCGTGTCTCTGCTCAATGCTGTCCACCCCAGCATTAAGGAAGTCCTGTTAAAAATTATCAGCCTGGAGTACCATCCAACTGTGATGGCTGCCGAAGGTGCTCTGGCACTTGACCATCTCTTTGAGGTGGCTGAGAAGTTTGAAGGCAAATTTTTCCTGGCTATTGAAGGCTCCGTGCCCAAAGCAGCTGATGGAAAATACTGTTATGTGGGCGAAAGAGACGGTAAACACATCACCATGCTTGAAATGACCAAGACCCT
Source organism: Desulfonatronovibrio sp. (assembly GCA_046496945.1). Taxonomy (GTDB): domain Bacteria; phylum Desulfobacterota; class Desulfovibrionia; order Desulfovibrionales; family Desulfonatronovibrionaceae; genus Desulfonatronovibrio. Next base: position 2,026 of record JAWOGL010000015.1, read on the forward strand.
TGGAGCCAAGTGTGCTGCCACTCTTTCTCTGGGAACCTGCTCTGCTTACGGCGGTATTCCAGCTGCCTGGGGCAATCTTACAGAGGCCGCTCCAGTGACCCAGATTTACAAAGAAAACAACATCGACAAGGCTGTCATTAATGTGCCGGGCTGTCCTCCCCATCCGGACTGGATGGTCGGGACTATTGCCCATGTCCTTATGTACGGAGTTCCCGAACTGGACGAGCATGGAAGGCCAAAAATCTTTTTCGGCAGAAATATTCATGACAACTGTCCATATCGCGGTTATTTTGACCAGGGCATCATGAGCAAGACCTTTACAGACAAGGAAGGATGCCGCTTTGACCTGGGATGCAAGGCCCCCAACGCAAATGCTGACTGCTGGAAACGCCGCTGGAATAACGGCGTCAACTGGTGCGTTGAAAACGCTGTATGTACCGGATGTGTAGAACCCGGATTCCCGGATGCCATGTCTCCATTTTACGAGGCAATCTAACAGCCTGATATAAAACCTTTTGAGGAGGTAACGAAATGGCAGGAAAAAAGCCTAAAGCAGCTCCTGGAGCTTACGCTCCGGGTCAGAAAATAAAATTGTCAGTCGATCCCTTAACCCGGATTGAAGGACACCTGAAGGTTGAGGTGGAGGTCAAGGACGGGGTGGTAGTTGACGCCCATTGCCAAGGCCCTATGTTCAGAGGGTTTGAAAACATATTAATCGATCGTGATCCCAGGGACGCTTCCCAACTGGTGCAGAGAATCTGCGGCGTGTGCCCCACAGCTCATGCCACGGCTTCTGTCCGGGCCCTGGACGACGCATTCAACGTCAAGGTTACCACCAATGGGCGAATCATGCGCAACCTGATCTTCGGAGCCAACTTTCTGCAGTCTCACATCTTACATTTCTATCACCTGGCCGCGCTTGACTATGTAAACGGACCTGATGTGGCTCCTTTTGTACCCAGGTACGCCAATAATGACATCCGGGTTGACGCTTCCACTAATGCAGTGGGAGTGGATCAGTACCTTAAAGCCCTGGAAGTAAGACGGACCTGTCATGAAATGGTCGCCCTGTTCGGCGGAAAAATGCCTCACGTCCAGGGAATGGTTGTAGGCGGAACCACTGAAATTCCCACAGCTGACAAGATTGTCGGCTTCCTGTGGCGTTTCAAGAAAGTCTCGGAATTCATTGAAAATGAATATCTGCCCCTGGTTTATGCCCTGGGCTCGGTCTATCCGGATCTTCTGGAAACAGGTACGGGCTGGAAAAATGTTATTTCCTACGGTGTCTTTCCTCTGGACGATGATGAAAACGAGTTCCTTCTCAAGCCGGGCGTTTACACCAATGGCGAAGATCATCCGCTGGATACCAATAAGATCATGGAATACGTCAAATACTCCTGGTTTGACGACAAAACTACTGGTTTGCGTCCCAGCGAAGGAAAAACCCTGCCCGATCCATACAAAGAAGGCGCCTACAGCTTTATCAAGGCTCCAAGGTACAACAACCTGCCTCATGAAGCCGGACCACTGGCCAGGATGTGGATCACCAACCCTGAACTGAGTCCGGTTGCCCAGGAAGCAGGCTTCAACAGGATGCGCGATCTGGGAGACAAGGCTTTCTCCATTCTGGGCAGGCATATCGCCCGGGCTGAAGAGGCTCTTATCGTGGCCAAGGCAGTGGAAAAATGGCTTGGTGAAGTCAAACCCGGTGAAGAAACCTATGTTCATTCCGAGGTACCGGCCGAAGGCGAAGGAATGGGGCTGACCGAGGCTCCCAGAGGCTCCCTGCTTCATTATATCAAAATCAAAGATCATTACATCGAAAACTACCAGATCGTGGCTGCTACCATCTGGAACGCATGTCCCCGGGATGACATGGGTCAGAGAGGTCCTATGGAAGAGGCCCTTATAGGCGT
>JAWOGL010000086.1:0-13852 GCA_046496945.1 Desulfonatronovibrio sp.
CTCTCCGTCAACAACTGATATCACCAGGGCGCCCTGGCCGAAACTCAGGGCCATTTCTACCGAATCAGCCAGTCTCTTGCGGATTTCAGGTTTAAGAACCAGCCGGTCCACCACCAGCTCAAGGGTATGGCGCTTGTTTTTTCCAGAGAGGGAAGAGGTTCCAGATTCTGCACCTGTTTATTTATCCTGACTCTGGCAAATCCCTGGGCCTTAAGTTTCTTGAGCAGATCAGCATGGGTTCCTTTTTTGTTTTCCACTAAAGGACTCATAACCATGAATTTGGTTCCCTGCTTCATTTCCATGATGTTATCAATAATCTGGGAAGCAGACTGCGCGCTCACTTCTCTGGAGCATCCAGGGCAGAAAGACCGGCCCAGCCTGGCAAAAAACACCCGCAGAAAATCATAAATCTCTGTAACCGTTCCCACTGTGGAGCGCGGATTCCGGGACAGGGCGTGCTGCTCTATGGAAATAGCCGGAGAAAGCCCCCCGATTTTTTCCACCTGGGGTTTGTCCATCTGCGGAAGAAACTGTCTGGCATAGACTGAAAGGGATTCTACATAACGCCTTTGACCTTCGGCATAAATAATGTCAAAGGCCAGGGTTGATTTGCCTGACCCTGAAGGTCCGCAGATGACCACCAGCTGATGGCGCGGTATATCCAGGGAAATGGATTTCAGATTATGGTGTCTGGCTTTGGAAATGGATATATATTCTTTCATAATGTTCTGGTTGATTCCGGTTATGGGTTGTTAAAAACGGGTTCTTGGATTTGAGCCGCGGGTTTATGTTCAAATCCTATCATTGTATCGCTGTATTAAAAATAATGATCCTGCATGTACATTATTTACTTGCCTGTGAGCCTTTAGCCTTCTAAGCTGGTACAAACATAATTATTGTCTTAACTTAGACTTCCAACTCTCAACTATTTAGAATGAAACGAAAAAAATACATTGTCAACGGCAGGGTACAGGGCGTGGGATTCAGGCCCTTTGTATACCGTCTGGCCACAGATCTTTCGCTTAAGGGCCTGGTTTCCAATAATGAACAGGGAGTGACCATTGATATTGAAGGCAGGGAAGAAGACCTTGCCGCCTTTGACCGGCAGCTGAGACAAAACCCGCCTCCTTTGGCCCGGATCGTCTCTGTTGAGGCTCAAAACATTCAATCCCCGGCTCACCATGAAAAGTTCATCATCACCTCCAGCACATCCGGAAGCAGCCATCAGGTCCTTATAAGCCCGGATGCGGCAGTCTGTCCGGACTGCCGTAAAGAAACCCTGGATCCCGCGGACAGGAGGTTTCTGTATCCCTTCACCAATTGCACCAATTGCGGCCCCAGGCTGACCATCACCCGCTCCATACCCTATGACCGGCCCTCAACTTCCATGGCCTGTTTTCAGATGTGTCCGGATTGCCTGGCTGAATACCAGGATCCTTTAAACCGCAGGTTCCATGCCCAGCCCAATGCCTGCCCGGTATGCGGCCCTGTGGTGTGGCTTACTGATAATCAGGGTAAAGAACTTGTCAAAGAAAATCAGGCTATTTCCAAAGCAGCAGAACTCCTGCTCCAGGGCAGAATCCTGGCCATAAAAGGATTGGGAGGGTTTCATCTGGTCTGCGACGCGACCGGCGATAAAAGCATAAGTGAGCTCAGGGCAAGAAAAAACAGGCCGGACAAATCCCTGGCAGTTATGGTCCCGGATATTAAAACCGCCCGGATGATCACCCGGATAAACCATTGTCAGGAAAAGACCCTGGATTCGATGGAACATCCCATTGTCATCCTGCCTGTCAAAACTCCGCCGGTCTTAAGCCCCCTGCTCTCCCCGGATACTGACAGCCTGGGCCTCATGCTTCCGTACACCCCGCTTCACCTGGCCCTGTTTTATCATTTCAAAAAAATCATTCCTCCGGACAAGCCAGCCGCCCTGGTCATGACCTCGGGAAACTTCAGTCAGGAACCCATCAGCCTGGGCAACCGCGAAGCCCTGCAGCGTTTAAGCCCCATTGCCGACTATTTTCTGCTGCACAACCGAGACATTCTCATCCGCTGTGATGATTCCGTCGTGTTCGCTGCGGACCGGGAATCTGTTTTCATGCGCAGGGCCAGAGGCTATACCCCGGTTCCGGTTTTTTTGCCCGGCAAAGGGCCTTCTGTTCTTGGAGCCGGGCCAGAGCTCAAGAACACCATCTGCCTGACCAAAGATGATCAGGCCTTTGTCTCCCAGCATATCGGAGATCTTAAAAACCTGGAAACCTATGACTTTTTTCTGGAAACCATCAACCATTTCAAAAAAATCCTCCAGGTATCCCCTCAGGCCATAGTGCGCGATTTCCATCCGGATTATCTGAGCTCCAGATATGCTGAAGAAGAATCCGGCCTGCCGGTTTTTACCCTGCAGCATCACTTTGCCCATACCTTTTCGGTTATGGCGGAAAACAGATTTCAGGGAGCCTGCCTGGGAGTCGCCCTGGACGGAACAGGCCTTGGCCTGGACCGCACATTATGGGGCGGTGAACTCCTGCTGGTGGACAACGCCACCCTGGAAATGAAAAGACTGGGATCATTCACCCCGGTTCCTCTGCCCGGAGGAGAAAAGGCCATTGAAGAACCCTGGAGAATCACTCTTGGATTCCTGCATCAGCTGGGGATAAGAGATTCCCGGGATTTTCCCTGGCTGCGCAAGCTGGGTCCGCAGAAACAGATCATCTTTAAGATGCTGGACCAGAACATAAATTCTCCATTGTCCTCGGGATGCGGAAGGCTGTTTGATGCGGTGGCCGCGCTTTTGAGTCTGGTTCACAATATCCGGTATGAAGGACAGGGAGCCATCAGACTGGAAAAGATCCAGGACCCGGCCGAAACAAATTATTATGAAACAGACTGCGTGTCCCGTAACGGCCTTGAGATGCTCAATACCCATGCCCTGTTTGAAAAAATACTTGAAGATCAAGACGCCGGAACCAGACCTGAAATAATCAGCAGACGCTTTCATCTTTCCCTGGCGCATGGAATTTGCAATTGGGTACTCAAAATTTCCAGGGATACCGGGATTAAAACAGTAGGACTCAGCGGCGGAGTAATGCAGAACATGACACTTTTCAAGCTTCTTGCCGCTCTGCTCAAAGACCGGAAGCTGAATGTTCTGGTCCACAGGAACCTGCCCCCCGGAGATGCCTGTGTTTCCCTGGGCCAGGCCGTTTACGGCCGCAGGAAACTTGAACAATAATCATAAACACTTGAAACGGAAACAGGGAATCCGTGTGGATAAAAAAGCCGTAATAATCAATCTTACCAGGTTTGGAGACCTTATCCAGAGCCAGCCTGTCCTGACTAAACTCAAGGCACGTGGTTACTCCACCCACCTGGTCTGCCTGGAAAACTTCGCTTTTGCCGCTAATCTGCTGAGCGACGCGGATCAAATTCACCCTTTTCCCGGAGCCAGATTTCTGGCCCTTTTGGACGCTTCCTGGGCCAGAGCCGTTACCGAGCTTCAAAACTGGGTTGCAGGCACTACCCGGGGCTGCCGGTTTGACCTGGCAGTCAATCTTACAGCTTCTCTAAGTTCCAGACTTCTGACCAGACTTTATCAGTCCCCGGAAAACAGGGGGTTTTTCCTGGATAAAACCGGCTTTGGATGCTACTCCGGCAATTGGTCCGCTTTTTTGCAGGCATCATCAGCCCACCGGGGTTCCAGTCCATTCAATATAGTGGATCTGTTTGTCCGGACAGCCCATCTGGATGAAGGCCCCACAGAATTATCCGTTATCAGCCCCGGACAGGCCCAGATGAGCACCATGCAGGGTTTACTGATCCAGGAATCAGGAAGCCGGCAATTTTCCGGATACATAACTTTTCAGCTTGGCGCCAGTGATGATAAAAGACGCTGGCCTGTAGAAAACTTTGTTTCCCTGGGAGCCATGCTGAATAAAGAACTCAATATCTGTCCTGTTCTTCTGGGCAGTAAAAATGAACAATATCTGGCTGACAAATACCAGAGACTGTCCGGTTCACCAGCGATCAATCTCTGCGGCCGGACCGATCTGGAGCAGCTTTCAGCTGCCCTGGCCTGCTCAAAGCTGCTCATAACCAATGACACCGGAACCATGCATCTTGCTGCGGGCCTGGGTGTCAAAAGCCTGGCATTTTTTCTGGCCACTGCTCAGCCCTGGGACACCGGACCTTACCTGGAAAACTGCCTCTGTCTGGAACCTGGTATCAAGTGTCATCCCTGCTCCTTTGATCACCAGTGCCGAAGCGGTTTTGCGTGCAGGAAAAAAATTACTCCTGAAACCGTCTTTCAGGCCACAAAAACATTTCTCGACACTAAAACCTGGCCAGAACTTGAAACCAGCCAGGCCAAGGCAAGGCGCACCACATTTAAGGAAGGCTTCTACTTTCTTAAGCCGGTCAATGAAGCGGCTGGGGATAATTATTCTCTTTGGATGCAGATTCAGCATCATTTTTACCGCCTTTTTCTGGAAGAAAAAAACATTTCTATGCCTCTGGATATTTCCCGGCCGGACCCCTTGTACTGCCGGGAAATAGTTGAACACATCCGGAGTATAAACCCTCTGCTCCACCTGGCCGGAGAACAGGCCGGCGTACTTCGCAAGGTTACTGTGCCCAGAGTCAAAAAAAATTTTCTGAATACCTGGCAGCGTCTCAGCCGGCTGCTGTCCCAAAGCCCCTATTTTCCGGTTCTGGGTCTGCTATGGACCTACCAGACCCAGGTCGGTTCCACAGAACTGGACAAAATAATCCTCCTGTGCCGCAAATACTCTTCTCTGCTTGATTCCCTGGATGAATTTCTCAAAGCGTAATCCCTTGTTTTCAGTGCATACACAAGCTTTAAGCTGATGCGGCAACTGGCACGCAAATTGTATATCACCTCTCAAACCAGTTTACCTAGAAAAAATTTCCTATTTTTAATGAAAATCAGTCATCACAGGAGGGCAAAAATGATAGTAATAGACGGAAAAACTACTGATCTCAGCGTAAACAATTTTACCAATCTGGAGGATCTTCTTATCAATGTAATGGAAGCCGACACCATGAATCAACGCATTGTTACGGATATTCTGGTTGATGATCAGGCCTTCTCGGAAATTTATCCTCACCAGTCCGAAGACATTGAGACCAGCGATGTCAACAAGGTGGAAATCAAGACCATGGATACCACAGACATGGCCATCAATATCACCAGGGAATTATACAAGGTTATATCCCTTATGTCCAAAGGCGGAACCCAGGTTGCTGAATACTTCCGTCAGGCTGATGACGCGGAAGCCCTGGACATGTACCAGGACCTCCTGGAAGTAACCCGGGATTTCATGGGCATGGTCAACGTGCTCAAAAACGAGTTCAGGCTCAGGGACAGCCGCCGCATGGACAAGGCGGTGGAAAGACTGTCAGAACTTTTCACTGAAATGATCGAGGTGCAGGAAAATGAAGACTGGGTTCTGCTGTCTGATCTTCTGGAATATGAGTTCCTGCCATTGGTGGAAAACTGGAAAAAAATCGTGGCTGAGATCAGGGAAGAATTACGTTCAGAATAAAGAGTAACAGCTTTCTGACAGGCATCAAATCAAAACAAGGGGCCATCCAGAAAAATGACTCTATTTCCTTCCGGAAATCATTTTTTAAGAATAAAACTTAAAATATTTTCAATTTTAAAACAGGAAATCCATTATGAACAACTTATCCGGTCAGCTGGACCAGGCCTATGACATCAGCCGCATGGAACTGGACAGCCTGAAAGATGAAGACATAGAAACCGCCAGAAAACTGGCTGAACAAAGAGAAGAAATCCTGGAACATATCTTCAGTTCCGCTCCTGGAACCGCAAACGATCAGTTCCTGGAGAAACTGCGCAGACTGCAGAAAATGCAGTCCAGAATTACAGAATCCGCCAAAAACCTGCATATGGTGCTTGCTAAAGAATTAAAAAAAGTAAAAACCGAAAACCAGCGTTTTTCCGGATACAAAAAGGCATCTTCCATCACCCCCATCTTTAATCCTTACCTGAGCAAAAAAGGCTGATATATACAGGGCCGGCAAATTTTTGTTTAATTTGCCGGTCTTCTTTTTTCAGCTCCATCCCGGTTTCCTTCAGCAGATCAAGATTCAGTGCAGCAGGCAGTATGATCTGTTTATCCCGCAATCTTGTCTTGATTAATATACGTTTTTTTTTTAATAGGGTTTTTAGGTATATTGGCGTCCTATTCTTTTGACACAAGTATTACTGTTTTTCAGGAGGTTAAAATGACTGGTAGAACATGGCTCAAGGCTGTAATGGCCTGTTGTCTGGTACTGATTCTGAGCACCCCTGCTCTGGCTGAAACCATAAAAATTGCAGTGGCTTCCCCGTTTACCGGCTCCCTGGCCGGCTACGGAGAAAATGTCAAGGCCGGAGTCACTCTCAAGGTTGAGGAAATCAACTCTAAGGGTGGCATTAACGGCAAACAGATCGAAGTGGAATGGATGGATGAACAATGTGCGCCCAGGGAGGCCGCCACAGTTGCCACCCGAATAGCTCAGGACAAAGATATTGTCGGTGTGGTGGGGCATCTGTGTTCTTCAGCTCATCTGGCTGCCATGCCGACTTATACCCGTCATGGCATCCCGGTAGTCGCGCCCACCACAACAGCGGTGTCCATCAGTGAGCAGAGCAAGGATCGAAGCGGAAAAACCTGGGCTTTCCGGGTTGTTTACCGCGATGATTACCAGGGTGAATTCCTGGCCCAGTACGTGGACGAAGTACTGGAGCTGGAAAATATCGCTGTATTCTACGAAAACAATGATTACGGTATCGGCCTTAAAAATGCCTTTGTGGAAAAAGCGGGTGAACTTGACCTGAATATCGTCGGTGAAGAAGCTTACGTATCTGGTGCGTCCGACTTTAATCCCCAGCTTACCAAGCTTAGAGGAAAAAACCCCGACGGCCTGTTCATCTCTGGCTATTATCCTGAAGGCGCCCTCATAGCCGGTCAGGCTGACAGTCTGGGCATGAAAGTGGCCAAGTTCGGAGCCGACGGTTTTGACAATGAAGACTATATCAAACTGGCCGGGGATGCCGCGAACAATACATACCTGACAGTACCCTTTCTGCCTGAAGTTGCTGAAGGCGATGCCAAACAGTTTCTGCAGGAATACAGAGAACGTTTCGGACGGAAAGTGGACTGGATGAGCGCCAACGCGTATGACGCAGCCGGCGTTCTCCTGCAGGCTATTGACCAGGCCGGTGCTGACCGGGAAAAAATCAGGGAATATCTTGTATCCATTGATTCTCCGGAAAACGCTTATAACGGTATTACCGGTGCAACCTATTTTAATGATGTGGGTGACACTCCCAAGCCTGCCTATGTAAAAATGGTAAAAGACGGCGAGTTTGTGGCGGCTCCGGTCCAGCTTGACTAGGCAGCAGCCGTGGTTTTTCGTTAACTCAGACTTGACAAACAGGGCAGTCTGGACAAAAGTCCGGCTGCCTTGTTTTTATTTTTTTAGAATGTCACTTTAATGGCTTTTATTTCTAAGCCTGCTTAAAAATACACCCGGCCATCCCGGTTAGATTCTTTATCCAAGGAATAAACCCTTGTTTGAACAACAACTTATTAACGGACTGACCCTGGGCATGATATACGCCCTTATTGCCGTGGGCTACACCATGGTTTACGGAGTAATTCAGCTTATAAACTTTGCTCATGGTGAGATTTTCATGCTGGCGGCCTTTCTGGCAGTAACATTTATTACTGTTTTCGGCCTGCCCATTTACGTTGCGGTTGTCCTGACCATGTGCTGCTGCGCTCTTTTCGGAGTCATGCTTGATATTTTTGCTTACCGCCCGTTGCGTCAATCTCCCAGGCTGGCCGCCCTGATAACAGCCATCGGTATGTCCATTTTTCTGCAGAACCTGGCCATGATCATCTGGGGCAGCAGACCAAAGCCCTTTGCCCAGGAGGCCCTGCCCGCCTTCCTGCGCACCACGGCCCTGAGCGTGGGCAATGCCAACATAAGCTGGCTCCAGGTATCCATCTTCGGCACCGCGTCCCTGCTCATGATCATTTTGTTTCTCATCATTAATAAAACCAGGGTGGGCACTGCCATGCGCGCCCTTTCCCAGAACAGAACCAGCGCGGCTCTCATGGGCATCAACGTGAACAGGGTAATCTCTTTCACCTTTGCCCTGGGTTCATCCATGGGCGCGGTGGCCGGCATCATGGTGGCTATCTACTACAACACTTTGTACCCCACCATGGGTTATGTAGCCGGAGTAAAGGCATTTGCCGCTGCAGTGCTGGGAGGCATCGGCTCAGTGCCCGGAGCCATGATTGGAGGGATTATCCTTGGAATCGCCGAAGCCCTGGGGGCAGGATATGTATCCTCGCTTTACCGTGACGGCATCGCCTATGCGGTCATGATCGCGGTAATCATTTTCCGGCCGTCAGGAATCCTGGGCAAATCAATGGTGGAAAAGGTCTGATCCATGGACATCACCCTGAAAAAAAGCCTGAAATACCTGCTGGTGGCCGCGGCTCTCAGCTACCCCCTGTTTTCCTTTGCCAGCGAATACGTCCTCCACGTCATGGTTCTGGTTATGGTCTATATGGTCCTGGCCATGGGCCTGAATATTATTCCCGGCTTCTGCGGCCTTCTGGATCTGGGATATGTAGGATTTTACGGTATCGGAGCTTACACCGCCGGTCTCTTGACCATCCATTTCGGCCTTTCCTTCTGGCTTGTCGTTCCTCTGGCAGCCTTAAACGGAGCTTTGTGGGGGGTATTGCTGGGCGCGCCGACCCTGCGCCTCACTGGAGATTATTTCGCCATTGTGACTTTTGGATTTTCAGAACTGGTTGTCCTGTTTCTTACCAATGAAATCTGGCTGACCAGAGGGCCTCTGGGGCTTCCGGGAATTGATCCGGTAATTATTGATTTTTCATGGCTGTCCACAATGATCAACCCCGAATGGGACTGGTACTGGGAATTTATCGGACTCCGGCCGTATTTCTACCTGGGCCTGGTCATGGTGGCCGTAGTCTATGTTATTATGGGCCGCATGGAAGATTCCCGTCTGGGCAGGGCCTGGTTCGCCATTCGCGAAGATTCCGTAGCCGCTGCCAGTTGCGGGGTAAACCTGCTGACCTACAAGGTAATCGGGTTTGCGATTTCCGCTGCTATTGGAGCTGTGGGCGGTGCTTTTCTGGCTAGATGGACCCTGTTTTTATCTCCGGACATGTTCAAATTCTGGGAATCCTTTCTGGTGCTGTGCATGGTGGTCCTGGGAGGTCTGGGTAATTTCAAGGGAAGTCTGGCAGGAGCAATCATCCTGATCACCCTGGGAGAAATCCTCAGAATGGCCCTGCCGGCTCTTGGCCTGCCTACTGAGACCAGATTTCTGGCTTATGGCCTTATTATGGTACTCATGATGCGTTTCAGGCCCATGGGCTTTTTCCCGGGCATAGCTACACAGTCCCAGAAAAACCCCATCATCATCAACCTGAAAAAAGAGCTGGGTTCTTCCTGATACCATGAATATTCTGGATATTGACAGTCTTACCATGCGCTTTGGAGGCCTTCTGGCTCTGGCCGACATCAGTTTTAATGTCCGCAAAGGGGAAATTCTGGGGCTTATCGGACCAAACGGAGCCGGTAAAAGTACCATATTTAACTGCATATCCGGGGTGCTTAAACCCACCAGCGGAAACATGCTCTTTGAAACAGGCGACAAAAAAATCCGCGTCAACGGCTACAAGCCCGAAAAAATGACTTATTTAGGGGTAGCAAGAACCTTTCAGAACATCCGCCTTTTCTCCGAACTTACGGTCCTGGATAACGTACGCATAGGAAGACACTGCAGGACCAAAGCCAATTTTTTCGGAGCGGTACTTCGTACCAGATCCCAGAAAGAAGAAGAGCAGAGTATTGTTGATCAGTCCATGAACTGGCTTAGATTCGTGGGTCTGGATAAATACGCTTTTTTGACAGCCGCGGGCCTGTCTTACGGTTTTCAGCGCAAACTGGAAATTGCCAGATCCCTGGCCACAGATCCAAGCCTTCTCCTTCTGGATGAACCTGCCGCTGGTATGAACCCTAAAGAAACCAGGTCTCTGGTTGAACTTATTCACAAAATATCCGATCTGGGCATAACAGTTATCCTTATCGAGCATGACATGAAGCTGGTCATGAGCATATGCAGAAGACTGGTTGTCCTGGATCACGGCACTAAAATAGCTGAAGGCGGTCCCGGAGAAATCAGGGAAGATCCCAAGGTTATCGAAGCCTATCTTGGACGGGGGGCCGCAGATGCTTAAACTGGACGATATCCATACCTATTACGGCAACATTCATGCAATTAAAGGCTTGAGTCTGGAAGTAAAACAGGGTGAAATCGTAACTTTGATCGGCTCCAACGGGGCCGGCAAATCCACTACCCTTATGAGCATCAGCGGCATCACCAGACCCAAAACCGGCAAAATATTTTTTCAGGATACTGAAATAACCAGCGCCCTTACCGACAAGATAGTATCCATGGGAATTACCCAGGTTCCTGAAGGCCGGATGATCTTTCCCCGGCTCACTGTCTATGAAAACCTGCTCATGGGTGCTTACCTCAGAAAAGACAGAAAAGGCATTAAACTGGACGAGGAAAAATCTTTTGAACTTTTTCCCATTCTTAAGGAAAGAAGAAAACAGATAGGGGGGACTCTCTCCGGAGGTGAGCAGCAGATGCTGGCCATTGCCAGAGCGCTTATGGCCCGGCCCAAACTCCTGCTTCTGGATGAGCCGTCACTGGGACTGGCTCCCATAGTGGTGGAAAACATCTTTGAAGTAATCACCAAAATCAATTCAGACGGGACCACCATTTTGCTGGTGGAACAGAACGCTCAGATGGCCCTGCAGACAGCGCACAGGGGTTATGTCCTGGAAACCGGAAAGATAATCCTGGAAGGCCCGGCCGGAGAGCTCATGGAAAACCCCAGTGTTCAGGACGCCTACCTGGGGATCGACTAATCTACTCTTTTCTGCGCGCCCTCTAATATTTTTTCCTAATTCAGTCGTCCTTATTCTGCAGCCTGATATCTTCGGCTGATTCCTCCAGATCCAGAATTTGCGTATCCAGATATCTTTGCAGCCGAACCTGAGTAATATTCTGCAATTTTTTATAAATGCCGAACAGTCTTTCTCCCTGTTCATCAATAATCTTCAGGTGTCTGGCAGCCCTTTCTTTGTCGTCGGGCTTGGTCCTGGCAAGCAACTGGGAAGAATTTATTATTGCGGTCAGGGGTTGTGATAGTTCATGAGAAATAGTTCCCACCATGGCCAGGGCGGTGTTAAGCTGGGATTCCTTTTCTTTCAGGGAAATATTTCTGATAATCCATACAACTTCATGAGCCTGTCCGGGAGGGTTGAGACAGGTTACATCCAGGTGAGATTCTTTCCAGTAAACAGATTTATTCAACTGCCTTTCCTCATTGTAATCTCTGCTTCCGTCAACTGAAAGATTGCGGAGAAAAGAGGAAAACTCTTCCTGAATAACCGGACACGCAAAAAAAATATTTCCCGGCAATTCCTGAGACTCATCATCAACCATATGTCTCAGCAGATGCTCCCCGGCCCTGTTGACAAAAATAACCGCCCCGTCTCTTGTGGTCTGGATAATAGGAAAAGGCAGGTGCTTTACAATGCTGTGCAGGGCTGCCTGTTTCCGGGACGCTTCCTCCTGCAGAAAAGTGAGTGGATTAAGGTCCTGAATCAGTTCAATTGCTCCGATATCTTTGCCTTCCAGAACAATCTTCTGGGCCGTAATCTGATAATATCCCTGCATGGTGCCTTTAAAGGCCATAAAACCCTTGACCATCACCGAGTCCTGGTTAATCTCGATATCCATTTCCGGATCTGAAAAAGCCTCCTGGTATTCACTTAGAGTAGCCCCCTTTATCAACATCTGTCCTATGAGGGGTTTTTCCTGATAATAAAAAGCCCGGCCCACTTCTTTTTTTCCCACTGCATTTTGCGAACTGACCTTGGTCAGATCCTCACAGCTGCTGTTCCAGTGAGTGACAAACCCGAATTTATTGAAAATAATTGCTGCAAATGGAAGGGACCGCACCAGGCTTTCCAGAAATTTTACTTTCTTATCAAATTTTTTCTGAAAAACTGATCTGGCTATAATATTAATTATCCCCGACTGACCCGGCTTTTCTTCAGCCAGGTCAATATCCAGGGGAAGGTTTTCCCGGACTTCTTTTTTCAGCTTTTTGTCATCAGACAAAAGCACCACAAAATCCAGATTAAAATCCCGGACCAGATCCTGCCACCTGGCATATACCGGAAGCTCAAGGTCCGATTTTTCTTTGTCCACAACGCATACGCCCGCGACCTGAGTATAGGGATCCTCAGCAACCTGGGTGATTTTACGAACAATCTGCCCCAGAAGCTTGCCTGGACCAATTAAACCAATCTGATATTTCACTGTTTACGCCTTAACAATCCTGCAGATAGAGACAATCTTGCCCGGGCCTTGCAAATTATTTATTATAGTTATCATATGAATCCGTAAAAGCTGAAGCCAGGGTTCACAGCGTGTTGAAAAAATCCGTACCAGGCAGGCTCCAGCCTGGCATATCTAATGGCAAAAAAATGCCTTCACCAATTCAGCAAAAAAAAACAAATTCACAAATTCAGGTGATGATATTATATTATTTCCAGGAAAATTAATATTAAAAGTTTATCAGTTGAGCAAGAACTTTGAAAAAAAATATTTTTAAAAATAATTGTTGACAGAAAGCATGGATGTAACTATAAAGATAAATTCCTTGATGCGGGGTGGAGCAGTATGGTAGCTCGTCGGGCTCATAACCCGAAGGTCATCGGTTCAAATCCGGTCCCCGCTACCAATAAAATCAATAGGTTACGAGTAAAATCGTAACCTTTTTTTTTGTCCAAAAACGGCCTGCCATCAATATTACCAACATAGCATTTCGAGATATACAGCTAATAAGTCAAGAAAATTAAGCTGGTTGCTCCCCGCCCATTGCCTACATCGGACACATGATTTTTTCCGGATTTTCGTTCCTTCCTTCAATAAAAAATACGCCTCCCCTGGTATTGCAAAAACCGTAAAAAAATTTTCAGGATGATGGCAATATTGATGGCAGCCCATATTTGCCTCGCATTGATTCAAGCCCATACTAAACCCCTCGGGACCCCTGTGGAAGCTGTCTGACGGCCTCCTGTGACTTCATTTTCAGGGACAGCGAACAAAATCAACCAAACCATTCCACGCCAAGAGAAATTTTTATAAGGGAAGGTTGTGGACAGAGGGCGGGAAGTTGGGGGCAGGAAGGAAGGGCATAAGCAGAACGAGGTAGTCTGCATTTTGGGAGGGACAGGCCTTTTGCACGTAGTCTTGACCCGATCATGTCATTTTCTCCTAACCCCGGAAGGATCTGCATGTTGACACCCGATACGTTACAAGGTACATTTAGGTCATGATTCGAAGCTTCAGACACAAAGGTTTGGCCAAATTCTACAAATCCGGCAGCACCGCAGGGATTCAGGCCGCTCATGCAAAGAGGCTTCGGCTTATTCTCGGTCGGCTAAATGCAGCGACAGATCCCAAAGATATGGACCTGCCAGGTCTTCAGTTGCACAAACTCTCCGGGAATCGCGACGGCATCTGGTCAGTGAAGGTCAGTGGTAACTGGCGAGTGACGTTTTTGTTTGAGAACGGAGATGCCGAAATAGTAGATTACGAAGATTACCATTAAGGAGGCATCTCCGGGGAAAAGCGCTCCCGGTCCAGTTCTTTTGAATAATCAACAACGCTTTCATAGCGCCCTTCCTG
>JAWOGL010000030.1:0-3629 GCA_046496945.1 Desulfonatronovibrio sp.
ATCTGGATCAATGATCAGAATGATCCCGATTATTCGGAAGCTCCGACACAGATGGGAGATCCCACACAGGATACGGATTGGGTCAATGACAATGACGATGGTAAAATTCGATGGAACGATTTTGTTAATCATTTCAATCTTAAAAACCCGAGCGACGACAGTAATGACGGGTTTCAAGATGCTCCCTACGACAAGAAATCAATCTATTTTCTCCCTGACTGCGAACCCCATCCACCTAAAGGGAAAAGCGGCGGGCCAAATTTTGGGATAATGGCGAAACATCCTGTGCTCGTAAGCGCTGCTTTTGAGTCGCCAGGATCGTAAAAACATCAATAGAGATAGTGATGACGGGCTTCAAGCTGCTCCATATGACAAGAAATCAATCTATTTTCTTCCTGACTGCGAGCCCCATGTACCTCGGGGAAAAACCGGCGGGGGAAAATTTTGTAATACTGGATAGAATACCGGTAATTGTTAAATAATGATTTGCCGGTGACTGACCTAACTTAAAGAACGGATGAATTTCAATTTAACATCAAACAGGTGACAAATGGCTGACAAGCCCCTTAATTTATTAAGCGAGACCGGAAATAACAAGCTCAGGAAAACCCTGGAAAACATGGTTGCCTCTGTTGACGGATTTTCCCTGCAGGCGGACCCGGACTCACAGAAGATCGATCTGCTCATATACGAGCTTGGCCGTGATACGGCAAAGGAGTTCCAGGATCTCAAATACCGGATGACAACAGGGGCGGTGGGGGATGTTTTCCTGATAGCCGAAGACACTGACAGGGAGATTCTGCTTCAGGCCATAAAAATAGGGGCAAAGGAATTTTTTAACCTTCCCTTGAAAGACGAGGAATTCAGAAGCGCCCTGGAAAATTACAAAAAGAACGCAACCGACCCTGACCGCAACAAACCCAAAAAAATTGGGCAGATAATTGACGTGCTCGGAAGCAGGGGCGGCGTTGGAACCACCACTGTTGCAGTGAACCTGGCGGTAAGCCTGGCCAGGCAGAAGGACTCGGGCCCGGTTGCCCTGTTTGACATGAACACCCTGTTCGGTGAAGTCCCGACTTTCCTGGATCTGAACCCGAACTCCCACTGGGGCGATATTGCCAAAAATATAAACAGGGTGGATTCAACCTTTTTAATGAATATCCTGGCCAGGCACGAGTCGGGAGTGCACGTGCTTCCCTCCCCGGCTTACATGACGGGTTACATAAACGGCCGCGTAAGGGACACCGCCTACCTGATGAGCCACCTGCTCAATATCATGCGCAGCACGTTTGACTACACTGTCATAGACGGGGGCGTATCCTTTACAGATATTTCCCTGAGGGGACTGCAAATGGCAGACAGGGTGTTTATGGTTTCCGTGTTAAACATCCCCTCGCTGGCAAACATAAACAAGCTCCTTGATTCCCTGAGGGATATTGACCCGAGGATAGAAGAAAGGGTACGCGTTGTGATAAACCGCTACATCAAAGACTCCGCCTTTACATTAAAGGAGGCTGAAGAGTCCATCAAAAAGGAAATCTACTGGACCATCCCCAATGATTATTACGTGACCATGTCAGCCATAAACCAGGGTATCCCGCTGTATAAATCAGCACCCAGGGCGAACGTGACAAAAAATCTTGCCGAGCTGGCCGACAGACTGGTGGCCAGGGATCAGCAGCAGAAAAAACCCGGAAAATTTTTAAAACTTTTCCGAGCGGCTTCATCATGACCGGATCTGCAATGATTCAAACACCCCTGTTTTCTTTAAACAAGGGGTTGCCGGAAAGAAAAGAGAAAGTGAAAAAAGGAACAAGACCATGAATGAACTAAGCGATCTGTCGCAGCATCCAGACGAACACCAGAGATACTTGCCCGAGGAGTACTTCGAGTTAAAGACCAAAATACATGAGCAGCTGCTGGACACAGTTGACCTCTCCCTTATAGAGGACTACAGCCCGATCACACTGAGATCCGAGCTAAAAACCCTTCTGCAGAATATACTGCGGGACAACGGCCACTCAGTTCCGCTGAACTCCCTGGAAAGGGAACGCCTCATCACTGAAATCCAGGACGAGGTCCTGGGGCTGGGCCCGCTGGAGCCGTTTTTACAGGACCCCACTGTATCGGATATCCTGGTAAACACCTACAGTCAGATCTACGTGGAACGCTTCGGCAAGCTCGAGCTGACACAGGGCAGGTTCAAGGACAATGCCCACCTGATGAAAATCATAGACAAGATCGTATCCTCCGTGGGCAGACGCGTGGACGAATCATCGCCCATGGTGGATGCAAGGCTGGCAGACGGATCAAGAGTCAATGCGATTATCTCGCCTCTGGCCATTGACGGGCCCATTCTTTCCATACGCCGTTTTGCGGTTGATACCATGGAGATGGATGACCTGGTGACCTCGGGGTCGGTGTCCCCGGAGATTGCCGAAATTTTAAAGGGGATTGTCAAATCCCAGCTCAATGTCCTTATATCCGGCGGCACCGGCAGCGGCAAGACCACGCTTTTAAACGTGATTTCCGGGTATATCTTCAGCAACGAGCGGATAGTTACCATTGAGGATTCTGCAGAACTACAGCTTCAGCAGAAGCACGTTGTAAGACTGGAAACCCGGCCCCCGAATACCGAGGGAAAGGGTGAAGTGACCCAGAGACAGCTCGTCATAAATAGCCTCCGCATGCGCCCGGACCGGATAATCGTGGGAGAGGTCCGGGGAAAGGAGTCCTTTGACATGCTCCAGGCCATGAATACCGGCCATGACGGGTCTTTAACCACCATTCACTCCAACTCGCCCCGCGACGCGCTCATGAGGCTGGAGACAATGGTGGCCATGGCGAACTTTGAGATTCCCAGTGATTTTCTCAGGCGATACATCAGTTCCGCACTGGATGTGATAGTTCATGTCTCACGCATGACCGACGGCACCCGCAAAGTTGTGAGCCTGCAGGAAATAGTGGGCATGGAGGGAAACGTGATTACCCTGCAGGAAATCTTTTCGTTCAAACAGACCCATATTGATCCCGACGGCTGGATACGCGGAAATTTTGTTTTTCACGGGGTCAGGCCGAAATTCCTGGAGAGATTCGAGCAGGCCGGAATCAAGATATCCGGTGACCTGTTCAACCCCGGAAGTTATATATAGCAGAGACCGGAAAAAAGGCAGGCATATGGAAATACTTACACTCGCACTGACAATATTTATCCCTTTGGTGGTATTTATTGAGCTTTTCATGTATGCGCGCAGGATCATTGTGCAGCCGGAGAGGCCGACTGTTAAAAAGCGGGCTAAAAACCTTTCAGCAGCCAGGTATCACGCTTCCGCCCCCGGGATTGTGCGCAGCGAAAAATTCAGCGATGTGCTCACACTGCACAGGATCATCTCCTTTATCCCTGTTGTGAACGACCTGGAAAAATTCAGAAAGCAGGCAAATGCGCAATACCCCTTGAGCGTATTTATCCTGGGTTCAGCCCTGGCGATAGTAACCGGCTTTGTGGCAATTTTACAAATAAACCTCAATAATGGGCTTGCCACCCTGGCTGCATTGGTTTTAGGCGCCATTCCGTGGATCTATCTCTATGCCAGGAAAAACGCGAGAATGAAAAAGTTTCAGAAGCAATT
>JAWOGL010000060.1:0-4200 GCA_046496945.1 Desulfonatronovibrio sp.
ATTGCGGTAAGCGGGAAGGGGAAAGAGGTAAGCAAAAACACACCCCATTTAACAACTTATAAGCTTCTCTCATGCCGCTTCCTGCTTACCTCTGACCTCAAGCAGCGTCCCCGTATTCCACGAACCCCATCATCAATCCGTCTCGCTCAACACGATCCAGAAGCTGCTCAACTTTTCTGGCAACTTTCATATCCACATATTCCTCACCGCATTGATTGCAGATTCTGGCCGGCACATTGAGAACAACAATCACCTTGCCGTTTTTCATTTCAAAAGGAAGAATGGTTGTTCCAGAAACCGTATTTCCTTTACACAGTGGACAAGCCATGTCAGCCCCTCCTTTTTTTAAAATTGTCGCTCCATAGCTTTGTACTGGGCTCATAGAGCGTGATCACCCAGAGAATTCCATTGCCCTGTCCCAAAGAAACGACAGCATGCAACGGTCTTTCCGCGGACGTATAGCCAAGAATAAGTGCGCTGGGAAAAGGATAGTCATCCTCGTAATACTCAACAATTTCAGCCTTCTTCATGGCTTCCTTGAACTCATTGACAGATATGGATCTTTGCCGCATCCGCAGAGTACAGTGCTTTTTGAAGGTGACCTTTTCCGCTTCAACCAGTAAGTTGATTTTCCGCACCCAGGATTCAAAATGATCGTGGTTCATTTTGCTTGCCATTCAACTGCTTTTGTGTCGATATTTGAGATGGTTCATTTTTTTTCATTTTGTTGACACTTTCGAGTACGACCAGGGAAGCTCAAAGCATAAGAGCTTTGGCTATGGCCCCGCAAATATGTCGATAGCTTCATTCACAATTAAGCTTATTCGAGATATTGTTCAAGCCAATTTTCAATGTTCAGCAAAGACCAGATCAGCAGGCGGCGGTTCTGTCTGCCTTCAAGGTGTTCAAGGACGAGCTTGAGAGTGGCCTTCTGGTCCAGATAGTTGAAGATTCTGGCATTTTTATTGAACAGGATTCTGCGAACATACTGAATGGAATCACCTTTGAACCAGGAAGCGTCAGGCGCGGAAACAACTTTTATTATGAAATTTATCCTGAAAAGTTGTTTTGTTCATCCGGCTAAAGCGTATTTTGCCGGCATAGAGTCTTGAAGAATTTGAACCGCCCGTTCGCAGACTCTCTAAAGGCGCAAAGGGCGCCAGGGGAAGAATCAACAAACCGGGGTAGTCTTATTTGATATTACCCGGGGCTGTGAGATCAAATAAGTCATACCGCTTTGTCAAAACCTGCCATCACTGCGTGATAGGGAGAACTATATTTTTTAATGGTTCACCCCGTTCATCCGGTTATTGTTCCGGCAGCCTTCAGATCAATGGAGCAGATCGCTCAGCTGAAATATATGGTTCATCCGGCTAAAGCATATTTTGCCGGCATAGAGTCTTAAAGAATTTGAACCGCCCGTTCGCAGACTCTCTAAAGGCGCAAAGGGCGCCCAAGGGAAGCAGGAAGGTTTTCGCTTCTTAAACTTCGAGCCCTTGGCGACTTGGGGGTTGTTATCTTTCTTCCTGCAGGTTATTCACCATTCGCTTTATACCATGCTTTATGAGCGGTACATACCAGTTCAACAAATATCCCAGGCTTACTTTTTTCATTTTCATATAGGTCAAAAGCTGTGCCTCATGGATCGGCAACAAAGATTCAACTGTCTTGTTTTCAACAATCACAAGATCGTCGACCAGCATATCAAGGCGATACCCAGCCTCAAGCGTTAAGGCTCTATACGTGATGGGCAAGGCCAACTCGCATTCAACACTATGACCAAGCTGGGCAAGTTCCCAGGCCAGGCACTTCTGATAGGCTTTCTCCAGCAAGCCGGGTCCAAGCGTGGAATGTACTTTGATGGCGCAGTGGATTATATTTTTCCCGATGGCATTGGCATCCATTTTCACGTTCCTTTCCTCGTCAAAAGTTATAACCCCAGGGAGCAGGCAAGCTTTCTGTCCGCGGTTCACCCCGCGGTCAGAAATCTTTTCTCTTGGCGACCATGGCGACTTGAGCGTAGCGGGCGGTTCAATCTCTAAAAAAGTACGCTTCAACCGGATGGACCATTTTTATTGCAGACATCACAAACAAGTCCATGTTCGGCTTTGTTACCGCATTTGCACACCCAGCCGGTCTGCCTGGCCGGGTTGCCCAGGACCAGGGCATGGTCCGGAACATCTCTGGTTACCACTGAACCAGCGCCGATCATGGCGTATCTTCCAATGGTCACCCCGCAGACAATGGTGCAGTTGGCTCCAAGGGTTGCACCTTTTTTGACCAGGGTGGGCCGGAGTTCATCCATGCGCCGGATAAAGGCCCTGGGATTGAAGACATTGGTGAACACCACTGATGGCCCGCAGAAAACCTGATCCTCTAAGATTACCCCTTTGAATATGGAGACATTATTCTGGATCTTGCAGCCTTGGCCGATGATTACGCCTGGGCCTATTTCAGCGTATTTGCCGATAACGCAGCCAGGACCGATTGTTGCGCCGGAGAGGACATGGCTGTAGTGCCATATCTTTGTTCCAGATCCTATGGTGACGTCTTTGTCAATATAGCTGGATTCATGGATGAAGTAGTCTGGCATATAAGCTAAGGAAATCCTTTGTATATGTCTTTGCGATGCAGAAATCTCAGCATTTCAAGACCCTGTTCCGTATGCTTGACCCCCAGCCGGTAGTCACCAAGTCTGATGCGATAATAACTATCATAACCTTTTATTTTCTTTACATCTTTCAGATCAAAAATTGAGCTTGCCTGCTTCATGTCTTCAATTTGTTCCAGAAGACGTCTTTTCAAAATCTCATCATGGCCAATCCCGTCAAGATCTTTGCTGAATCTCTTTGTGTAAATTATTTGCATGGTTTATGTCTGCAATTTGTCCATAACACTTTTTTCTGTAGCATATTCCCCATTGTCAGCCTCTTCCATTGCTAAACCAAATTTAATGTCCAGCAATGCTTCTGAAACTGCATCTTCCAATATATCTCTGCGCTTGTTCAAAACATCATTAAAAGCTTCCTGCATAATTTCTTTTAAATCATCTTTGGAAACATTATTAATATCCATTATAATCACCTCTGTGTAGATAATTGGGTTTGGAACAGAGACTGTTCCAAACCCTTACAGTTTACTTCTCAGCATGGGATGGACAGTACCGTTTTCCCTGTGAACAGGCTGGGAGTTTCGCAGCTCTGAAACCAGATTAATGGATGGCAGAGCTTCTTTTACTCCGAACCCATTACCAGTTAGAATATGCTGATAACTCAATGTATGCAGGTCTGTAAAGCCTGAGGAAAATTCCAGTTCTTCTCCGTCAATGGTGATGGATCTGAAAGCCGGCTTGGCCTGCTGGACAGCAGCGGCAGGCAGATCTGATCGGTCTAAGGAAAGATACCAGCGCACTCTGGCTCTATCAAGCTCGATATAGCCGGACATTCTTTTGGATGATGAGTAATGGAGCTCTTTATGTCTGGCCGGGCCGAATATCCACATGAGCATATCAAAAAAGTGAATGCCTATGTTGGTGGCTATTCCTCCTGATTTTTCAGGGTTTCCTTTCCAGGAATTGAAATACCATTTTCCTCTGGAAGTGATATAAGTCAGGTCTATATCGAATTTTTTGTCTTTTCCCTGGCTGTCGATCTTTTCTTTAAGAGCAATGATGGAGGGGTGAAGCCTGAGCTGGAGAATACAGTTCACTTTCCGCCCTGTTTCTTCTTCCATTTCTGATAATACATCCAGATTCCAGGGATTGAGAACAAGGGGTTTTTCGCAGATGGCATCCGCGCCTATGCGCAGGGCAAAGCGGATATGGGCGTCGTGCAGGTAATTGGGCGAGCAGATACTGACATAATGGATGCGCTTTTCATCTCCCAGTCTGCGCAGTTTTTCAGCATGGCGGTCAAAACGCTCAAACTCGGTAAAAAAATCAACATCATAGGAATAGCTGTCCAGGATACCTACTGAATCAGCCGGATCAAGAGCGGAAACCAGCTTTCCGCCAACATCCCTGATGGCTTTCATGTGTTTAGGGGCCACATACCCCCCAGCGCCAATCAATGCAAAGTTTTTTCCCTGAGGATGATCCATGCCAGTCTCCTTGCTATTGGGCTTTGGGGTCGGACCTAACCATCACACTTAAATATCAGGACAAATGTCCCAAATTAGCCTGTTTTCAGACCTTAGAAGCCC
>JAWOGL010000068.1:0-4438 GCA_046496945.1 Desulfonatronovibrio sp.
ATATTTGCTGCTTTTGCCGCGCCAGGGCCGGATTCTCAGCAAATTTGGATAACCATTCATTCCATGAAATGGTATATTACAGTTTTTCTGCTGGTGGTTCTGGGGCTTATGATCAGATTCTGGTTCATTCCCGAAGAAAGAAAGGACTGGGTCCGGTCCACCTGGGGTTTTGTCAAACTAATCTCACCGCTTTTGTTTATTGGTGTTCTGGTGGCCGGTTTTTTTCTGGGCAGGCCAGGCTATCCGGCTCTCATACCGGAACAGTGGATTGCTGATCTGGTGGGAGGAAATTCATTGCAGGCCAATCTTATTGCTTCTGTGGCCGGAGCGCTTATGTATTTTGCCACCCTGACCGAAGTTCCCATTCTGCAGGGACTTCTTGGTTCAGGCATGGGCCAGGGACCGGCCCTGGCTCTGCTTCTGGCCGGTCCCGCACTTTCTCTGCCGAATATGCTGGTTATCGGCAGTGTTATGGGGTTTAGGAAAACTTTTGTTTTTTCAATGATCATCGTGGTCATGTCCACGATTTGCGGACTGGTATACGGTAATTTCTTCTGAATAGTCTAATGGAGGTATGAAAATGGATATTAAAATTCTGGGACCCGGTTGTCCAAAATGCGGACAGGTTGAGAAACTGGTTATGGAAACCGTCAAGGAAGCAGGGGTCCAGGCGGATGTAGAGAAAGTCACTGATACCATGCAGATAGCAGGGTATGGAGTGTTCGGCACTCCGGCAGTGGTGGTGGACGGTCAGGTCAAAAGCGTGGGCAAGATTCCCACCAAAGATCAGATTAAGGAATGGATTTCCTGATAATTTACAATATGTAACGAAAACAGCAAACAGGGTATATCGGAATTTTTGCGTATGAAATATGCCCTGTTTGCAATGGTAATACAAGAATGAAGAAATTTATTGCAGTAGTGGTTTTTGTGAGCGTGGTTTTTTCGCTGATGTTTTTTTATACAGCAAAAGAACAGACCCGGGAAACAGAGCTTGAACCGCTGCCGGAAATTCCTGCTCCTGATACGGTTACCATGGTCAATCTGGGTGCTGATTCCTGCCTGCCCTGCAAAATGATGCAGCCGGTCCTGGAAGAACTGCGCGCGAAATATCAAAAACAGGTTTCAATACCTTTTATTGATGTTGATGTGTACAAAGAACAGATGTCGCGTTTCAGGGTAACCAGCATACCCACGCAGATTTTTTATGATCATTTGGGCGAGGAACGGTTCCGGCATACAGGTTTCATGGAAAAAGAGGCAGTTACAGAGGTTCTGGATGAGCTTCTCAGGGAGCAGTCATCTACTGATTCCCGGGCCTCAGGTTGACAGACAATAATATGAACATTGCTGTTGTTTATTTTTTGCCTGGGCAGGATAGCTGATGCTTGATTCAGTCTTAATCACCATAAATACGTGGATCACCCAGGGCGCAGGCGTCGCCTTTCCTGGAGCGTTTTTGTGGGGAATGGTAAGCGTGGTTTTCAGTCCGTGTCATCTGGCGGCCGTTCCTCTGGTAGTGGCTTATGTAGGTGGCCAGCAGAGAGTGCTTGAACCCAGGGAGGCCGGAGTATATTCACTGCTGTTCAGCCTTGGACTTTTTATCACCATAGCTGTTATTGGCGTGATTTGCGCGTTTCTTGGCAGAGTCCTGGGAGATGTAGGTGGATACTGGCAGATCATTATGGGGGCGATACTTATCTGGATTGCTCTTGGCATGATGGGAGTGCAGCAGTGTTCACTGCCGGGAGGTTTCCTGCATAAGTTAAAGCTGAAGGGATATTTTGGCGCTCTGGGCCTGGGTCTTGGTTACGGACTTCTGTCCGGGATGTGTACTTTCGGCTTCCTGGCGCCTATTCTGGCCATCATCACTGTTCAGGAAAAAATGATTACCGGACTGACCATGGTTGCCTTGTTTGCGTTGGGGCATTGTCTGCCCATATTTATTGCCGGGAGTTCAGCCGCTTTTGTAAGGAGATTGACAGAGCTCAGGGCCTGGCAGGGCGCAGGGATCTGGTTCAGAAAGGGAGCCGGTCTGCTGATTCTGATCCTGGCCGTATATTTTTTATTGAATCCTTTTTTGTAACTATTCAGCAAGATCGAATAAGAACACCTGGACCCCGGATCCGTCATCCCGGACTCGATCCGGGACCGGGGTGACGGTTAAAGCAGGCAGTTGCCTTTTTCCGTCATTCCGGCGAAAGCCGGAATCCAGGGTGGTTGAATGGACATATGCCGTATGTGGTGAATAGTTACCCTTTTTTTACATAAAAACTGAACATTTATTGTAACTATTCACCATGGCCTTAGCAGACTGTTGAAAATCTCCCAATTGCTGCGTCGCTGCAAGAAGTTCAAACTCTTACGTATCCTAAATACGCTGCGACCTTGAACTTTTTTTGCTTCTTGCCCTTGGAATTTTTGAACAGTCTGCTGGGCAAGGACTTTTTCAACAAACTGTTAGATTCAGTGCTGATCATAATATATGGTGAATAGATACCACTTATTTATCTTGACAGACAAAAGTTCTTTTGACTGTCTTAATCCATCAGCCATAATTCTACCTGTCCATCATTTCCGCAAAAGTCGGGATTCAGCATGACGAGAAGAATTTCTGACTCACAAGTTATTTATTAATTCAAATTTAGAGGAAATATAATGAGCAATGAACCGAACAAGATAATTTATTCCATGGTCAAAGTCAGTAAATTTTATGATAAGAAGCCAATATTAAAGGATATCTCTCTCTCATATTTTTACGGAGCCAAGATCGGGGTCCTGGGCATGAACGGCTCGGGAAAAAGCACTCTGCTGCGCATCCTGGCAGGAGTTGATCAGGATTTCCTGGGAGAAACCATACTTTCTCCCGGATTCAGCATTGGATATCTGGAACAGGAACCCCTGGCCAATGAAAAGCGCACAGTGCGTGAGGTGGTGGAAGAAGGCGCGGCTGAAACCATTGCCCTTCTCAGGGAATTTGAGGATATAAATGCCAGATTTGCCGAGCCTATGAGTGATGAAGAGATGACCAGTCTTATTGACCGTCAGGGTGAGGTTCAGGAAAAGCTGGATGCCGCCAATGCCTGGGATTTGGAATCCAGGCTGGAAATGGCCATGGACGCTTTGCGCTGTCCGCCTTCTGAAATGACCCTGGACAAGGTTTCCGGAGGAGAAAGACGAAGAGTGGCCCTGTGCCGCCTGCTCCTTAAGCAGCCGGATATCCTGCTTCTGGATGAACCCACCAACCATCTGGACGCGGAAACCGTTGCCTGGCTGGAGCATCATCTGCAGCAATATTCCGGAACCATTATCGCTGTTACCCATGACCGGTATTTTCTGGATAATGTAGCCGGGTGGATTCTGGAGCTGGACCGGGGTCGGGGAATTCCCTGGAAAGGCAATTATTCTTCCTGGCTGGATCAGAAAAAGGAACGCCTGCGCCGCGAAGAAAAGTCGGAAAGCCACCGTCAGAAGACTCTGGAACGCGAGCTGGACTGGATAAAGATGTCCCCCAGGGGCAGGCATGCCAAAAGCAAGGCCCGTATCGGCGCTTATGAAGATATGCTTTCAAAGGATTATCAAAAACAGCAGCAGGATCTGGAGATATATATTCCACCGGGACCGCGCCTGGGACAGAAAGTAATTGAAGCAAACGGGGTAACCAAGGCATATGAAAACCGCCTGCTGATCAAGGATCTGGATTTCATGATTCCGCCGGGAGCTATTACAGGCATAATAGGCCCTAACGGTGCTGGAAAAACCACCCTTTTCAGGATGATTGCCGGTCAGGAGCAGCCTGACACCGGGACAATAGTCCTTGGGGATACAGTGAAGCTGGCTTATGTGGATCAGCACCGCGATGACCTGGAAAGCCACAAGACAGTGTTTGAAATGATCAGTGACGGCCACGACCTGATTTCAATGGGCGGCCGCGAAGTCAATGCCAGGGCCTATCTTGGCAGGTTCAATATTACCGGTTCTGACCAGCAGAAAAAAGTGGGCATGCTTTCAGGCGGTGAAAGAAACAGGGTTCAGCTGGCCCGGATGCTTAAAGAAGAGGCCAATGTTCTTCTTCTGGACGAACCTACCAATGACCTGGACGTGAATACCATGCGCGCCCTGGAAGACGGTCTTTTGAATTTCGCCGGTTGCGTCATGGTCATAAGCCACGACAGGTGGTTTCTGGACCGCATCTGTACACATATCATGGCTTTTGAGGGCGACAGCAGCGTGATTTTTTTTGATGGAAACTTTACTGAATACGAGGAAGACCGCAGAAAAAGACTGGGCAAAGAAGCAGACATCCCACACAGGATTAGATACAGAAAGCTGGCCAGGGAATAACAGGTTGTTGAAAATCTCCCAATTGGCTTTGTCGCTATAAGTTTAGTTCAACGTTCAATGTTCAATGTTCAACGTTGAAAAGTAATAAAAAAAT
>JAWOGL010000094.1:0-4085 GCA_046496945.1 Desulfonatronovibrio sp.
AGGACTCTTATTTCTTTGCCTTCCTCACCCATGGCGCTGCGCTGAAAAAAAGCCCTCATTTACCTGGTCTATCAGGGTTTCTCAGGCATTTTCGAGTTTGCCTTCCGTAACCCACTTAGATCATGCCTGCCATAGAATTTAAATTGCTTACGTTCTTTTGAAAACCCTTGAGGGGCAGGCTGGATTGGGATAAGAGAATCACTTGGCATCAATAAGAAACAGTCCCTGACCAATGAACAAACAAAAGAAGATTATCACTCCAGAATACAGAGTTAAGGCAGTTCTGAATGTCTCAGAAAAAAACACCCAAAAAAAGAACCCGCAAAAAACAGCAGAACCAGCTGGTTACACCTGCTCGAGCTGAAAAAAGTATATTCTATCTTTTCGAAGGCAAACGTCTCCAGCAGCAGGAAAATTATGAAAAGGCTCTGACCTCTTTTAGAAAAGCAATCAGGTTTGATCATAGTAATACTGATGCCATGAGGGAGATGATCATCCTTGGCGCTCAATCCAACAACGATGAAGCATACTTCGAGGGAACCCTTTTGTTTTACGAAAGCGGCCTCATGCCCAATGAAAGTCAGGCCACAGAAGCTCTTCTGGAACTGAGCCTATATCTGGCTCATGAGGAAAATTATAATAAATCCTTACAGATAGCCCAGGACATTAAAGACAGGCTTGAGTCTTTAAATATCCGCAATCCTGCAAAGTTCAGGAAAAGACTGATGAACCACCTGGGCCATCTCGAATATACACTTAACAGTTATGTTCCCCCAAAGCAGCAAGTTGTTAATAAAAAGCAAAAAAAATCCCCGGACAGGAAGCCGCAGAAAAAAGGGAAATCTTCACCCGCTCAGGGAGAGAATAAATTAAGTTCTTCTAAGAATTTGCTTGAGCCTGATCCTGACTCCTCCATGCAGAACACTGAAGGCCATAAGCCCGGTTTCTCCAGCATTACTGAAACCCTGCCTGAAATTCCCCTTGTGCTTAATACTAACGGAAATGGAATAAGCTCTGATCTGGAAATGGTCACACCAGCTTCCATTGAAGAATACAATCTGGTTCTGGATGCCATCCGTCTGCGGTTTAAGGAAACATTTGACCATCTATTGTGCCTTGGTTCCTTAGACAACATTACTTCTCTGGCCTATCAGGAGGAAACCGCACGCAAGGTCCTCAAGACCTTCCGGGGACGGGGTCTTCTCGCTGATGAAGTGGGCATGGGCAAGACCATTGAGGCCTGCATGGTGATCAAGGAATACATGATGCGCGGAATGGTCAAAAATGTCCTGGTATTGACTCCCACACCACTGGTAAGTCAATGGCGCCAGGAGCTTGGCTCAAAATTTTATCTGGATTTCAGGTCCACGGATGATCCTGATTTTCGTGGGGAAGAAAAAGGATTCTGGCAGGCTCCTCGAATAGTTGCTTCCATCAATACAGCCAAATCAAAGAAACATTTTCCCACGGTGACTGGTCGAGATTGGGACTTGGTCATTATTGACGAGGCCCATCATCTGAAAAACCGCAACACCCTGAACTGGAAACTGGCCAACACCCTGAAAAAAAGATTTCTGCTTCTTCTTACGGCCACTCCCGTGGAGAACAATCTAATGGAGCTTTACAATCTGATTACCCTGCTTAAGCCGGGACAGCTAAAAACAGCCTCGGCCTTTAAGGAAGAATTCATGACCAGGGGGGATCCCACGGATCCGAAAAACCGGGCCAGGTTAAGGGGGCTTCTTGACCAGGTCATGATCCGCAACACCAGGGCTGTGGCTAATATCCATATCCCGCCCAGATTTGCAGAAACCATTCGAATCCATCCCACCAAGGCTGAGACTGAACTTTATGCCAGGATCTCTTGGCTGGTCAGGGATATTTACTCTTCATCAAAACGCAAAAACAAGATGATGCTTAAACATATCCTGGCCATGGCCGGTTCTTCCCCTGCAGCGCTCAAAAAGGCCCTGTCAAAGACCAACGGCAATGATGCCCTGTTTGCCCGGCATAAAGAAGAAATGGGGAAAATTCTGGAACTGTCTGATTCCATGGTTGAAACCGGAAAAAACAAAGCAGTCCTTGATCTGATAGAAAAAACCAGTGAAAAGGTAATCATTTTTGTTCAATACCGGGCCACCCTGGACTATCTCTCTGATATCTTTCAAAGACGGGGAATAAAAACCAGCCTGTTTCACGGCAGCATGCCCAACCCGGAAAAAGATCAGGAAATTGAAAAATTCAAGAATGATAATAATGTTCTTTTGACTACCGAACTTGGTGGAGAAGGCCGAAATCTTCAGTTCTGTCATAGAATGATAAATTACGATCTGCCCTGGAACCCCATGCGCATAGAACAGCGCATAGGCAGAATTCACAGGATAGGACAGGAAAATCAGGTCCTTATTTACAATCTGTGTGCGGCGGATACTATTGAGGATTATATTCTGGAAATCCTGGACAAAAAAATAAATATGTTTGAGCTGGTGGTGGGCGAGATAGACATGATTGTCGGACGAATGCGTGATGAACAGGATTTTTCAGATATAGTCTACGATATATGGGTAAATTCTGATTCAGAAGATGAGCGCAAAGCAGGTTTTGACAAACTGGGTTCAAAGCTTAAGCGATGCAAGACCGGGTATGAAAAAACCAGAGTTCTTGATGATAAACTTTTCGGAGAAAATTTTGAGATATGATCTGGGTTTTGTAGATGTTTCCGGGAAAATTTCCGGACCTGAACAGGAACCTGGTCCCGTGGATTTTGCCCGGAATTTTTTACAGATAAACGGCGCTGCGGTTGAGGATAGCCAGGCAGGGCTGGACGCACTTCTCCCCAGCGACCTGCAAAAGGAACTGGATGTTCCTGAATATGTCAGGATTTTGGGTGAATATACTGACTCTGAAAACCAGGCTGCACAGCATGTTGTTTCTTATGGAACCCCATTGCTGGACCGGATGCTGTCTAAAACAATGGAAAAGATACCTCTGGTTTCCTGCAGCCTGGATTTTGATTATATCAAAAGCGGAGGATTTCAGCGACTTCTGGATGAACATTTCTCTTTTTACAGGGCAGTGGTATCCATTGAAACAGTGGCTGATACCAGGGTGGATTACGCTATGGTTGCCAGCCGCTATACCGCCCAAAGTGATGAACAGAAAGAAGGGCTCTTATCCCTGGCCTTGAATATGGACACTGGAGCTTATATTCCGGATATGAAGCGGATGTTTGATGCTGCAAGCTTCCGCATGGAGTACCATGAACCGGATCAGCACAAACAAAAAAGGCTGGCGGCCATGGGCCATAAAATTGATGCTATATGCCGAGCCATGCTGAGTAAGGAGCTTGAACCTTTCCGTAACAGCATGAACCGCAGGTTCAAAAGGGATGTTAAAAATCTGGTTGAGTATTACTCCAGCTTAGAACTTGAAATGAAAAAAAGCTTAGGCAATACAGCCCTCACTGCAAAGGCTCACCAGGAGCGTCAGGCTAAAATTGATGCCCTTCCGGAAGAGCTTTCCGCCAAAGCTCATGACCTTTTAAAAAAATACAGCATAAACATCCATCTGAAGCCGGCCGCTGTCATGCTGGTTCAAACACCGGCCAGGAAGATTATCTGTAAAGCGCTCATAGGCAAGACCCCTGCTCAACTGTCTCTGACTTACAATCCGGTCACCAGGAGCATCGACCCCCTGGCCTGCGCCCGCTGCCGGGAGTTCATCTTTCATGTCCATTTTGACCATACCCATCAGCCCTGCTGTGTGAAATGCGCCAGGAGCTAACATGCAGCGCCTTTGAACAGTTCATCCTTCAGCAATGCTGGGCTTACAGGCACTACAGCCGCAAGGAATTTCCAGTTTCATTCTGGAGGACAGTCAGCAGTTCAGAGGTGGACTGATGATCGACAATTATAATTCCCCCCTGACGACAATTATTTTTCCCTGTTGACCAACAAGTGTTTATCCTTGAACTCCATACAGGAGGCAAGGGATCTCACAACCATCCATGCTGCCGGCATAATATAGTGAACAGAGTTGCCCTGGATGAAATGAAAATCACCGGTTAAAAGGACAATCAGGATTCT
>JAWOGL010000122.1:0-6846 GCA_046496945.1 Desulfonatronovibrio sp.
GCAATTTTAGTAGTAGTCATTTAATTTGTTTTGCAATAATGTATTTATACGTGTTTTTGAATATTAAAAGGGACGTAACTATTCACCATAGCCAGCGGCCAGTCCCGGGTTCATGTTCCTGTTGATACGAACTCCCTGTCGCGGTTCCCTAAGGCAAACCATTAGCCGGGCATGTTATACAGAATTGAAAATTTTGCATATTTTGGAAAAAAATCAGCGGTTTTTAATGTATATGGTTTGCCTGAACGGAACCTGCGACGGTCAAACATCGCATCAATGGCGAAACCTGATACCTGGGACCGGCCTTAGATTCAGTGCTGATCATAATATGTGGTGAATAATAGATACACCTGATTTAAAATAATAATGGTGTCTTCCCCATGCAGGTTTCAGATTTTGAACGTGACCATGGGGGGAAATTACCATACAGAAAATAACCATGTCTCAGAACCTCACAGAAAAGGTCAGGAGTTTTTTCCTGGCCAAATCAGTAAGCGAAAACACCCGTCTTTCCAGCGATTTTGATCTCCTGGAAATGCCGGTGGAGGCTGTGCTGGCTTACTGGCTGTCCATAAAAAAAGTGCTGGAGACTAAAGGCCAGCCTTTTTTGAGGCAGGAGAGGCAAAATACCACCGAACCGTATGTATCCCATTTGCTGGGTCTTTTGCAGTCCTCCCTTTCCTCTGAAAAGATGGAAAGGTTCGGATTGATTAAAAAGCAGGCTATATTGCGTGATTTTCAACGCAAATTCATTCTCATGTCCATATCTCTTCTGGGCATGGCCACCAATGAAAATCCGCAGAAGGTCCTGTTGCGGATTATTTCCAAGTTTCCCATTTCCCCAATTTACGAGAAACAGGTCTTTGAGGCTGCCGCTGCAGTATTGAAAAAAATGGATGAAGGCAGTCTGAACAGGGATAAGTTTTTTAACATTGATCACCGCATGAAGATGGAGTCCCTGATTCTAAACCTGATAATCTACAATATGCTGTCCAGGCGGCTGGGAAAGAGAGAGCTGGGGGATTTTGTTGAAAACATCAGGTCTTTTTATTTTGCTGAAGGCATATCCCTTATTATTGACGGTTTTGATTATGATTTTATCAAGCACCGGCTTATTCTGCAGAAAAAAGAGATCATGGACCTCACCGAATCCAAGATGGACATGTCCCTTTTTATGTGTTCGGGCATCAAATCCGGCCTCAGTTATGATGATCTCCAACTTGTCGGGTCATCTTATCTGCTGTAGAGGCTGCGAAGAATCACTGCAACCGTTCTCCAGTTCTGGAAACGCAGCCAGCAGTTACGATTCTTTCATCCGCTTTTTCAGACCTTCCTTTTCCGGACGCGTTGCTTTCTGAACAAATTTTTCTGCAGCAGGGTTATGGCCCGGTTTTTCCTGGGAAAGGCAATTGGTGGGACATACCTGAACACAGATACCGCAATACACGCAGGCCATGGGATCAAGTTCCCACCGGCCGTTTTTTTTGTCTACTGCAATGCAGGATGAAGGGCATTTCACAGCGCACTTAGAGCAGAAGATGCACTCGTCCACGTTTATGGCAATCACCCCCCTGGCCTTTTCAAAAGGAGGACGTTTCCTGGCAGGGTAAAGCCTGGTAGCCTTTTTATGGGTGAAATTCCTGAGAATGGACGGGGTAAAATGTATCATACGCGGGTTCCTATCTTTCTGTGCAGCTGATGCACGGATCTATAGACATGAGGATAACCGGGGCTGAAGCCAGGTCATGGCCGGGCAGCATTTTCATTAGAGACGGGGTGTTGGCAAATGTGGGAGTCCTGATGCGCAGACGGTCAAGGTGTTTTGTGCCGTTGGCCAGAATATAATGGATCAGTTCCCCTCTGGGCTGTTCTGTTCTGCTCATGGCTTCGCCCTGGGGATTGCCTTTTACTTTTACCGCGGTTTCCCCGGAAGGCAGCCTGGCAATTGCCTGGCGAACCAGATCAATGGACTGCAGAATCTCCCTGTATCTTACTTTGTTTCTGGAGTAACAGTCGCCCTCTGTTTCCGTCACCGGTTCAAAATCAATTTCTCCGTAGGCTGCATATCCGGTCTGCCTGGCATCCTGGGCAATTCCGCTTCCCCTAAGCATGGGGCCTACGCATCCCAGTTCATAAGCTTCATTGCCGGTAAGAACAGCTATCCCCCGGGTCCGTTTTGTTATGGAGTAGTCGTTGAAAAACACTTTTTTCAGCTGGATGAATTCCTTTTCCACTTCATCAAGAGTCTTCAGTATGTGCCTGCATTGTTCAGGATCAAGATCATATCTGGTTCCGCCGATGATGTTTGTAGAGACTATAACTCTGTTGCCGGCAGTAGCTTCCTGAATATCCATGATTTTTTCCCTGATTTTCCAGCACTGCATAAACAGGCTTTCAAACCCGAAAGAGTCAGCAAACAGCCCGATCCAGAGCAGGTGGCTGTGCATGCGGTGCAGTTCTGACCAGATAACCCTGAGGTAAAGAGCCCTGGGCGGGACAGTGATATTAAACAGATTTTCCAGGGCCTGAACATAGGTTAACGCCTGTATGCAGCTGCAGATTCCGCAGACCCTCTCCACCACCTGCACCATCTGTCTGAAATCTTTTTTGGACACCAGGGTCTCAAGCCCCCGGTGAACATAGCCCAGTCCCGGAATTACTTCAGTTATGATTTCATCCTCTACCGTGAGGGAAAGATGGATGGGTTCCGGAAGGACCGGATGCTGCGGCCCAAAAGGAATTACTGTTCTGGCCATTATGCTTTTTCTTCCTTGTTTTTTTTCTGTACGTGGATCTGTCCGTAAGGAAGGTTTCTTACCTCTTCCTGAACAAACATGTGTCCTTTGTAGTCGATGACCAGATTCTCGAACTGAACATTAAACAGATCCTGAATTTCATTTTCTATTAAAAAGGCTGCAAAATAGTGCGGGGTTATGCTTTGCAGATTCGCGTCCCTGGGCACGCGAAGTCTTAGCCCTTCAATTTCCAGGTCCCGGTCAAAGAGATAAATAAGCTCAAGCTCGCTGCCAAAGTCCAGAGGGGTAATGGCCATTATCCTGAATCCGTTTTCTTTGAGCTTCAATACCCTGGGTTCAAGTTCTCCGGCAGTGATATCAATAGTATTTTCCAGTGTCATAAATCATCCTGTCTGTTCTTCATCTTGTTAACAGCATCCAGGGCACCCTGCATTATCGCTTCGGGTTTGGGGGGGCATCCCGGTACATAAATATCCACGGGAATGACTTGGTCTGCTCCGCCGATCACGTTGTAACAATCTCTGAAAATACCGCCGCTGTTGCAGCAGGATCCGATGCTTACCACAACTCTGGGCCGCGGCATCTGATTGTAGATATTTTCCAGTACAAACCTGTTGCGGTGGTTAACAGTGCCTGTAACCAGAAGTATATCCGCATGCTTGGGATTGCCTGTATTGATAATCCCGAATCTTTCAAGATCATAAACCGGTGTCAGGCAGGCCAGAGTTTCTATGTCGCATCCATTGCAGCTGCCGCAGTCATAGTGGACCATCCAGGGAGATCTGATCCGGCAGATCTGTATGATTTTATTAATATAATTTGAAAAGGCATTCATGTTTTTTAAATAATTGGGAGTTCAAGTTTAAATAAAGAAATCGTAACTATTCACCAAGATCGAACAAGAAGACCTGGACCCCGGATCTGCTCCGGGGTGACGGTTAAAGCAGGCCGTTACTCTTTTCCGTCATTCCGGCGAAAGCCGGAATCCAGTGCTGCTGAATAGCCATATCCCGTAGGTGGTGAATAGTTACAAGAAATTAAAATATTAAAGCTAAAAAGTTAGAATGAAAATATAATTGATTATAATCAGGCCCAGGCCCACCGGCCAGACGTGGGCGATCATCCTTCTCCAGGTGGAACGGGCCATGAGATTGTCTATAAGGATTTCAGCCATATAGGTTATACCTAGAAAAATTACCATGCCAGCCATACTGGTGGACCAGAAAAGGCCGAATATTGCCAGTATGAGAATGATTTCATACCAGTGAGCTATTTCTGCCAGGGCCAGATGCGGACCTGAATAATCCGTGAGCGAACCTTTGACGATTTCCTGGTGCCCGTGGTGGGAAGTGGAGAGATCAAAAGGAGATTTGCGCAACTTGATGGTCAGGGCAAAGCCAAGGGCAATGTAGATAAAGGGCATGCTGTAAAGCAGAGGCTGGTGCCAGGACAGAATATGAGAAACACTGAAACTGCCCGTAACCAGAAAAAAGCCCACAAAACTCAGCAAAAGCAGGGGTTCGTAGGTTAGAACCTGGATGAGTTCTCTCTGAGCTCCTATCTGTGAAAAAGGAGAAGGCACGGACATGGCTCCCATGATAAAGGCCACGGCTCCAATGGTCAGGATAAAAAATATCAGCAGCAGGTCAGAGCCCAGAAAAAAAAGAAAAACAGCGGTCATGGCTGACAGCAGATAAACTACAATACAGGTGTGCTGCCTGGGGTTGACTGTTTGTATTTCTTTGCTCAAAAGCTTGATAATGTCAAAAAAGGGCTGCCATACCGGAGGTCCGACCCGGCCCTGAAACCAGGCGGTTAATTTCCTGTCGATGCCGCTGATGAGCGCTCCAGCAAAAGGTGCCAGTATGAGGGCCGCAAAGGCCGGTAAAAGATGGAGAAATGTATTCATAGCGATGTCGCCACCAGTAAGAGGATGAATCCAAGGGCCGCAAGCCCGGACCAGTTGTTTATCCGGTCTTCAGACAGGTATTTTTTCAGGTAGTAATTTTTTGAGGCAAAAGGAATAAAATTACCCAGAGGATCTGCAAAGCCGTTAGGCTGGTCCGGCGAATACTGCAGTCCGGAATAGTATGCCCGGGTTGGCTGGCCAGAACCAGTCCGGCGCTTTTTAAAAAGCCGGTTTATGACTGCAAAGCCAATAATCAGAAATACCGGATAAACCGCAAATCCTTTGATATGCTCCATAAAGGCGGAAGTTTCCTGTGCAGGAAAAGCATCATTAAAAACGCCTGAAGCCAGGGGCATGGCCAGGCCGGAGTAAATTAATGCCACGCACAGGCTTAAACCCAGACCAGTCAGGGCCAGGATAATCAGGGGAAGTTCAATGAACATGGATGTCTGTCTGATTTTAAGGACTTTACGGGGGAAGGGGGAATTGATTATTATTCCCGCCCATCTGGTCCAGTAGACCACGGTCACCGCACTGGCCAGGGCCAGCATAACTACAATAAGCGGCAGGTCAGCGGCGGCATGTACTGCCATCCATTTGCTGACCAGGGCCCCAAACGGAGGGAGAAACATGGAGACCATCCCAAAAATAAGGAGCAGGGAAACTCTGGGAAACTGGTCCATAAGTCCCCACATATCTTCAATATTCTTGCTTCTGATCATCTGGTCTATATGACCTACTCCCATAAACAGCAATGCCTTGGCCAGAGCATGGAAGAGTATGAGCAGCATGGCTGCTGAATATGCTTGAGGCGTTCCCATGCCGGCGCAGGCAATGACCAGGCCCAGGGTTCCAATGGTGGAATAGGCCAGGATCCTTTTGGCATTGTGCTGGGTAAGAGCCAGTACAGAAGTGCTGATAAAGGTCAGAGCGCCCAGGAGTGTCAGGTAGGTTGCCACAGGAGTTCCGGCATAAACCGGAGTCAGTTTAAGGATAAGGAAAACTCCCGCGTTGACCATGGTTGAGGAATGAAGAAGGGCTGAAACCGGAGTAGGGGCAACCATGGCGCCGGTGAGCCAGGACTGGAAAGGCAGCTGGGCTGACTTGGTCAAAGCGGCCAGACACAAGAGGGCTGCCGGCAGCATAAGCGCCGGCAGGGGGCCAAGTTCGTTCAACCGGCTGATTTCCAGGGGCAGTCCTTTGATATGCAAAAGGTAAACAGCCCAGATAAAGCAGACTCCGCCCAAAAGGTTCATCCATAAGGCCCGCAGGGCACATGATATCGCCCGGTCTGTCCGCTCATAAGCAATGAGCACGTACGAACACAGGGTGGTCAATTCCCAGAAGAAGAACATCCACAAAAGATTGTTGCTGAGCAGCAGTCCGTTCATTGCTCCCAGAAAAAGAATCATAAAGAAGAAAAAGGTGCCCAGCCTGAAAAATCCCGCCCTGTGGGTCTGAGAATGGATGCGCATGTATTCACAAGCATAGAGGGTAATGAGTGAGCCCACCACGCAGACTATGAGCACCAGCATCAGGGTCAGTCTGTCACCAGCCAGGGATGCCTGAGCCTGCACCTGTTCATGTCCGGAAAATTTAAGCAGTACCAGAGGCAGCAGCTGCAAAAAGACCAGAATGCCGACCAGCTTATGCCTGTACCTTATCCCGATGAGCAGTATTATAGCCAGAAGAAAAAAGTCGGCCCAGACAAGGGCCGCATGCCAGTCTATAAGGACTGCTGAAGGTTCAAGCGCAAAAGGTCCCCGGCTGAAAAGGGATACGGAAGCTATGGTTAGAACCAGTGACATGCCCACGATCACCGAGCGCATAAAGAGCTGATTGCCGGCAAAGGCTGTGACGGCCATGACCATAGGCAGGAAGATAAGCAGAGTTGTAAGTGATTCTGTGTTCATGGTCCAACTGTTCAGGGGTTAATAAAAACAGGTTGGAGCCGGACAGCCTATCCGGGTCCAACCTGACAGTAATGAGCCTGGCAGCCTGAGTATAATTTAACAGCGTGTTGAGAAAGTCATTATTTATCTGACTGTTCAAAAATTCCATGCGACATTCCGGCACCCACTTAGGACACCACTAAAGACTTATGCCTGGATAATACTCACTTAAGTAGGTGCCGGATAAACAACAAAAAAAGTTCCCGGAATCATTTTTTTATTACTTTTC
>JAWOGL010000156.1:0-5392 GCA_046496945.1 Desulfonatronovibrio sp.
CTGACGACTGTGAACCGTGGCTGCGTATTTTTTGGCGTCCTGTGTGCACTCTGACACAGCCTTTCTTAGCGTGTAGGAATATTAAATTTCTTTCTCCTGCCTTGCTCTGCGTCTCTAGGCCTTCTTAGGCCGGGCGTGAGATATTCTCTTCTTTACATGCAAGTACGCTTAAGCCGGAAGAACCAAAAACATGCATTCAGCTGCATCAGAGATTTATTTCCTGACCCTGGTAAACCGCGAAAATGTCAAATTTGTACTTTGCCGGTGCATCCCGGTTCAGTTGATGAATCATCTGGTCAATCTGCTGATCGGTTCTCTGGCGGTTATGATGAAAGAGTCCCAGAGATTCCACTCCCGCCTTTGCGGCCAGTTCCAGTACGTGGTCTACTGTTGAGTGGCCAAATCCTTTTGTCTGATTGTATTCCTGCTGATTAAAATATTCCGCGTCATGAATGAGCAGATCCGCTCCTCTGCAGAACCGGGTATATTCATCAAATGATTTCCCTCCCGGGTGGGGATGGCCCAGTTCGTTATCCGTAAGAAACACAAAGCTTTTCCCGGCAGACTCCATGCGGTATCCCATCCCGAGATTGGGATGGCTAAGAGGAATGCTGGTGATTTTTACCTGCCCGATTTTAAAATCAGAGCCGGTCTGCTGATAGCTGAACCGCACGGGCAGCCTTTCCGGACTGATCGGGAAATGGGGAGACTTCATCATGTCCTGAACAACAAGTTTTTCCGGATTACCCAGGAAGGCTGGATTGAAATGAAATTTTATCCGGCTGTCCGGAACAAACAGAAGGGGGAAAAGAGGAAAGCCCATGATATGGTCCCAATGGGAGTGAGTGATGAGCACGTCCAGGTTTTTTACGTCCCGGCGGACAAGTTCGAGGCCCATGGGCAGGGCTCCGGTTCCGAAGTCAATGAGAATAGACTGCTGCGGATTGTCGGCCCTGACTTCGATGCAGGTGGTGTTTCCGCCGTACCTTAGAAACTCTTTTCCGGACACCGGAGCAGAACCCCTTGCCCCCCAGCATTTGATATACATGGCTTGGTCCTGGTAAAAATAAGCTGGATTGAGATAATTAAGTAGTTTTTCTCATGACTAGCTTTTCTTTCGGATGAAAGCTAACCGCCTGTCATCAGACAAAGGCTTAGGGTGTACTCACAGCTTGATGAATAGTTACAGTTTCTTCAGAAAGCTGTGTATTTCTGTTTTTGCCTGGCTGTACTGTTCCCCCAGCCTGGGGATAAGTTTCTTCAGGCCTTCCTGATCTTCTGACTGGGCAGCTTTTTCCACACCTGCTGCTGTTTCAGACAATGCCAGACAGCCGGTATTGGCGGCGGTTCCCTTGATGGCGTGAACGTTTCTGCGTATCTGATCAAAGTTTCCTGAAGCTGATTCTTTTTTGATCAAGTCGATCTTCTGGGGGATGGTTTCCAGAAACATATCAAGTATCTCTCTGGCCAGTTCTTTATCATCCATGATCCGGTCCATGAAAACCTCATAATCAAAAATAGCATCCGTGGTTTCTTGAGAGTTCCGGTCGATGCCCGGCGTGCTCTCCAGGGGAATGGAATCCTGTACAGCCTGCATGCTGCCGGTGGACAGCCATTTTTCCAGCACTTCTTTCAAGTCGCCCGGCCGTACCGGTTTGGTCAGGTAGTCATCCATGCCGGAGGCCAGGCATCTTTCCCGGTCTTCGCTGGTGGCGTGGGCTGTAAGCGCGACCACAGGCACTCTGGGCAGCCGTTTATTTGAGGGTTGAGGATCGGTTTTTTCCAGCTCTCTGATTTTTCTGGTGGCCTCAAGTCCGTCCATGCCCGGCATCTGGATGTCCATGAGAATAAGATCGTATGATTTGTTCTGGTAAGCTTCCACAGCCTGGAATCCATCTTCCACAATATCCGGATTATGGCCGATTTTTTCCAGAGTCTTGACTGCGACCATCTGGTTTATCTGATTGTCTTCAGCCATAAGTATTTTGATGCTGCTTTGTGTCTCTACGCTTGGGACTCCCTGGTCTTTATTAAAAAAATCTTCGGGCAGCAGGCAGCCTTCCTTTTCCTTTTCCAGCATGATGGTAAACCAGAATTCCGAGCCGACTCCGGGAGAACTGTTTAGGCCGATTTTTCCGCCCATAAGGCTGACCAACTGCTGGGAAATGGCCAGACCCAGGCCTGTTCCTCCATGTTTTCTGGAAAAACTGCTGTCTATCTGGGAAAATTTTTCAAAGAGGAGATGCGCCTTCTCTGGGGGTATGCCGATTCCTGTATCCTTTATGGAAAATTTGACCATCAATTCATTATCTGTTTCTGAAACAAGAGAGGCTTCAAGCTTGATCTGGCCCTGTTCAGTAAATTTAATGGCATTGCTTGCAAGATTGGACAATACCTGAAGGATTCTAAGAGCGTCCCCCCGGACACACCCGGGCAAATCAGAAGTGTGGGTATAGATAAATTCCAGATTTTTATCCCGGGCTCTTACAACCATGTCCTGATGAAAATCACTTAGAAGCCTGCGCAGGTCAAAGTCGGCCTTGCTGATTTCCAGCTTGCCTGCTTCGATTTTGGAAAAATCAAGAATGTCATTGATCAGCCCCAGCAGGACTTCCCCGCTGGTTTTTATGACCTTGGCGAATTTTTGCTGTTCCTGGTTAAGCCGTGTTTCCAGCAGGTGCTCGGTCATGCCGATTACTCCGTTGAGGGGAGTGCGGATTTCATGACTCATATTGGCCAGGAATTCGCTTTTGGCTATGTTGGCTGCTTCAGCTTCCTGTTTAGCCCGGAAAAGCTCGTTCTTTGCTTTTTTGATGCCGGTGATATCCTGAAAGGTAGTATAGACCTGATACGGACGGTCAGAATCAGGTCTGAACAATGGGATGGCGGTGATAATTATCCAGGTGTAATCATTGCCTGCAGGATTAAATATTCCCATGACCTCGTTGGTTACTTTTCGGCCGGTTCTGGCAGAAACCACGGAAGGATGATCCTTGCCGGCAATCTTTGAGCCATCTTCATTGATACAGTTCCAGTATGCATCCAGAGAAGTCGTGCCTTGAAGCTGGTCCATGCTGAGCCCCAGTATTTCCAAAGCGGCCTGGTTTGCTTCTATTATTTCCCCATCAGCAGACTGATACACCACCCCCTGGGACATGGTTTCAAACAGGATTTGATATTTTTCCTGAATGTGTCTTGCTTCCATTTCGGTTGCCGCCCGAATGGCGAAACTGGTAAGCAGAGAAATAGTCTGAGAGTCCTGGGGCATGGGCTTGTCATCCAGCAGAGCCAGCAGTCCTATTACTTTGCCTGAACTGTCCCTGAGGGGGGCTCCCCAGTAACTCTGAGCGTTTATTTCCGTCAGCAGATGATCTTCTGGAAATTTTTCCTGCACATTGTCGCTATAAAGGCAGACCCGGTCCTGCAGGACATTGCGGCAGGGTGTGCCGCTTAGTTTATAGTTGAAATTGTCGATAAAACCGTCAGTATCCCAAACAGCTATGGTCTGAGCGATATAAGGCTGTCTTTCATCTACCGTGGCTATGAGGGCGAAACGTTTGTTCTGGGAGAGGGCCAGGTGGCGGACCAGAAAGCGCAGAACATCCTCTTTAGAATCTACATTGCTCTCGGCAATGACCCGCAGAGTTTCCTGATATTTTTTAATCTGGGAAGTTTCTCTGAAAACCACCACTGCACCGGCTTGTTCGCCATCCATGTTGAGCGGAGAAACTGTGAGCATAATAGGAAAAGTTTCCCCGCTTTTGTTGATAAAATGATCTTCAGTGTGTCTTAATTTCCCGTCTTTCATGGTTTTGAAAACAGGACAATCTTCCTCAGGATAGGGTTCACCTCCAGGCCGGTGATGATGGAAAAGCTTGTGCAGGTTTTTATTGAGCAGTTCTTCCCGGGTAAAACCCAGCATATCCAGGGCGGCTGAGTTGACGAAGGTGCACAGGCCATAACTGTCCATTCCGTAAACACCTTCGCCAAGGGCGCTCAGCAGAGTGCTTTTCATCTCAAGCTGGCGCCTGATTTCCTCCTCGGCGTTTTTGCGTTTGGTAATGTCAGTGATAAATCCCTGGAAATATTTTTCTCCTTTGTTGCCGTGCATTACCCGGACATTCATGGAAATCCAGAAGCGCGAACCATCTGTTCGCCTGTGCAGGCTTTCAAAGTTGACAACTTTTCCTTGTGAATTAAGCAGTTTGATGAATCGCTCTCTGTCTGAGGGATCAACGTAGAGCTGCCTGGAGATGTCCTGAACGCTCTGGATCATATCCTGGGAATTTTCAAAGCCGTACATGGAGGACATGGCTGGATTGACAAAGAGGAATCTACCCTGGGGTGAAGATTGAAAAATCCCTATGGGGGCTGAATCAAAAATGTCTTTGAGATCCTCGGTGCACGAAGAAATAATAGAATATTTGTTTATATCGGAAGGCTCTTGGGTCATTATTTAGTCCGGGGATGAAGTTCCTCTAAAGGGGGCTTTTTCCACAGCGTCTCCTGTTTTTCTGCCCATGATGAAACGAATAATCCCGGTTGAATGTGAAGGCCCGGATGAATGTGCAGAAATTCAACCTGACAGGGATTCAACAATACGGGAGTTTCACAGGGGCAATCAGAACTGCAGGAATAAATTACTAAAATGGTGTGGAATAAGCACGGTTTGTTTTTTTGTTTG
Organism: Desulfonatronovibrio sp.; assembly: GCA_046496945.1. GTDB lineage: Bacteria > Desulfobacterota > Desulfovibrionia > Desulfovibrionales > Desulfonatronovibrionaceae > Desulfonatronovibrio. Next base: position 4,685 of record JAWOGL010000156.1, read on the forward strand.
TGCATACCTTAATGCAGCAACAGGGGTTATGGCAAGCTGATATTTCGGTAATCCTCTACGCTCCCGGATGCTCGGGGTATGCCTGGTAAGGACTTTTTCAACACGCTGTTATGGTCTTTTCAAGTTCTTATTATAACAGGGTAACAAAAAGGTTTTGATAATAATCTAATTTGGGCATAGACTTAATGCCTGCTTTTCATGACATTTTTTCAGGAGAAACAGCAATGATCAATTATTTCCGCAAAACCGCCCTGGTTACCGGCGGGTCTGGCTTTATCGGCTCTCATCTTTGCGAGCGGCTGATCAACGAGGGATATTCAGTTTTATGCGTGGATAATTTTTTTACCGGCAGCCGGGGAAGCATCGCCCATCTGCAGGACAGTCATTATTTTGAAACCCTGAGACATGATATAACCTTTCCGCTGTATGTGGAGGTGGACGAGATATGGAATCTGGCCTGCCCGGCCTCTCCCGTTCATTACCAGCATGATCCTGTTCAGACCACCAAGGTCAGTGTGATGGGCGCCATCAACATGCTGGGCCTGGCCAAAAGGCTGGGCTGCCGGATTTTTCAGGCCTCCACCAGCGAAGTTTACGGAGATCCTGAAATACATCCTCAAGTGGAAAATTACTGGGGCAATGTTAATCCCATAGGCCCCAGATCCTGTTATGATGAAGGCAAAAGATGCGCGGAAACCCTTTTTTTTG
>JAWOGL010000198.1:0-8956 GCA_046496945.1 Desulfonatronovibrio sp.
CCTTGTAAGATGCGTACTGGCCGGGGCAGGCGTAGGTGTAACTTCCAAACTGGCAGCGCAGAAATACGTGAATTCGGGTGAACTTGATGTTTTGAATATTCCCGGGCTTGACATTAAAAGAAATTTTTACATTATCACCCATAAAAGACGCACCCTTTTCAGTTGCTCCAACATTCTTATGAGCTGCATAAAGAAACATATCAGGGATAATGGTTACTGGTTCTAGCTGTTTGCCGTATTCAGGATTCAAATGATTAAAATTCAGGTAAATTACCGCGGAAAATCTCATAATGTTCAGGTTGATCCTTTACTTAACCTGGCCCGGAATCTTTTTGTTCAAGGTTTTTTCAAAGATGTTCCTCTGTGCGGGGGGCTTGGAATCTGCGGTAACTGCGAAATTTTGTGTTCTGTCAATCCGCCTCACCCTTCATCAAAAGATCTTGAATATTTTTCCTTAAAAAAGCTGCGGGCAGGCTGGCGGCTTGCCTGTTCTCATTATCCTGTCTGCAGCCAGCATGTAAAAATCCCAGACCATAAAATGACCCCTGATCTTGTCCAAACCAGCACGGACAGGGCCTTTTGCCTGGGGATTGATATCGGCACCACTGCTCTTAAATGGGCTTTTGTGCGTGACAACGCCCGGATATCTTATGGCCGGGCAATTAATCCTCAGATGGGAGCGGGTCCGGATATTATGTCCAGGCTGTCTTTTGCTCGGGAAGATCCTGACCATCAGGACCTTCTTAAGAATCTGCTCCGCGATGATATAAGGTCAATACTTGATCTTGGTCCTGTTCCTGATGACCAGGTCTGTATCACGGGCAATCCGACCATGATCCATTTTCTGCTGGGCCGCGACATTTCAGGTCTTGCGGTTTCTCCGTACTCTCTTGATTATGCCGGGGGAAGTTCTGAACAAGTAGAAGGATACAGCAATAAAGTTTTTATTCCTCCGCTCTGGTCGCCTTTTGCAGGCGCAGACATCAGTGCCGGTCTTTTCTGGATCCTTGAAAAAATCCAGCCCCCTTACCCTTTTCTGCTGGCTGACTTTGGTACTAACGGAGAACTGGTTCTGGCTCTTTCCCCGGATAAGTATCTTGTCACCAGTATTGCCCTGGGCCCGGCTCTGGAAGGTGTGGGCCTGAGGTTCGGCAGTCCGTTTCAGCACGGAGTGGCATCAGGATTCATTCTGGACAGTCAGGGGTTTAAAACCTCTGATGCCTGGCAGACAGCCAGGGTGTCAGGAAGTGGATATATTTCTCTTCTGGCACACCTTTTGAGGTTAAAGCTGATTTCCGTATCAGGCCATTTTCTTCCGGGCCGGACTCCCCTTGCCCGGAAGATACAAGAGAAAATTAAAAACGGCCGCCTTAACCTGACAGACAGTTTTTATCTGGAGGCCCGCGATATCGAAGAAATTTTAAAGGTAAAAGCCGCGTTTACTCTGGCTCTGTCTTTTCTTTGTGCTCAGGCTGACTTGACAGTGGAAAAGCTGAAAACAATTTTCATTGCAGGCGCTCTTGGCGAACATTCCAGTTCCGGAGATCTGGAAACCCTGGGCTTCCTCCCTCCGGGATTCTCTCATAAATGCCAGGTTCTCGGGAATACATCCCTTAAAGGAGCAATTCTCCTGGCCTGCGACAACAGCAAAAGACCCAATATTTTAAAACAGGCTGAATTTGTTCAGGCAGTGAACCTGAGCTCAAATCAGGAATACATTTCCAGCCGGTTTGCCGGTCATATGGTTTTTGAATATTCTCAGTGAAATTAACTTTACCGCGGACATCACCCTGCCCGGGGTTCATGTTCAGGGGCTGACCATAATTTGTGGAAACCAGAAACACGGAAAATCAGGATCAGTATATATGGATTTCACAGACCTGGGATTGATAAGTTATGACAAGGCGGCTGTCCTGCAGGAGAGGGCAGTCAGAAGTGTTGTGTGCGGAAATCCTGAACAGGTTTTTCTTCTGGAGCATTATCCGGTCATTACTCTGGGCAGAAATCACTCAAAAACCAATCTCCTGGTGAGTGAGGGTTATCTCCGGTCTAAACAAATCCAGCTGGTTAAAACCTCACGCGGGGGGGACATAACCTGTCATTTTCCGGGCCAGCTTGTTGTTTACCCGGTTGTGAGAATGGAAAAAAAACCTGGGGGATTAAAGACTTTTTTTTACAGTCTTGAGCAGACAATAATAAATCTTTTGAGTATTTATGGAATAAAATCATTTCGGACTGCAGGCAGGCCCGGAGTATATACAAAAAGCGGCAAAATAGCCTCCATAGGTATTGCCGTGAAACACTGGGTTTCATATCACGGCGTTGCCGTGAACCTTGTTAAAGATATCAGCATGTTTGAACATATCACGCCCTGCGGTCTGGAGGGCGTCAGTGTGAGTTCTGTGCACCGGGAATTAAATGCTGATCATCCTGATATGGGCTCTTTTAAAAAAGAATTCTGCAGGCAGTTTAAAGAAATATTCCCCGGCTGAGTATGTTAAAAAACTGGCAACCATTATCCCCGGCCAGTGATCTTTCCTGTTTATTCCCGTAATTTTGCAGACGGCCATTATATTCTGGTCAATATGTTGTCAATCTTGCAACTATCCACCATAGCCAACGGCCGGCCTCCTGGTTCGTGTTTCTGTTGATACGAACTCCCTGTCGCGGTTCCGTAAAACAAACCATTAGCTGGACATGTTATCCTGAATTGGAAGTCTTGAATATTTTGAAAAAAAAACCGGCGGTTTTAATATGAATGGTTTGTCTAAACGGACCCTGCGACGGTCAAACATCGCATCAATGGCGAAACATGAACCAGGAGGCCGGCCTTAAATTCAATGGCTGATCATAATAATATATAGTGAATAGATACTCAAATTTTAAAGTTAAAATCCTACAAAAGTCCCTGGTTCCAGTTCCACAATCCTGGCCTCTGCTTGAGTTCCATTTTTTTGGGCAGGGGCTCTTTCATTCGCAAAAACAATGAAAACCCGGCCTTGCGCAACTCATCCTCATGTCCGGTCAGGTTGATTTCCCAGTTGGGAAAGGTGTAGTAGTTTTCATCATGCTTGGCGGTCCAGAAGATTTCTTGTTTTGGACTTTCAAAGACGGCTATGGGCCTGGCCTCTCTGGCAAATGTTCTGGATACGCAAACCGGCCACAATCCCTGGATTATCATCCCTACCGGGATACATGCCAGGTTTCCCAGCTTCAGATAATCTTCCCGGGACAGTTCCGGGCTTAGTACCCCTCCGGCAAAACCCATGTCTTTCAGGACCTTTAAGTGAGCCTGATTGGTTATATTGCAGAAAGGTCCGGCCCAGAGATTAAGTTTGCGGGGTTCATCAAACAGGTCCATTTGCCAGGGCGAGCCCAGCACAAAATTAACAGCTTTGTTTTTTTGCAGATAAGTTATCAGTTCCTGCCATTTTTCTTCAACACCCGGCCAGATAACAGGGGGCAGAAAATACCAGCTGGATTTGAAGGGTTTTAATTTGGGACGGATAAGCGGATCAAGACTCAGCTGCATGCCGATATTTGCTCTGATTTTAGGCGGATAGCGAAACACTTCCAGAAAGGTTGCTTTGGACCGGGTTTTTACAGGTCTGGCAGTCTGGTATGAAAATGAACTCTGACTGGACTTGACTGCAGGCTTTTTCATCTGCTTTTCCATATCGCTGATCAGGCCAAGCAGTTCCTTTTCCTGACGATCAATGAGAAATACAGGCAGGCCCTGTCTGGAGCCCGGTGGCAGGGTAAAGCTGCCTTTGGCGGGGACAGACTTTCTAATCTTGACTATCTTGTGCCCCGAGTCTCCCTCATACCCGATGCGGATTAAGTCTCCTGGCAGAAGAGGTATCCATGGACTGATAAAGACGCTGTTTTTAGTCCCTTTGGTTTTGCCCATGAAATTTCCCGAAGCAGGTTCACGTTTTGGATCAATGGGGATAAAAGGCCTTTGGGGCAGGAAGTTATAATGGGTGAATTGTCTTCCCAGGGCCAGATTAAGAAGTTCTACAGCTTCTTTCCTGGCTTTTGAGCTGTCAGGATTATCCCTTAAAATCTGATAGGCCCTGGTCGTGTAGAATACATAATGAGGTCCTTTTTTACGGCCTTCAATCTTCCAGGCACGTACGCCGGCAATGCTGGTGAGGGTTTTGGCCAGGATATCCAATCCAAGATCCTGACAGGAGAAATAGTTTCCCTTGGATCCTTTGTACTTGTATATCCGCCTGCATGGCTGAACGCATCTGCCCCGGAGACCGCTTTTACCTCCCAGAAAGCTGCTCCAGTAGCAGCGTCCGGATACTGCGTAGCAAAGGGCGCCGTGTACGAATACTTCCAGTTCCAGGTTGCTTTGGGCATCTATCTGTCTAATCTCGTCAATATTAAGTTCTCTGGGCAGGACCACTCTGGTGACGCCGAGTTTTTTCAGGGTGTCCAGGCCTGAAACCGAGTGGAAATTGGCAAGAGTTGACAGGTGCATCTCGCTTTTAATACCCACTTGCCGGGCTATGTCCACCATGCCTGGATCGGAAAATATGATGGCGTCCGGATTAACCTGTTTGTCCAGCCTGTCCAGCAGCCTGCCTGCTTTGTCAGGTTCATCCGGTTTTATCATGGTATTCAGGGCGATATAGACCCTGGTATTTCTGGAGTGGGCCAGGGTGGTCAGTTCCGTCAGCTCAGCCAGGGAAAAGTTGTCAGCCTCCATCCTTGCTGAAAAATGTTTAAGGCCACAGTATATTGCGTCGGCTCCAGCCGCCAGAGCAGCCAGAAAAGAGAGTCTGTTCCCGGCCGGGGCCAGGATTTCCGGTTTATTCATATAAAAAGCACCTTACAGATTGAGTGGAAGAGATTTTGGTCCAGCCTGGCCGGTCTGTTGAACATATGTCCATTTTCCGGGGACATCTGGGATGAAAATAACACCCCGATGGCGGATTTAAAGGATTGGGCGGTTCTGAGGCTGTCATAAGGGATCTGCTTCTGACCTCGGGGTCAGGAACAGGAATAGCTGCCAGCAGAGCTTTGGTATAAGGATGACAGGGACTCTGGTAAAGTTCATTTTTGCCGGCGCTTTCCACCAGTTCTCCCAGATACATTACCGAGATTTGAGAGCACAGATACTTAACCACGGAAAGATCATGGGAGATAAACATGTAGGACAGGTTCAGGTCTTTTTGCAGCTGCTTCAAAAGCTTCAGAATCTGGGCCTGAACAGAAACATCCAGAGCGGAAACCGGTTCATCGCAGATTACCATGTCCGGGTCAAGGCTGATGGCCCTGGCTATGGCGATTCTCTGTCTCTGTCCTCCGCTGAATTCGTGAGGGTAACGAGACATATGGGTTTCAGATAGTCCTACTTTCCGCATCAGTTCAATGGTTTTGTCCTGGATGAATTTTGAAGAGCCCACCTTGTGGATGGTCATGGGCTCAGAAATAATATTTTTAATTTTCTGCCTGGGGTTTAGTGACGAAAATGGATCCTGAAAAATCATCTGGATTCTTTTGCTTTTTAATAAATCAGTGGAATTCCCGATTTTTTCTCCGGCCAGTATTACACTGCCAAGACTTGGTTTTTCAAGGCCGCAGGCTATTTTGCCCAGGGTGGATTTTCCGCATCCGGATTCTCCCACCAGTCCCAGGGTTTCACCCTTGTCAATGCTTAAAGTGACATTGTTAACCGCTTTGAGCCAGGCCGTGGTTTTAACCAGCAACCCTGTTCTGACCGGGTAGGATTTGGTGATGTTTGCCAGGCTGAGATACGGATTATTCATTGTATAACCAGCACCTGACTTTTGATTGTAAATTGAAGACAGGGGGTTCCTGCCTGGTACAGATATTCATTTTTTCAGGGCACCTGGGATGAAAATGACATCCCCGGGGCAGACTGGTTAATTCCGGGACTGTCCCGGGTATGGGGTTTAGTTCGTCCTCTTTGTCCATTCTGGGCAGGGAGGCCAGAAGTCCCCGGGTATAGGGATGTCTGGGATTCTTGAGTATGTCTGACACTTTTCCGAGTTCAACTATCCGGCCAGAGTACATGACTGCCATTTCATGACAGACTTGAGCCACCACGCCCAGATCATGGGTAATGAGCACTGTAGAGGTTTTGTTTTCTTCCTGGAGCTTTTTGATCAGATCCAGAATCTGGGCCTGGATGGTTACATCCAGAGCGGTGGTAGGTTCATCAGCCAGGATTATTTTTGGAGAGCAGGCCAGGGCCATGGCTATGATTATCCTCTGGCGCATACCTCCGCTCAGTTGATGGGGAAAGTCATTGTATCTTTTCTCAGGAGCAGGTATTCCCACCAGCCGCAATAGATCTATGCCTTTTTGCCTGGCCTGCTCACCGGACATTTTTTTGTGGAAGATAAGAGTTTCACTGATCTGCGCGCCCACTCTGAATACAGGGTTAAGAGCGGACATTGGTTCCTGAAAGATCATGGAGATATCATTGCCGCGGATGCCCCGAAGATCTTTTTCAGGCAATTTGGTTAAATCCTGTCCATTGAATATGACCTCGCCGGATGTGATTTTGCCGGGAGGAGAAGGGATCAGCCTGAGGATGGACAGGGCCAGCATGGTCTTGCCGCAGCCTGACTCACCCACCAGGGCCAGGCTTTGTCCCTGGTTCAGGGTCAGGCACACATTGTCTACCGCCTTGACCGGGCCTTTTTTTAGAAAAAAAGTAGTAGTGAGATTGTTGATTTTTAAGACTGGATGCATGATTTTGCCTTGCCCTGTTTATATGCCTTGCTTGCCTATGGTTTGGCAAGCAGATTGATTGAAAGGGTTTTGAAAAGACGGCATGGCATTATTAAGCACGCCGGTTAATTAAAATATACCTGGCCAATCTATTTTCTGAACAGCGAGCAGATGCTATAAATTCTTGAATATTCAGATTAAATAGCACCGTGGGTTCATCTTTTTCCTGCGGCTCTTAGCCAGCCGCAAATTCCATCCTTGACAGCAAGCTCCTTCCTGAAGGAAAGAGTTTTATTTAGAGATCAAAATTTATCAGGAGAAAGACCGGATTAATGAAGTTTCTGCCATCCATACTTATTTATTTTTTTCAGAGTAAAAAAGCCAAGACCAACGTCAAGGTCCTGTTCAAGTTTATTACTGTCCTGATCCTGCTCATGACCTTTTACAGCATAGCCTTTCACTATATCATGGCTTATGAAGGTAAAGAATATTCATTTATTACCGGATTTTACTGGACTATAGTGACTATGACCACCCTGGGTTACGGTGATATAATTTTTACCACCGACCTGGGCATGGTTTTCTCATCGATTGTCCTTTTGTCCGGAGTGGTCTTTCTTCTGGTTATGCTGCCCTTCACTTTTATCCAGTTTTTCTACGCCCCCTGGCTGGAGGCTCAAAATAAGGCCCGCGCGCCCAGAGAACTGCCGGCACAGACAAAAGATCATGTACTCCTTAGCAATGTCGATCCCCTGACAACCTCTCTGATAGAAAAACTTAAACAGTATGAATATAAATATGCCATTATCACTTCGGATCTGCAAAGAGCTCTGGAGCTTTATGACCAAGGCTACAAGATAGTCCGGGGCGACCTGGATGATATGAATACATACCGGAAAACCAGAGCTGACCAGGCGGCTCTGGTTTTTTTCAATAATGATGACCATACCAATACCAATGGCGTATTTACCCTCAGACAATTTTCCAAAGACACCCATATAGTCAGCAGCGCGGAAGCCGGTGAATCTGTAGACATACTTGAACTTGCCGGAAGCAGCCATGTTTATCAGTTTACCAGGATGCTGGGACGTGCCCTGGCCAGGCGGGTTCTGGGGGTCAGCATGCACGCCAATATTATTGGGAGATTCAGTGACCTGCTCATAGCCGAAGCCCCGGCCATGCGTACTCCTCTGGAAGGTAAGACCCTTGTTGAAAGCAAGCTCAGGGAAAATATCGGGGTCAATGTGGTGGGTATGTGGGAGAGGGGCAAATTTATTGCAGCCCTGCCTGATAGTGTAATTACTTCGGATACGGTACTGGTGCTGGCCGGATCAGAGAAGCAGCTGGAAAAGTATGACGATATTTACGGGATTTATAATTTGTCCTTTTCTCCGGTTCTTATCCTTGGCGGCGGCAGGGTAGGAAGGGCCGCGGCCGAAGCCCTGGATGAAAATGAAGTTGAGTACCGGCTTGTTGAGAAAAGTGCCAGAATTGTGGGGGATAAGGAAAAATATATCCTGGGAAACGCCGCAGATTTGAGTGTGCTCCAGCGTGCTGGAATTAATAAAGCCCCTTCCATAATCATAACCACCAACAAAGATGAACTGAATATTTACCTGACTATCTACTGCCGAAAGCTCAGGCCCGATATCCAGATAATAACCAGGGCCACCAGAGAAAGGAGTATTTCCAAACTGCATCAGGCAGGGGCCGACCTGGTCATGTCTTATGCCTCCATGGGGGCCAATACAATAATAAATCATCTTAAAGGCGACAACGTGCTTATGGTGGCGGAAGGCCTGGATATATTCAAGGAAAAAGTGCCCAGGTCCATTGAGGGGAAGACTCTGGCCGAAAGTGAGATCAGGAACAAGTCAGGGTGCAGTGTTATTGCCATTGACTCACAGGGTAGAACTAAAATTAACCCCTATCCTGATACTATTCTGGGTAAAGGCGATGAACTTATCCTTATCGGAACAACAGAGGCGGAGGCCAGGTTTTTGAGCAGTTTTACAAAAAAATAGCCGGTAAAATGAATTCTCGAAATTATTGTATATGGAGTTTTAGCTGTATGCCCGGTTCCGGAAATGGTCCGTCTCCGGTCAGGTTTTTTGCTGACTGCTTCTTCTTGCCTGACTTTACTGGTTTTGAAATGTAAAATTGTTTGATGTTTACGGGCAAGATAGATAATTTCATGAATTCATTTGAGGGAACAGACCCGGGGTGCATGCAGAGGCTGGAAAAT
>JAWOGL010000085.1:0-12402 GCA_046496945.1 Desulfonatronovibrio sp.
GTCTCGTTCTCGTGGCCGAGATCGAGACCGGCCCTGAGACGCTGCGCCGCGCACGCCGCCTCTTCGCGCAGGCGATCGAGACGCCGGGCGGCCTGCGCATCCAGACGATCCACGCCTGCTGTGCGTCGCTCCTGCGAATGTCCGCAAGGATATCCCTTCTCTGGTTCATGCTCTTGAAGTCAGGTATCCACGGATTGATTTCAGGATACTTAATTCTCTGGAGCATGAAGCTTTGATGCCGGAGATAGTTTATGAGCGGGTCTGGAAACACAGCAGCTATAATAAATATTTTGCAGGAAAGGATATTGAGAAATCGAGCCTTGACTTTATTCTGGAGATGCTGGACCCGGAATTTGACCCTGACCAGAAAAGCATCGCAGCCAGAGTGGTGCATGCCAGCGCAGACTTTTCTCTTGGCAGGAGCCTTAGGTTTCATCCCCAGGCCATAGAAGCCGGGCTAACATGCCTGCAGGCCGGCAAACAGGTGATTTGCGACGTTACCATGGTTGGCAGCGCTCTAAGTGGATGTGAGAATGTCCTATGCGCTATTGATCAGCCCGGCGCGGACCAGGAAGCCCTCAGGCAGGGAACAACCAGATCCGCGGCCGGGATGGAACTTCTGGCTGGTCGCCTTGAGGACTCCATAGTGGTCATAGGCAATGCTCCAACCGCGCTCTGGAAAGTTCTGGATCTGGCGGAACAGGAACGTATCGTTCCCGCCCTGATTGTGGGTGTGCCGGTAGGCTTTGTGGGCGCGGCCCAGGCCAAGGAAGCACTGATGAAAAGCGGGCTTACATATATATCAAACGTAGGACCCAAAGGGGGCAGTCCAGCGGCCGGGGCTATAATCAACGCGTTGATGCGGCTTTAAGAAATCCGGCGTACTCGGTGCGAAATACCGTCAAAGACAGGGTATAGAGTATTAATGAACAATACAGCATTTCAAATTGAGCAGGGCCATTTTTACGCAGTGGGAGCGGGACCGGGCCAGGCTGACCTGCTGACCCTGCGGGCAGTGGAAGTGATAAAAAAATCCAGTGTGATCATCTGCCCCAGGTCAGCTTCTTCCAAAGGCAGTCTTGCCCTGGAGATCATCAAAGATTTCATCTCAGACCAGGAAATTATTGAGCATGTATATCCCATGAGCAGAAATGAGGATGAGATCAAAGATGCCTGGAGCAGGGCGTCTCAGGTCATATCCGGCTACTGCCTGCAGGGAAGAACCGTAAGTCAGGTCACCCTGGGAGATCCGCATATCTACAGTACCTGCGCCTATGTATTGCCCCTGCTGGAAAGGCAATTGGGAGCGCATAAAATTCATGTCATTCCCGGAGTGAGCGCCTTTCAGGCTTCAGCCGCCAAATTCACCCTTCCTCTGGTTACTCAGGAAGACCGGATGATGCTCATGCCCGGAACGGATATGGCTGAAATAGAAAAAGTCCTGACCAGCTGCGAAACCCTGATTTTGTACAAAGCCGGCAAGAACCTGACTCCTCTTTATGAGCTTTTGCGCAGAAATGGTCTGGAAAAAAGGGCCAGGGCAGTGTTCAACGCGGAAATGCCGGGCAGGGAAAAACTGTATGCAGACCTTGAAACAGCCCTGAAGGATGATCCGGGTTACCTGGCCTGTGTTATTGTGTATATTGGACGCAGGAAGTGGGATTAAGGATAACCAAGTAGATGAATAAATCCGCAGGCCTTCGAACCGGAATCAGTACCGGCACTTGCGCGGCCGCTGCTGCCAGGGCCGGAACAATGCTTTTACTGGGCATGGACCCGGGGGACAAAGTAGATGTTATGCTTCCTTCAGGGCAAACCGTTAATGTCTGCATTGCAGGGAAACACGCAGAAAAAGGCATGGCTCAGGCAATGGTCCGCAAAGACGGGGGGGATGATCCTGACGCAACCCACGGCCTGCTTATCGGCGCCAGGGTAAAATATGCACGTCAAGGGGTTTTAATTACCGGGGGAAAGGGCGTTGGCCGGGTAACCAGGTCCGGCCTGGCGGTTTCCCCGGGAAATCCGGCCATCAATCCGGTGCCTCTGGAAATGATCAGAAAAAGCGTGACCAGGGTGACAGACAAAGCCGTGGCAGTGGAAATATTTGTTCCTGAGGGCGAAAGCATTGCCGCCAGGACCTTTAATTCGCGCCTGGGAATTGTAGGCGGTATCTCAATTCTGGGTACATCAGGCATTGTCAGGCCTTTTTCAGTGGAGGCCGTCAAGGAGACCATTTTTCTGAATCTGAAAATGGTTCTAGAGTCAGGCGGTTCAAGGCCTGTTCTGGTTCCCGGACGCATCGGGCGCAGGGCCGCTCTGAAACAGGGGTTTAATGATAATGATATTGTCGAGGTCAGCAATGAGTGGGGGTTTGTTCTGAAAAAATGTTCTGATCTGCAGCTTCCTGGTCTGGTCATTGTAGGACATCCCGGAAAACTGCTCAAGTTTTTAAACGGATATTTTCAGACCCACAGCAAAAATTCCGGATCAGCTGTGCCTGTATTTGAAAAGGCCGCCCGAAAATACCTGAATTGGGATTTCAGGCCTTTTAATACGGTGGAGCAGGGGATCCAGACCATGAGTACCCAGGAGAAATCAGTCCTTGGTCCATGCCTGGCTGAGAAAGTTAAAACCGCGGTTCAGCCCAGGGTTTTTCCGGGCTGCACGGTCCAGGTGATGCTCATTGATCTCAAAGGAGAAATCATTGGCAGAGCATAACCATCTGCCCGCTCTGGTCACCTTGTCTTCCAGAGGGATGGCCATTGCCAGAAAACTGGCCAGGGAAACAGGCGGGGTGATATATATACACAAGGACGCGGGCCCGCAGCAGGAGGCAGTCCTTTTTGAGCGGATCATGGATCTGACTGAGGAATTGTTTATCAGACACACAAAGATTGTCTATATTCTTCCGGCAGGAGTCGCTGTCCGGGCTGTTGCCGCCCACATGAATCACAAGAAAACAGACCCGGCCGTGGTGGTGGTGGATGTGGGCTGCAGATGGGCAATAAGCCTTTTGTCCGGGCATGAGGGTGGAGCCAATGACCTGGCCATGCTCACAGCCAATATCCTGGGATGCGTGCCTGTAATCACCACTTCGACCCAGGCTGAAAAAGACATTGTGGTGGGCATTGGATGCAGAAAAGGAGCCAGAGCCCGGGATATTATTTCCGCTCTGCGCTTCTGCCTGGAAAAGACCGGGATTGAATTACAGCGGGTCCGCCTTCTGGCCAGCGCAGACATCAAAAAATCAGAAACAGGTCTGATTAAGGCAGCGGACAAGCTGGGAATTCCGCTTTATTTTCTTTCATCCTCAGTAATCAGAAATATCCCTCTGAAAACCCCTGAATCGCAATTTGTCATGGATCAGGTAGGCCTGCCGGGAGTGGCTGAACCATGCGCCCTGTTATGCGCCAGTAACCCCAAACTTATTCTTGGAAAGACAGTATGCACAAGCGTGACCATAGCCATAGCCAGGGAAAACTCTTTGTAGTGGGTATTGGCCCGGGCAATCCCCTGGACCGGACCATCAGGGCTGAGCAGGCTGTCAGGGCATCAGACGTGGTGGCCGGGTATGGCCGGTATCTTGAACTCATTGCAGATCTTTTGCCGGACAAAGAGATTATTTCATCCGGCATGACCAGAGAACGCGAGCGTTGCCGGCTGGCCATAGAAGCAGCTCTTGGTGGCGCCAGGGTCAGTCTGGTTTCTTCCGGAGACGCAGGGGTCTATGGAATGGCCGGACTGGCCCTGGAGATGATTCAGAAGAAGGAAGTGAGCCTGGATATTGAGATTATTCCCGGAGTAAGCGCGGCCCAGGCCGGTGCTGCCGAGCTTGGGGCTCCGCTTATGCTGGATTTTGCCTGCGTCAGTCTTTCTGATTTGCTGGTGGACTGGGAGGAGATTGAAAAAAGGCTTGAAGCACTGGCCGGGGCTGACATGGTTACGGTTCTTTATAATCCCAAAAGCCGGAAAAGGACTTTTCAGATCGAAAGGACCGCGCAGATATTTATGAACCACAGACCCGGCCATACCCTGGTAGGGATAGCGCGCAACGCGTCCCTGCCTGATCAGTCCATAGTTCTTACCGATCTGGGGCATATGCTGGAAAAGGAAATGGATATGCGCACTGTGGTTATCATCGGCAACTCCAGGACAAAAAAGGCCGGACCCTGGATGGTCACGTCCAGGGGGTATTTTGAAAAGACCTAGATGAAAACGGGAAAGATACTTATCCTCGGAGGAATTTCCGAATCCATAAGACTTGCAGCCATGCTTTCTGAAAAGGGGTTTCCGGTGCTGGTCAGCAGAGCTACCAATGTCCCTCTGAAGGAAACGTCTCTGTCAGGGGTTGCGTTCAGACAGGGCAGGCTTGATCAGGCGGGTTTGACCAACCTGATCCGCCGGGAAGATATTTCCCTGATTATGGACTGTACTCATCCTTTTGCCCGGGAAGTATCCATAAACGCCTTTCATGCCGCCCGGAATGCCGGGCTTCCCTTTCTGGTTTATGATCGTCCCGGCCTTGATCCCCACACACCAGGCATCTTATGGGCAGAGGACCACCTGCGCGCGGCTGATCTGGCCCTGGAAGAAGGTAAAATTATTTTTTTAAGTATTGGCACTAATAATATTGGAATATATGCAGCCAGGGCAGGCAAAAATAAAGAACTTCTGTTTGCCCGGGTCCTGCCCGGATCTGAATCTCTTGAGAAGTGTTTGAACGCGGGACTGAAAAAGAGTCAGGTTGTTCAGGCCAGAGGGCCTTTCAGTACCAGCCAGAACATCCATCACCTGCAAAGCGTTCAGGCCGGGGTTCTGGTGACCAAAGACAGTGGTGAACAGGGGGGAGTGCCCTCCAAACTGGCTGCCGCGGCAAAGCTGGGGATCACAAAAATTGTGGTTAAACGGCCTCCCAGGCCCGGTCAGCTGAAGTTTGACCGGATTGAAGACCTGGTGCTGAACCTGCAAGGAAGCCGGTGTTTACAATAATCCTGACCTTTATTAATTGTAACTACTCACCATAGCCAGCGGCCGGTCCCTGGTTCATGTTTCTGTTGATACGAACTCCCTGTCGTGGTTCCGTAAGACAAACCGTTAGCTGGACATGTTATACTGGATTGGAAACTTTGCATATTTTGGAAAAAAATCGGCAGTTTTTAATGTGTATGGTTTGCCTGAACGGAACCTGCGACGGTCAAACATCGCATCAATGGCGAAACATGATACCTGGGACCGGTCTTAGATTCAGTGGCTGATCATAATATATGGTGAATAGATACTATTAATTTTCTATAACATCAGGGCGGATAACCCTGATTCTGGCCTCATTGCGAAGTAAGCTGACAAATGATTGAAATGCCTGTTGTTTCTGCATGTCTGCGTATGACTCCATCCATTGTTCCTTCTCCTGTTCAAACTTGTCTTCTGAAGGGCGGATATGTTCGGCAACCCTGGCTATTACAAAACCGTTATTGATTCTGTACACCTTGTCCAGCCAGGTCCCCCGGGCAGCAGCAAAGGCGCTGACGGCAAGTTCAGCAGACATGCCCAGATTCGGAATAAATCCCTGCCTGCCGAATGGCTGGCTGGTTTCAAGCATTGACTCAATATCATCGGGAGTATCTGTTGAATCAAGAACCCTTTCCAGGCGCTGTTCAGCCTCTTCCCTGGCCAAATCCATTGCCTGAGAGCGGATAATGGATTCCTGAATCTCCTCTCTAACTTCTTCCAGATCTTTCACTGCTTCTTCCTGGAAATCAGTTTTCTGGGCAAAAACATATCCGTTTTCAATCATGATGGGTGTTTCAGTAACTTCACTTACAGCCATATTGAACAATTTGCTCAAGGCTGTTGCGGGTAAGGATAGATCCCCGGGTCCGTTTTCCTGTGAAAAAAAGTCAGTTTCCCGGATCTCCAGCCCCAGTCTTTCCGCGGCTGTGTTCAGGTCTCCACCGGTAATAATTATTTCAATGATGTCATCCATTATGTCTGCCAGTTGATCCATGGCCTTTTCTTCCCCTACTTCCATCCGCACGCGGGTCCGGACCTCGTCAAGCTCCCTGGTTCTGGCGGGAATATGTTCTTCAACCTTTATCAGATGCCATCCAAACTGCGTCTTGACCGGATCGCTCACTTCTCCCGGGTTCAAGTCAAAGGCGGCTTCTTCAAATTCAGGGACCATCTGCCCCCGGCCAAAAGTGCCCAGGTCTCCTCCCTGGTCAGCACTGGGACCCTGGGAATGTTCCCGGGCCAGTTCCGCGAAATCTTTTCCGTTATCCAGCTGGGCCTTGATTTCAGCTGTTTTCTGCCTGGCCTGTTCCACTTCTTCTTCAGAAGCATCCCCGTCAACACTTATAAGAATATGTCTGGCTGACAGTCTTTCGTCCTGGGCAAATTCGTTTTCATGGGTGTTATAGTACTGTTTAATCTCTTCCGAAGAAACATCCTGCAGGGGAGCCAGGGACCTGGGGGTAAGCTTGATGTAGCTGATGCGTATTTGTTCCGGAATCCTGAAGCTGGACCGGTTTTCCTCATAATAGTCAAGGATATCTTCTTCGGACGGGTCGATTTCATCCGCAAAGTCTTCCCATGTAGTCATAAGGTAATCAACTTTGACCTGAGATTGAATGTAATTGAAAAATTCCGCAACTTCCTGTTCACTGGGAGTAGCCGGAAGAGAAATGTATTCCTCCATTTTTTCCATGAGCAGGCCCTGCTGAAAATCCTTTTCAAATTCCGCAGGGGTCAACTGATTGGCCCTGAGTACACCCTGGTACAACCCGGGATCAAATTTATCTTCTTCATTCAGGAATGCCGGAAGTTTGGTGATTTCTTCCTGAAGTTTTTCAGCAGGTACGGTTATCCCCATTTCTTCAGCCTTGTGGAGAAGCAGCCGGGAATTAAGCAGCTGGTTGAAAATCTGCTGTTTGATCTGCATGTCCCGCAGGTCCTCTGAGGTGATATCCGGGTTCTGACGGCGTAAAGACTGGACAGTGTTTTCATAGGCCATAATATAATCATTGATCATTATGGGCCTGTCATCAACTGTTGCCAGAACGCCTTCGCGTTCGTTGGTAAAGCTGCCAACCCCCCAGAATACAAATACTACAACGATGACCGCAAAAAGGATTTTTACGATCCAGGAACTGGCGTTCTGTCTAAGCACATCTAACATGTTTATCCTCTCTTATTTCCAGCTGAATATCCTTTGCCTCAAAAACTGTCGGCAGGACTCAGTATTCTCAAACATGGATGAATGAAAAACCAAATCCGGTCAACTGGTTTTATTTTTGACAAAGTTCAAAAGGCCGCCTGCATTAATAATGGCCATTTCTTCAGCCGTCAAATCGTTTTTGATTTCAATATTCTGACCAGCCTGGGTGTGCATGTGACAGTTCCGGCCGGGAAGGACGGACCCGGTTTCCAGGGTTAAAAACTGTTCCTGTTCCAGGATATCGTAATCGGTCGGCCTGGCCAGCGTCAGCGGCAGAATGCCGAAATTGACCAGGTTGCTTCTGTGAATCCTGGCAAATGATTTGACCAGGACAACGCGTATTCCCAGGAACCTCGGCCCCAGAGCGGCGTGCTCCCGGCTGGATCCCTGGCCATAGTTTTCACCACCCAGGATGATGCCCTGTCCGGCTTTTTTTATCCGGGCGACAAAACCCGGATCCACTTTTGAGAATATGTGTTCGCTAATGGCTGGAATATTGGAACGCAGGGCGGTAATCTGAGGGCCTCCGGGCAGAATATGATCAGTAGAGATGTTATCCCCGCACTTGATGACAATGGGCAGATTTAATTTTTCAGGCATGGGGGCGAAGCGCGGTAAAGGGACGATATTGGGCCCCCGGTATATTTCAGCGTCCTGAGCCTGCCCTGGAAAGACAAATAAATCTCTGATAGACGGGACATTTTCAGGAAGCCGGGGCCGGGGCAGCGGCTCCCCCCAGGTCCCTGGATCGGTAAATTCACCATTAAGGGCGCAGTGGGCGGCAGTAACCGGGCTGACCAGATAAACCCCTGCGTCCTGGGTTCCGCTCCTGCCTTCAAAGTTGCGGTTAAAGGTACGGACGCTTACACCTTGGGAAACCGGAGAACCTCCCATGCCGATGCACGGACCGCAAGCACATTCCAGGAGTCTGGCTCCGCTGTCCAGAATATCGCCAAGCAGGCTCTCTTTGGTTATCATTTTCAGTACCTGTTTGGAGCCTGGAGATATGAGCAGGTCGGTTCCCGGATGAATTTTTCTGTCTTTTAAGATCCGGGAAGTAATTTTCAGGTCGGAATAAGATGAATTAGTGCAGGAACCAATGGCTGTCTGATTCACCTTAAGCCCTGCCAGTTCGCTGACTTTGACCACCAGATCAGGCATATGCGGCCGGGCCGCCATGGGAACGATTTCACTAAGATCAACAGACATCTCCTCGTCATAGGCCGCGTCTTCATCGGGGCTGATTTCTACAAAATCCTCCTCCCGGTGCATGAGTCTCAGAAAGTTCCTGGTGACATGGTCTGAAGGGAAAATTGAGGTGGTGGCTCCCAGTTCAGCTCCCATATTGGCAATGGTCGCCCGTTCAGGCACAGACAAATCTTCAAGACCGGGACCTGAATATTCCATTACTTTGCCTGTGCCCCCTTTTACGCTTAATTGCTGCAGAATATGAAGGATAACATCTTTGGCTCCGGCGTGCCCGGTAAGCCTGCCGGTGAGGAAAACACGGACGATTCCGGGCATATTCAGGACATAGGGTTCACCGGCCATGGCCAGGGCCACAGAGAGCCCTCCGGCACCAATGGCCAGGGAGCCGATGCCGCCCGCTGTGGGCGTATGGCTGTCAGAGCCTATAAGTGTTTTGCCGGGAACCGCAAAGTTTTCCAGATGAAGTTGATGACATATCCCGGTGCCGGGGGGGGAAAACACCATTCCGTATTTAGCAGCCACGCTTCTAAGGTACATATGGTCATCAGCGTTTTTGAAACCCATCTGCAAAGTATTGTGATCAACATAACTTACTGAAAGCTCGGTTTTTACCCTGGGCAGGCCCATGGCTTCCCATTGGAGACAGGCCATTGTCCCGGTGGCGTCCTGGGTCAGGGTCTGGTCCATTATTAAACCAATTTCCTCTCCTGGAGCAATTTTTCCATAGGCAAGATGCTGTTTTATGATTTTCTGGGTGAGGTTGAGACTCACGTTTCCTCCTGAAGGTTTGAAGCAATGAATGTTTTAGTGGTCATAGCCAAGGTTGAGACGGTTGATTTTTTTGCGGCAGAATTCAGCCTCAACCTCCAGACGCAGGCTGTCCTGCTTAAGAGTGAATATTTCCTGATGATGAAATATTCCTTTTTGAGGATCTTCACTGGCCATAAGTTCCTTAGCTTTTTCCAGGCATTTTTTTTTCTTGTTCTGCAACTCTTCCCTTTCTCTGGTCAGTCTGGCGACTTCTTCAGACACGGATTCTTTTCCGGGCTGGTTTTTCATGTATATCTCCTTTCAGATCATTAGATTCAGATTTTTTTTCAGACAAATTGGTAAATATTTTCCAAAAACCGGGCCAAAGAGATGTAATATTGCCTGGATTGGCCAGGCAGATTCCCTTATGTCTGAAAGACAGCAGGCAATACCCCAGAGTCCAGTATGGATCGGGACTGTTCCACGGGGCATTTTTGTCTGGGGTCACCTGATTGGAAAAGATCCTTATGCCTTTGGAATGAGCTGTAAAATTGTAACCTATATGATTTAATATGCGGATTATGATATCGTAGCTTTCAGTCTCCGGGGAGAGAATAAGTTCGATTTGTTCGCTCCGGCAAGAACCGAGTACCAGAGGAAAAGCCAGAGGGATCAGTTCGGCCATGTCTGAAAGGTCAAACAAAGGATCCACAGTGGGTTCTCCCGGGATGGCGGTAATACTTTCCCGGCCAAGATCAACATGGATGCCGCATTGCTCCAAAAGCGCGATAACGTCTTTTCCTGTTTCTGATTGCCGGGGCCAGGTCCCCTTAAGAATAATTTTTCCGTGACCAAGCCCGGCCATTGCCAGCAAAAACCCGGAAAGCACAGGGTCAGCTGGTATCTCGGGCTGGATGGTTGTGGGTTTGGAAGGATGGATGACAACCTGGTCCTGGTTCACCTCCATTTTTATTCCTGTCTCTTTCATTACGGCAAAAACATCGGTAAAGTTTTTCCGGGTCAGGCCCTGGTATTTTATGACAAGGCTTTTTTCATAAGATGGAGCGGACAGTACCAGGGCCTTGACAAACATGGGATCAAAATTGTCCGGAAGATATATTTCCGACGGGAGTTGACCGCCGGCTTCAAGCCTGGCCGGCAGTGAATAGCTTAAGGGTTCAATGGAATACAGTCTGGCTCCGAGTTGAGGCAGGAAATCCTGAATTTGTTTCAGGCTTACCGCCTTGAGGAGTGAGGAACTGTTGAATTTGACCCGGCTGGCTGAACCCAGACCCAGACATAAAAAAAGGTAAAAATTGAAAAGACTGTGGTTAATAAACAGGTTTTGCCCATCCATGACCGGCCTGGGAGCACCCTGGCCGGTGAGGATGTTTTCATGCCAGGAGAGTCTGGCTCCGCATTGATTGGCCAGCTTGATTGTCTCGATGATGTTATCGTTTATCAAAAAATTTGGGATATCCTGTTTTTCCGGGCTTAAAGCGCAGAGATAAGCCCCGTATTGCGATTGATGAATGCAGCGGGGGGCGGAAATGTCCAGATTTATGGGGGTGGTGGGGGGATAAAGGCAAAATGGTTTGTCTGAAGAAGATTTTTCCGCCAGAGAATACCCCAGGCTGTTAAGCAGGGTATAAAGCTGACGTACCAGGCTCTGGTTTGATTTTTTGAGTTCCTCTTTCCATACAAGCCAGAGTTCCTTTTCCAGTTTCACGTCAGCCAGGCTTTCGCTTTTATGCTGACGTATCTGAGAAACCTTGCACATAACCCGTGATCTCTGGTTGATCAGGGAGGCGATTTTTTTATCTATAACTTTGAGCTCATCAGTTAAGCTCGGATTGAATTTTTTCATAAGTAGTTCCTGAAATAAGTTTTGGGAGAATAAAGCGGAACAACAAGTGGGTTTTCTTTCCGGCTGGAAAATATTTAGTCGGTTTTTGCACCCAGCAAAATTGTGCCTGTCTATAGTATAATTTTGCCGCTTAGAGCAAGAGCTAACTAAGTAACTGAAATTAATATGTAAATATTAATGTTGAAGACGAAGGATGAAGACGTTATAAAAAATTGCGGCTGATACTTGTAAATCCTGCAAATTTTAAGCAGGCAGTCCGGCCACCCAATATAGCTGGTATTGTTCCGCAACAAATCTTTAATGATATTTTAAAGCGGGCGCCGGCCTGATGCCCGGGGTATTGGAGCAGCCTGCCCAGGGGGACTTTTTTAACATGCTGACAGATGGACAGCTGCCAGAATGGTTTTTAACTGCGTACCCGCTAACAAGGAGAATGAATTGAAAATTTTGCCGGCAAAAGAACTGGATGTTCACAGCCCCTTTGATATGGAAACTTTTATGGGATTAGCCCAGCTGAGAGATCTGGAAGGCAGGGAAATTGTTGAATTGCTGGAATTCTGGCAGAAATGGCGACCTTGTCTGAAGATTTATTTTCTGGGGAGAAAAAAGGGATATCTGGCGATATACATGCAGCAGGAAGTGGAAGAAGAAATTGATGCCGTCTGGGAGGAGTCTCCTTCCCGGGGGTTTAAGCTGCAGGCCCTGGTTCAGGCCATGATCGTGGGGATTTTAAGGGAATTGATGCCGGAAATCAGTCGGAATCAATGTGCTCCGGTTCCCAGGCCAGGTAAGGTTTTAAAAAAATCCCTGTCCAGGATCGGCCTGGAACTGTTTGATGAAGGAGCGCTTAACTATAAATATTCCACCCTCACATATTATCCTTACAGACAGGGTTGTGATTCCTGCCATCTGCTCAGTTCGTGCCCCAAGATTAATTTGCCCAGAATGGAAGGTCTGTTTACAGCAGATCAAAATTTATAATAAATGTCCGTACAGGACAATCCACGGAGGCCGGGATTCCTGAGGACAGCTGGGTTTTTTCCAGATGCCCGGGTAGGTAAGGGAGCCGGATGTTTTAAACACTGCACCTGACTCCCTGGATGACTTTATTCCAGGACCTTAACCTCGGCCCGGCGATTTTCCGCCCAGGCAGCCTCGTTTGATCCGGATGCAAGCGGGCGTTCTTCACCATAGCTTACGATCTGTATCCGGTCCGAATCCACTCCCAAAAGGATCAGAAACTCATACGCGGCTCTGGCCCGCCTTTCTCCCAGGGCCAGGTTGTACTCGGCAGTACCGCGTTCGTCACAATGTCCTTCTATCACCAGGCGCAGTTTTTTAAATCTTTTCATATATCCGGAAA
>JAWOGL010000223.1:0-6533 GCA_046496945.1 Desulfonatronovibrio sp.
CGTAAAGAACGAAAAGTGGCTAACGAATGGGGTCTGGGGAATAAGGGGGATTCCTCAACCAACGAGAAATCTTTCGTCATTCCGGCGAAAGCCGGAATTCAGTGTCTTTTTAATAAGATAAAAGACTGGATGCCGGATCAGAGCCTGTCCCGGACTTTGATCCGGGAGCCGGCATGACGAGAAGAACTTTGGCTCTCAAGTGTTTTAAACATATAACGACTCAATCAGGCTATTGGTAAAACACTAAAGCATTGAGAGCAGTGTTTCCACCAGCAACTGGTTATTAAGATAAGGCTTCTGGGTGCTTTGAGTCAATGGCAGTTCCAGAATATTCACTCCCATGGATTTAATCTTTTCAGGACTAACTCCTCCCTGGTACAGGGAATGGTCTGGATCCAGCAGTACATAATTGAGCAAATTATGGTCAGGCCTGGATTCCAGACAGCTTTTATGAAGATATGACAACAGAATTTCCACCCTTTGATCCAGACTGGTCCCTTCCTGCTCAGGATCAAACCCTGTATTGGGAATAAATATCTTTGGACAGAGGTTGTCGGCAATTGCACTGCCGACTCCCTGAGGCAGAAGGTTGGCTATAATGCTGGAATAAAAACTGCCCATGGGATAGCAGATAAGCTCGGAATCCAGGATCATTCTTTTAACTTTGTCTTTAATCAGAGGCTTAACCGGTACAGGATGATCCAGAGACTTGCTGAGGAAAACATCTGTGACAGGGGAGGTAACAGGAGGAGTTTCCTTTCCGGTAAGCATGTGTTGTCCGCGCACAAGCGTATCATCTTTGAGCCTGGCCATGAGATGCAGGTGACAGTTCATTATGGGGCGGACAGTTCCGCGGGCCTCGATCAGTTTGGAAAAAATAAAGATAACCGGATCAATGTGCCTGTTGTTGGTGAAAAAGCCGGCTGTGAGTACAAGGTTGCCGATGCTGGCACCTCTCAAATCGAAATCAGCAGGCATTTTTTTAATAAAATATGTCAGGTGAGATCTGATAATTGTGCGCATGGGGTCGGGTATGCTGCTGATCCTGGCATGTTTGCCGTGGGCCATGAGAGATAGTTCATTTTTCAGTTGATCATCTGTTCTGTCTTTGGGAAGACGGTAGGCAAAAAGCCTGAATATTTCAGGATTTCCCTTGACTGATTGATCAGCCAGGGCCATGAGCCTGCTGCGCATATCTCCAACGGCCAGCATTTTAAAGGCTTTTCTGATTATTGCTGAACTGCCTCCGGAATCAAATGGAGTTACCAGATGAAAAGAATTGTGGGTATATCTGACCAGTGCTTTGCTCAGGGAATTAAGGGCAGTGCCTCCGCTGAAAAACAGAATCTTCGGTCCCAGATCCGGAAGTTTGCGGTATCTGGCCAGTTTTAACTCATCAGGGATGGTTACGCTGTGAAACAGTCTGATTTTGCGCATATTTGCAAATTCGCTTTTCAAGCGGGCAGATTTTTGATGATATAGTCCGCATACATTTGGGCGGCATCAATATTACAGGTACTGCTGAGACCTCTGAATCCGCCGAAGGCGGAAACTTCAAAAACCATGGGGCCTTCATCTGTCTCCACTACATCCACACAGGTGAAATCGAGGCCAAATAAAGACTGGGCCTTTTCAGCCAGGCTGATGACTTCTTTTCCCGGATTATAAAGTTCATATTTTCCTCCGGATGAGGTGCAGGTATTCCATGAGCTGCCCTGGCGCCTGGCATAGGTTCCTATATATTCTCCACCCAGAAAGACTACACCCAGATCATGACCAGGCAGGTCAATCATTTTCTGAATATACATGGTGGTATTCCCGTCTGCCTGAAAATTAGAAATACTGGAACGACAACGCTGGTCATTCTCAACAATGAGCATGCCTCTTGCCTTGCTGGAGTAAAGAGGCTTGAAAACAGCTTTTCCAAAGCGCTGCACAGTTTTTACGGCCTGATCAATATCTTCTGTTATCACTGTAGGGGGCATGGGAATATTCCCGTTCTGAAGGGTGACTGTGCAGCTGAGCCGGTTAATTGCGGCCATTATCTTTTGTGGTCTGGAAAAGACAGGGATGCCTGTTTTACAGAAAAATTTAAGGATTTCCAGTCTGTTGAACATGTCAGGAGAATAAACCGGACCGATTTTTTTGATGACCAGCGCGTCCAGTCGGGCCAGGTCTGTATTGTCCAGAAAAAGAGATTTTTCAACAAAGTCCATGCTGACTCTGGACATTTCCACCACACAGCGGAAACCTGTTCTGGCTTCAATGGCATCAGCCATTTTTTCCGTGGACCAGCTTCCCGGATTACCGATAACTGCTATTTTTTTGTTCATATATTAAACCCTTAAGGTTGAAATAATGGTAAAAAATTATTAACCAACTGGCGAGGTCGTTCCGGGTCCTGGTTTTCCAGGCTTCAGCCAGAACCTGGACATTAGCATTAAGGACGCAGGTAAGCAGCAGGGATAAATTTCAATCAGGGATAAGATTTCAAAGATATGTCATCCGGCCGACTGTATTGTGGTCGCGATTTATTATTTGTAACGGTCATGACAATCTTTCATGAAATGGTTGATCCGGGCTGCTGATTCTTTTGTCAGTGGCATGTCCTGTTTACTGAACGCCTGTTCCATGCTTTGAATTTCTTTTAGAAAATCTGCATAGTATTCATCTCCGTATCCTGAGTATCCGGTCATGGCCCTGCAGTCCAGGACAAAGGATTCAAAAATTTCGCTGTCAGGAATGACGTCTTTATGCAGATAGTCCAGGATGTTTTTAAATGTTTTTTTCATTCTTTTCTTCAGACTTTTATAAGAACCCGAGGGTGTCTTTCCAGGTTCTGTTTTATCCGGTTCAGGAGAATACTCAAGATCGATTTCAGTGTTTGCCGGCGGATCACTTTTCAGCTTTGTTTTAACTACGACCTGGTTGCCCTGGTTTTTGAAAGTAATTTTGATTTTATTGACTTCATCCCATAAAATCCGGGTCTCATTGAAGTCGAGACTGCCTTTTTCAATTCCTGAAGCCAGTTGTCTGAGAAAATCAGCTGTTTGCTGATCGGATAGTATCTGTTCCATGTATTTTTTATCCTGTGTCATAACTATTTATCCTGCTATCTGTGTAAAAATTTAATGATTATCCTTGAGAATTGCAAATATTACAAAAGTGCCGGATTTGTTAGTATTTTTCTGGAGAATGAACACTTGGGTCTGAAAGGCCCAAGTACGCAGGGGATGAGTCAGGCGATTAACTCACAGCATTTTCGCGATGCTTCAACAAAGTCGATTCCACCGGATATTTCATAAACTGGACAACTGGAAAGCAGTTCAATGTATTCCCGGGTTTGCATTGCTTGAGCCCGGGGTTTTGTTTCAGGTTCGGAAACATAAAAAAGCCCGGGTGATTTCATGACGGTTTCCAGAAGATCAGGCCGGTTGGCCAGATCCACCCGGCGAAACTGAGTAGGCTGCCCGGTTCGCTGCCAGTTCAGGATGACCAGACCAGCCACACCTGAGCTGAGGTTAAACTTTCCGGGTCCGAAACATTCGTCCAGAAATACGTCATACTTGCATTCTATCTCCCAGATTTTGGCCGGATCAATTTCTCTGAATTTTTCATGCTCTTCTGCGGAAAGAATGGATATGAGACTGGGATTGTTCAAGATGGTTCCAGGGTTCACCCTGGGGAGTTTAGGTACTCCAAACATGCGTAATCCGGAATCTGTTTTTTCAACCATCAGGCGGTCATTGCTGACAAAGGTCAAATCCTGGTTCATCTGGTGCAGGGCCAGGGTGGACTTGCCCATTCCGGAGAATCCGGCCAGGATCAGTCCAAGTTTCTTGTTGGCCACTGCTGCCGCGTGGCAAAGCAGACATCCCTGGTCCAGCTTCCATTGGATAAACCTGCTGTTAATGAAATTGATTACCTGGTTATGGTTTTTTTCGCACTGACCTATGGCCAGATTATCCTGGCTGTTGAAATAGAACAGCATGCTGGTGAGTTTTTTTCGGATTATCCTGCCTGAATTCAAGTCCGCATACTGCTCCTTGATTCTTTTCTTGCCGGATTCGGGCATTTTGTTCTCTAGTTTCAGCCCTGGCCGGACAGGTGATGTTTCCAGGGCCTTAACAGTAATATCCCATTGCTGATTCTCACTAACAACAAAGGTTTGGAAATAGTTTACCAGTATATTTTTGAGCCCGGATGAGTTCGTCTTGACCATGATCACGCAATCATCAAGGGACAGCAGGAAATCATAGGGAAACTCCCGGTTCCGGACAATGTCCTGGAGATAGTTTTCAAAATCTAGCTCTATCCTGTTCATGCTCCTTATTCCTTGTTCAGTATATTGTTGAATTATTTTCTATGCCTACAGCCTGGACTTGATGACCATGTCTGTAATGGGTCCCCTGGACTTTTCTCCCTTGAGCACCAGATGAGCGTAATTGCTAAGTCCCTTCATCTTTTTGACAATCCAGTTGAGGCCGTTGTTGGATTCGTTTAGATGGGGGTTGTCGATCTGTCTTGTATCACCCAGGCAGACGCATTTGACTCCTTCACCCATTCTGGACAGCAGGGACCTTATTTCATATCTGGATAGGTTCTGGGTTTCATCCACTATGACAAATGAGTCTTCAATGGTCATACCCCGGACAAAACCCAGAGGTAAAATTTCAATCTTTTTTGAATTGAGCTTGAAATTATTTTCATCCGGGTGAAGGAATAACTTGTTGGCTTTTCGGATGCTGTGCAGTTTTTCCAGAAGAGTGAATATATATTTTACATAAGGAGCCATTTTTTCAGAAATATCTCCTGGAAGGTATCCCAACTTGGGACCTATTTCATGAGTGGGCTTGATAATATGTATTTTGGAAAAGAACTTTTTGCTCAGGACCGTCTCCAGGGCCGAAGCCAGGGCCAGGAATGTTTTTCCAAAGCCTGCCTCGCTCTGAATGGTTACAAGATCAATATCCGGGTTCTGCATCAGTTCCAGGGCCAGGTTCTGGTAGACCGACCTGGGAACAACTTTCCAGACATCCAGGGTGTAGGTTATTTTTTTGGGACCCTGTCTGCCGTTAAAAACAGGCTTTCCGTTTTCCCAAGAGAATGAGTTGGGTACCGGGGTTTCATTGTGTTCAATAAAACCAGTATAGAGTTGAGATTCAGATTCAAACGGCCTTGAATCCCGGAACTCTTCACTGCGAATGCCCAGCATGCTTGCCTGCAGCTGGAATATTTTGTCGTTGGTGACCAGAATGGGATTCTTGATTTCCGGATTTGATTGAATTTCAGAAAGGATGTGATTGTCTGCTATGTCAGTATAAGCAGTCTGCAGGCCGTCTTTGTTGATCATTTTTATATGATCCTGGTTTTTGATCAGATTCTGGACAATTATAGAAATGATATGGGAGAGTCTGGGGTCAGCCTTAAGTCTGTTGAGTTCCATAATGACGTGGTAGGGAATATGGATGCTGTTTTCCGAACCGTTTCTGAGGATTTCAATACTCTGGGGATTTTCAATTAGGACGTTGGTATCAAGAATATAGTTCTTTTTCTTAGACATATCGCTCCTCTGTTGAAGAATTCAAGTTGAAGGAACTGGTGGGTTTTTGTTGCCCGGCACCCGCGTGAATCGTCAAACCTGACAGTCTGTTTTGACTGGCGCCTCAAGTGGATGCCGGGCGGTTTCAGGAGGCGTAAGCTTGCGTTTCTTTCGGAGAGCAGTAAGCAAGCTTAGACCATGCGGCCGGGCAAAAAAGACGGCCACATGCTTATGAGTATCATGATAGTGTGATGCAATAATTACAGACAGATGTCTTTTCAGTCACAAATTTCTGGGTTTACCCAGTTTTCAATAGAAAACGAAATATTGGAACTCATATGATAATGTTTTGAATAAAAAAGATTATGGGGAATAAATGGATAATATCCGGTTAACTTATCAAGGACAATTACCTGGCGGACATTATTAAACCTTCCGAATCCTGTATTTCCTGGCATTGAGCGCAATACCTGGCAGTGGGATGAACAAGCAGCCTGCGTGGGTTGATATCCTCTTCGCAACAGGCACAGACTCCAAATTGACCTTCATCAATAAGTTGCAGGGCATGCTTTATTTCTCCAAGCACCCTGTCCGTCCATTCAGCCTGGGCAATGAGCAGGGAACGTTCCGACTCCAGGGAGCCACGGTCATTTTCATCAGCACAGGTCCATACGGTCCTCTTGAGCTTGTATTTGATATCCCTGTAGCTGGTAGAGGTCTCAATGAGAAGGTCTTCCAGGATTTGACGGAAATTGTATAATTGATTCCAGGTCATGTTAATTCCTCCCTATGTTTTTGGAAAAATCAAGTAATCCGACTTTTTTAATTAAGGATAAGTTTGCCGGACAATTGTTGCAGGATCATGTCCTCATCTTTTCAATATGGTTTCAAATATCACTAAAGATAACCCTTATCGAAATAATCGGAAACAACTTCTTCTCCGGTTTGTCTCATATTGTAGCCTGTTTGTCACAATTCAATAAATAAAATG
>JAWOGL010000254.1:0-8185 GCA_046496945.1 Desulfonatronovibrio sp.
TGGAATAATCCTGATCACGCTTTATATACCGGTGTTTTTCAGCCGGGGTATTTTGTTTTCCATGTGAAATTTTAACCCATATAAAGGAGCTTAGTATGGTCAAGGATGAACTCAAATCAAAAATCAAGAATCTCTTTCCCGAGATAGAAAAGTATGGTCTGGAATTTGACCTGGAAATGGATAAGGAAACAGACGCCTGGCTGGCCCGGTTTAAAAAGGGTGAACATGAGCTGGCTACTCATCTGGAAGAAAAGGATGTGGAAGAATGCCTGGCTGGAAAAAAATGTATTAATCTGGGCATTCAGCTTGGTCAGTTTATCCGTAATTACTGCGAGGACGGAGAAAACTGCCGGCTGGGCATGTAGGTATTTTACCTTTCAAAGTCCATAACCAGTACTTGTGGTTCATCCAGAAGAAAGATTTCCCATTATGGATAAACTCAAGGAGGTGTTAAAAATGAAAAAAAACAACATTTTAAAACCAGTCCTGTTACTGGCGGCATTATTTTGTTTCCTGGCTGTTAATGCCGGTATGGCCGAAGCTCAAAGGGGTCAATACCATCGAGGTCAGCAAATGATGGGACAGCGGTATGACCAGGTTCCGGATAATGGTTCAGGCTACTACGGACCAAATATGATGGATCAGGGGTATACTCAGGCTCCTGACAGCGGCTCTGGTTATTATGGTCCAGGCATGATGGGCAGGCAGGGCATGATGGGCCCCGGCATGATGGGACCCGGCATGACCGGTCCGGGCCTTGGCATGATGCCCGGTATGACCATGACTGACTTTCTGAATCTGCCCGGCCTGACCGATAAACAGCGAGAGGATATACGAACTGTAGAAAGAGAAGCCAGACGCGAACACAGGGAAGCATTGCTGGATATGATGGACGCAAGGGATGATTTTGCTGATGCCCTGGCTGCTGACAGGCCGGATCCAGAGCGGATCGCTCAGTTGCATGAAGCCATGAGCCAGAAGCAAAGAGAGATGATAAAGCTCTCCATTGAGACCAGAAACCGGATTTATGATCTGCTGACGGAAGAACAGCGCGAACAACTGCAAAGTTATCAAAGGGGTTCTTTTGAACAGCCGTATCGCTGGCCGCGGTGATCATCATATAACAGCCTGTGGCCGTGACCTGTTTGAAACAGCCTGATGTTTTACGTCAGGCTGTTTTTTTTGCGGCCAGGAATTAAGTTTGTCAGGAGACAATCTGTTCTGAAGACACAATCTTCTTCTGGTTTGCCTGTTGGTGATAAAAAAGCTATAAATTTTTTTTGGGGCAGGCTGCGTTATTTATCTTCAGGCAGGGGGAACTGGTATGACCATAAGAACAGTATTTCAGATATGTGTGCTTGGATTGTTTTTTTTCCTGGCTCCAGGACTTGTCAGTGCTGAAAAGCCGGTAATCAGCATAAGCACTTCGTATAAAAGTCTGCTTTCCAATCCTCAACAGACCGGGATGCTGGACAGGATAGTAAAGGAAGCGTTTCAGAGAATCGGCATAAAGGCCGAGATCGTATTTACCCCTACTGAAAAGTCTCTGGTGGACGTCAATGCCGGGCTTCTGGATGGTGAAATCAACAGAATAAGGGGAATGGAAAAAAAGTATCCCAATCTGGTCCGGGTTCCAGAACCCAATATGACCATGCATTTTGTGGCTTTTGCCAGCAAGTCCTATCCTGTAGACGGTTGGGAAAGCCTCAAGGACCTTCATACAGGCATTGTCAGAGGATGGAAAATTCTTGAAGAAAATACCAGGGGTTTTCCTCATGTAACCCTGGTTCCCACCGAAACAGAACTGTTTGCCATGCTGGATAAAGGAAGGATTGATGTGGCCCTTTATTCCAAACTTACCGGGTACGAGCATATCAACAGCCGCGGTCTTACGGATATCCGCCATCTGGAACCTCCTCTGGCCAGCAGAGACATGTTTTTGTACCTGAACGAAAAACACTCCCACCTGGCAGATCAGGTGGCCCAAGCCTTAAAAGAAATGAAGCAGGACCGGACTTATGAGCGGATTGTCCGGGAAGCCACTTCTCATTTAATTATCGACAGCAGCAATGGTGAACAAAGATGATAGTCTGGAAGGATTCCAGCACCTGGAGATTTTTTCTTTATACGCTTTTTTGCTTCCTGATTATTGTGGTCCTCATTACTACTGTATACTGGTATTTTTCAAGCAGGCGCGAACACGATCATCTGCAAAGAAACCTGGAACAGATAAATCAAACCTTTATCCCTTTCCTGATATCCAGTCTGTGGGTGACTGATTACGGTGCCGTGCAGGAGCAGATTGAAGGCCTTGCGTACAGCAGATTCATCGACCGGGTGGAAATTATTGACGATGAAGGTTTGGTCCTGTCAGCCGGAACTAAGGCCAGGGACCATCATGAAGTGCTTACCCGGGATCTGACCTACGTGCATAAAGACACACATGTTCAGATAGGTTCATTATCCTTGTTCATCAACAAAACACAGATCACCAAAGCGGTGCGCGACAGCACCCTGATGGTCCTGGCCATTCAGCTCGGTCTGTCCGTGGTTCTGGCCATGGTTATCGCGGGAGCCTTCCATCTGGTTGTGGGACGGCACCTTTTGCGGTTCGCATATTTTCTCAGGGAGGATGATCCTCAAAAGAACCACAGATTATTTACCCTGAAGCGCAGCCATAAAAAACAGGATGAACTGCAGATGCTGGTTGATTATTTCAATGCCATGCGCCACAGGATCGGGGAGTATGTGACCGAGATTCAGCAAACCAACAAAAAATTACAACAGGCCAAGGATCAGGCCGAGGCAGCCAATCATGCCAAGTCTGAGTTCCTGGCCAATATGAGCCATGAGATCCGCACTCCTTTAAACGGAATAACCGGGATGATGGAGATAATCCAGTCCACTGAACTTGATTCCGAGCAGAAAGAATATGTGGATCTGGCCGTTGAATCAGCAGAAAGACTGACCAGGCTACTTTCTGATATCCTTGATATTTCCAGGATTGAAGCCGGCAAGCTGGAGATCCGTGAAGAAGAATTCAGCTTAAAGGAATTGTGCGAGTCAGTATCCGGACTTTTTCGGATTACAGCCACCGAGAAAAAGGTGGATCTGGACTGTTTTGTAGATCCGGATCTGCCGTCAGAACTTATTGGCGACAGCGCCAGAGTGCGCCAGATCCTCTTTAATCTGGTGGGCAATGCCCTGAAATATACTGAAGAAGGCCGGGTCGCTTTAAGGATTGAACCTGTTTCCCCGGTCACAGACAACGTTCTGCGTATACTTTTCAGTGTAAAAGACACCGGCGTGGGCATATCCCGGAGTAAACTGAAAAACTTGTTTGATGCGTTTGTGCAGGTGGATGGATCTCTTACCCGTCAGCACCAGGGCGCCGGACTGGGACTGTCCATTGTAAAAAGGCTTGTTGATTTGATGAACGGCAACATCTTTGTGGAAAGCATGCCTGGAGAGGGCAGTGCCTTTTACGTGGTTCTGCCTTTTTCCCGGCCTGAGGATGCCCCTTTAGCCAAAGATCCGGAAATTCCGGATTCCTCTGCTTCAGAACCCGGCCTGCGTATTCTGCTGGCCGAGGACGATCCCTCCAACCAGATTCCCATACAGAAGCTGCTGCAAAGCGCCGGCTATACAGTGGTGGTGGCGGAAGATGGACAGCAGGCCCTTGATTTGCTGGAGGAAAGTGTTTTCCACTGCGTGCTTATGGATATCCAGATGCCGGTTATGGACGGACTGGAAGCGACCAAAAAGATCAGGGAGCGGGGGATACGAATGGGAGGTTCAGAAGGAGACATTAACAGTGAGTCCAGGAGAATTCCTGTTATCGCCTTAACCGCCCACGCCATGAGAGGTGACCGGGATAAGTTTATAGAGATGGGTATGGATGACTATCTGGCCAAGCCGGTTCAGATGGAGGATCTGGAGCGCATGATTAAAAAATATTGCAGCGTTTCTTCATAGCCCGGTAGCCCGGGGCAGGTCTCTGAATTTACGAGGTAGAGCTGTTAAGCATGATTACAGGGAGGATTGTTTTTAAATACTTTTGCATCACAGTTTGCATCACGGGGATTTTTGCATAAAAAAAGGGTTACGAAATTAATCGTAACCCTTTGAAATTTATGGTCGGGAAGACTGGATTTGAACCAGCGGCCCCCTGCTCCCAAGGCAGGTGCGCTACCAAGCTGCGCCACTTCCCGCAAAGAAAGACTTCTTATATTCAAAGTGCAGGGATTGTCAATGTTAAGTTGCAAGTTTTGGTATCCGGCTGCCATATTTCCCAGACTGCTCCACGAGGGGCTTGCCAGGACAAAGAGGTAAAAAAACGTAACTATTCAGCAAGATCGAATAAGAAAACCTGGACCCCGGATCTGGTCCGGGGTGACGGTTAAAGCAGGCAGTTGCCTTTTTCCGTCATTCCGGCGAAAGCCGGAATCCAGGGTGGCTGAATGGACGTATGCCGTATGTGGTGAATAGTTACAAAATAACGGTAAATATTAATCGTCCCCGGTTAAAATCCCGGTCAGCTGCTGGTGGATATGTCCATTGGAACCTAATATTTCCCGCATACCCGGCCTGTACAGGCTGCCGTCAAAGGTAGTTACTTTCCCTCCGGCTTCTTTTATCAGGCATACTCCTGCTGCAGTTTCCCACGGCTTGAGTCCCAGTTCATAAAAACCGTCAAAACGGCCGGCCGCGGTATAGGCCAGGTCAGTGGCGGCGGAACCGCATCTGCGTACTCCCCTGGTATTGACCAGGGCTTTTCGCATGTTGGTGATGATATTGTCGATATCCTTGAGCAGGGAATAGGGGAAGCCAGTGGCGATTAAAGCCGGTTTAAGGGTTTCAGTTTTTGAGACACTGATGTTATTATTATTGCAATGAGCTCCATAGCCTTTGGCTGCCCAGAACATTTCGTCCAGAATGGGCAGATAGATTATCCCCAGGTCCACGTCTGATCCGGTCCAAAGCCCCACTGAAACAGCTACAAAAGGTATTTTATGGGCAAAATTGGTAGTTCCGTCCAGGGGATCGATTATCCAGGTCGGGCCTTGTGCCAGGGTTGTTTCAGATGCAGATTCCTCAGCCAGGAAGTCGGCTTCCGGCAGGATCGCTCCCAGTGATTTTTTCAGTTCTTCTTCCACAGCCACATCCGTGTCTGTAACCAGGTCGATGGGGCCTTTATAGCGGATGTTTCTGGGCTTGTCCCAGGCCGAGATAATGAGTTTGCCCGCCTGGCGTATCGCCTGGACAGCATCATTGATAAATTTGTCGGTCATGTTCATATCTGCTCCAAAGAAGTTTTGTCACTAAATTACATGAAAATATGCTAAAAAATAAGGGAACTATTAATGTGTGAGAGCTTTTAACGGTAGCAGGCCAGCCTGTAATATTTTTCTCTTGAAATTTGAAGTCTGGTTTAAGGATTGAAAAAGTGATGAAAATTATTTTTTGAAAGATACCTGATTAATTTTTTGTCACCAGTCCAGAACAGGCCGTCAAGGTGAATTGTCAGAGCAATGTGAGGAGCGTCAGCCGGGTCAATGTCTTCGCAGAGGTTGTAGGCTTGTTGTCTGATTTGTTGAGGAATCAGACTTTCCTTGCAAAGGTTTATGTTTTTAAGAATGGTATATAGCCATCTAATTATCTTGTCTTCATCAAGTTTGCTTGCTGACGATATTTTTTCCTTATGCTTAAACAATTCAATGAAGACTGATTCGCAAATATAAAAAGAGTGCTCTGACTTGAGGATGGTTCTTGAGAAGGAGCTGTTTTCACTAAGCAGTGCGGAAAAAATGATATTAGTGTCAACTATAACTCTGCTGCTGTTGGGCATATGCTAATCTTTGGTGAAAAGATGGCTGGTCTGATTCCATGCAGCTTTATTTATTGTGGAAGACAATTCCCGTGCATCTTCTTCATTGAGTTTGCTGGCCTTTTGAATTGACTCCATCTCAAGATAATCCAGAAGCTTGATCAGATCTTCCTGATCAACATCGTGCCGAGGAAAACGAATCAGCAGGTTGTCCTGCTCAGTTGTTACTTCATACATGATATGCTCCTGTGGCTAATGGAAATTCCATACCGTCAATATAAATCTATTTATAAACAACAGTCAATCGCATAATATTTTCTGTATAATCTTGAAAGATGAACCAGGTTATGCCACGAAATGTTACTAAAAACACGAAAAAGAATAAGTTGAATATGTTCAGTGTGCTTTAGTGTGCTCTGATGCCCAGTTTTCTTTTCTAATGTTCCCGGACTTCCATAAACCGTATATCCGGCCATTCTTCCTTAGCCCTTTCAAGCCGCCATTTGCTGGCAAAGAGCATGGCCGGGTATCCTTCGATATCCTCCACCAGGGAGGTGAAATATCTCTGGCGGAAATCTTTAAGAGCTTTTTTGTTGTCTGAATCAATCCAGCGCACGGTTGAAAAATCCAGTGGTTCGTAACTGGCTTCCACGCCGTACTCAGCCTGAAGTCTGGCAGCAGTGACATCAAACTGCAAAGCTCCCACCGCGCCCAGAATATAATCGTTTCCCGATACAGGACGAAACAGCTGGATTGCTCCTTCTTCAGTCAGCTGCTTGAGGCCTTTTTCCAGTTGTTTGGATTTAAGGGGATTTCTCAGGATGACCCGTTGAAAAAATTCCGGGGCAAAATTGGGGATTCCGGTAAACTTAAGTTCTTTTTGAGTGGAAAGAGTATCCCCGATCTTTATGGTCCCGTGATTATGAATGCCGATGATGTCACCGGGCCAGGCCTCTTCCACGCCTGAACGGTCCCGGGCCATGAAGATAATGGCATTGGAGATCTGAACGTCCTTGTTTATCCGGTGATGTCTGACCTTCATGCCTTTTTCGAATTTTCCGGAACAAACCCTTAAGAAAGCAATGCGGTCACGGTGGGATGGATCCATATTGGCCTGAATCTTAAACACGACCCCGGAAAAGTCTTCTTCAAAGGGAGAAACCTCTCTGGTTTCGGCCTGTCTGGGTTGGGGGTGCGGAGCCAGCGTGACAAAGGTGTTCAGAAGTTCCCGGACTCCGAAATTATTTACAGCGCTGCCAAAGAATACCGGAGTCTGTTTGCCCTGGAGATAGGCCTCCTTGTCAAAGGGAAATCCTGCGCCCTGGATAAGTTCTATATCCTGGCGCAGTTCATCCGCGGCGCTTTCGCCGATCAGTTCTTCCAGCCTGGGGTCGGATAGGTCGCTTATGACCGCATTCTCCAGGGGCCTCTGGCCTTTTTTGTCGCCGGATGCAAAAAAGTGTATTTCCCCGCGCCTCAGATCATATACCCCCTTAAATATCTTGCCCATACCGATGGGCCAGGTCAAAGGAGTTGCCTGAATGCCCAGGGTCTGCTCAATTTCATCCAGGAGTTCAAAAGGGTCGCGGCCGTCCCGGTCCAGTTTGTTGATAAAAGTCATAATAGGGGTGGAACGCATGCGGCAGACCTGCATGAGTTTTTTGGTCTGGGCCTCCACTCCCTTGACGCTGTCAATGACCATTAGAGCCGAATCCACCGCAGTCAGTACCCGGTAGGTATCCTCGGAAAAATCCTGGTGGCCGGGGGTATCCAGAAGATTGACTTCATAATCCTGATAAATGAACTTCATTACTGACGATGTAACCGAGATGCCGCGTTCCTGTTCCACGGCCATCCAGTCGGAGCGGGCGTGGCGGGCGGCTTTTTTGGCTTTGATGGAGCCGGCCATCTGAATGGCCCCGCCAAAAAGCAAAAGCTTTTCGGATAAGGTGGTCTTACCTGCGTCAGGGTGGCTGATGATGCCGAAGGTCCGCCTTTTAAGAACTTCCTGAGTTATTTTTGAGCTGCCTGGTTTTTGAGTCATAGTTATATTGCTTATGTAAAGATTATTATGCAGATACTTAATTTGTTTGTAACTGTTCACCATAACCGGAGCCTGCCTGGGGCTGAGGTTTCTAAAATAATTTATCAGCCACCCCCGTGCACCTATCTATCGTGTTCCGAGTAAGTAATTCATGCGCAGTGCCGATTATCATCCCTACCAAGATAGGTGCAGGGCAAGCTGCAGCGCTCGACGTAAAGGCAGACAGTAAGACAGACTGAATATCTTCCTCCTGGCGACTTGCCGGGAGGAAAGGATGCCATTTCCTGGCGGCGAGGCAGAATGTTGTACTGCAG
>JAWOGL010000268.1:0-6565 GCA_046496945.1 Desulfonatronovibrio sp.
TAAGTTCAACCGTCATGAATTTGCGGGTTCTCTGGGGGATCTGGGTGTGGTTCTGCCCATCGCCATTGCCATGGTCCTGGTAAACGGTCTGAGTCCGCTGGGACTTTTTTTATCAGTAGGACTTTTTTATCTGCTATCCGGTATGTACTTTCGCGTACCGGTTCCGGTTCAGCCCATGAAGGTCATCGGCGCCTATGCCATAGCAGCCGGCCTTTCCGCTTCCGAGATAATGGCTTCAACTCTGCTCATAGGAGCGGTTTTGCTGGTCATAGCTGTGACCGGGGCCATGAATCTCATTGGCAAATATACTCCCAAAGCAGTGATCAGGGGAGTGCAGTTATCAACAGGGCTCCTGCTCATGGCCGAGGGAGTGCGCTTTATGGTCGGTACTTCAACCTTTCAAAAAATGCGCGACGCTTCAGAACCTTATTTGGTTATCCAGGAAATAGGTTTTCTTCCCCTGGGGCTGATTCTGGGCATTGGGGCAGGTCTTGCAACTCTGCTGCTTCTGGACAACAAAAAATTTCCCGCCGCCCTGGTGGTTGTACTTGGCGGAATCCTTATTGGACTGCTGCTTGGAACCAGGGAAGGGCTGGGTCAGATTTCCATAGGTTTCAACCTGCCTGAATTGCTGCCTTTTGGATTTCCATCCCAGGTTGATTTTTCATTCGCACTTCTGGTGCTGGTTTTGCCCCAACTTCCCATGACTCTGGGCAACGCGGTAATTGCCAATGCTGATCTGTCCAGACAGTATTTCGGAGATGACTCGCATAAAGTTACCTACAAGGCTTCATGCGTAAGCATGGCCCTGGCCAATTTTTTCTGCTTTCTGGTTGGAGGCATGCCTCTTTGTCACGGGGCAGGGGGCCTGGCGGCTCATTACAGGTTTGGGGCCAGAACACCCGGATCCAACGTCATCATAGGTCTGATATTTATTGTGCTGGCAGTACTTCTGGGGTCACATATCCTGGGGGTTTTATATCTTATACCCATGGCCATACTGGGAGTTCTGCTTATTTTTGCCGGCAGCCAGCTTGCACTGACCATTATGGACATGAAGGAGCGCAAGGACTTTTTTGTGCTCTTCACCATCGTGGGCATTACTCTGGCCACTAACCTGGCGGCAGGTTTTATCGCGGGAATGTTTGTGGCTTACATGCTTAAATGGGAAAGGCTTTCCATCTAAAGGGGGTCTGCCCCCATCCAGGTGAACATCAAGGAGTTCACAGGGAGCACAGAGACAGGTGGGTTAAAATCAGACTGATCATTTCTTAGCTCTGTGTTCCCGGTGATCTCTCTATGGTAATATTTCTTGTTAATGTTGAAAAAGTACTTACTGGGTTTCACCCTCTGTATCCTGGGACTGGGCCTTCATCTGTTCGTCAAGCTGTTTCAAACCCACGGCCATGGAATTAATAAAGCTGGCGGCCTGATTTATGGGGATAATCAGGGTTCCAACCTCTGTCTGAGTGTTATCCGCGGCATTCTGGTAGAGGTTGATTCTGAGATTGTGGTTGGCAAAAGATACTTTACTCATTCCATCAGCAAAAATGTGCATGTCAAGCTCCTTATAGTTATTGTAATAAAAAAAATATCTGCTCACCTGTTATGTTAAGGGGGCGAACGAACTCAAGGCTGGCCGGCAGCCATGGTAAAAAATTAAGTGAAAAAAAACCGTATCTATTCACCATATATTATGGTCAGCCGATGAATTTAAGGCCGGCCCCCGGTTCATGTTTCGCCATTGATGCGATGTTTGACCGTCGCAGGTTCCGTTCAGACAAACCATACATATTATAAACTGCCGATTTTTTTTCCAAAATATGCAAAGCTTACAATATAGTATAACATGTCCGGCTAATGGTTTGTCTTACGGAGCCGCGACAGGGAGTTCGTATCAACAGAAACCTGAACCGGGGGCCGGCCGCTGGCTATGGTGAATAGTTACAAAAAACCTTATATTTCCATAATCAGGCTGTTATTTTGCTTTTCCCTGATCAGAAACACCTTTGATTGCTTTTTCCACATCCGCACTGTCCCCGAGATAATATTTGTTTTCAAAATTCAGATTTTCATCCAGTTCATAAACCAGGGGGATGCCTGTGGGGATATTCAGCTTGAGTATTTCATCATCAGACATATCTTCAAGATATTTAACCAGGGCGCGCAGACTGTTGCCGTGGGCGACTATAAGTATTTTTCTGCCGGCAATCATGTCTGGAGCCAGATGGTCGTGCCAGTAAGGCAGAAAACGTTCTACCGTATCCTTGAGGCATTCACATGAAGGCAATGCTCTATGATCCAGGTTTTGATATATGGGATCAAACTTTGGATGTCTGGGGTCGTCCGGTTCCAGTTCCGGTGGTCTGGTGTGATAGCTTCTTCTCCACTCCAGAACCTGTTTTTCCCCGTATCTGGCGGCTGTATCAGCCTTGTTCAGTCCCTGCAGGGCGCCGTAGTGTCTTTCGTTCAAGCGCCAGGAACGGTAAACCGGAATCCACATGAGGTTCATGGCTTCCATGGTCAGCCATAAGGTGCGAACCGCCCGTTTTAATACCGAGGTGTAGGCTATATCAAAGGAGTATTCTTTATCCTTGAGAATGCGGCCTGCTTTTTCAGCCTGTTCCACGCCATCCTGGGTCAGGTCAACATCTGTCCAGCCGGTAAATCTGTTTTCCCTGTTCCACTCGCTTTCACCATGTCTGAGTAAAACTATTTTTTTCATGCTTATTTCCTGATACTTATCATTTTTCATTCAATCAGCCCTGCGCTTTGCCTGTTATCTGCTCTGATAACTGTTTTTTTGGGCCTTAACAAGTTGTCCCTGTCTGGATCATAATATTTGAAAACCCGGAATTGTTTTTCTTGCCTAAACTGTAAAAAACTGGAAATTCAATGGCTGTAACCATAATTTGAAGTGTCCGTAACCCGGATGTAACAATCAAGGTCTAAGCAGGAACAATTAAATGACAAATATTCAAGCACTTTTTCAGGAAAAATTAAATGAAAAAAAATAAGATACTTGTAATAGAAGATGAAGAGGATATTCAGAATCTTCTTTTACTCAATCTTGAGTCTGCCGGCTATAAGGTGATGGTTTCCGACAATGGGTACGATGGCCTGAAGATTGCCAGGGAAGAACTGCCGGATTTAATCATGCTTGATCTCATGCTCCCTCACATGGATGGATTGGAAGTATGCCGAAGGTTAAAGAGTGATTCCAGGTTGAAAAAAATCAAAGTTTTAATGGTCACGGCCAAAGGCGAAGAAGTAGACCGGATAGTCGGTTTTGAGCTGGGGGCGGACGATTATGTGGTCAAGCCGTTCAGTATAAGAGAATTATTGTTGCGGGTTAAAGCCATAATCCGCAGGGATGGAGGTGAAGACTCCAAAACCATACAAGCCTGGAAGCATGAGGGACTGGAGTTTGACTTTAATGCCATGCACTTCACCCTTGACAAAAAAAGTATCAGTCTGACAGCCACCGAGTTTAAGCTTTTGTCAGAATTTATCCAGAATCAGGGCAAGGTCCTTTCCAGGGAATATCTTTTAAATAATGTATGGGGATATGAGTTCGAAGGTTACAACAGGACAGTGGATACCCATATTCGCAGGCTCCGGGTCAAGCTTGGCAGATATTGTGAATTAATCCAGACAGCAAGGGGACTTGGCTATAAATTTGATATAGAAGAGTGATTTTGACAGCCTGTTGAATAAACAATTTTTCAAGGTTCTGCCAGGATTTATTTACGCTATTTGATAAAGATGACTCAATGAAAAACAGATACTCTCTTAAAATTAAACTGATAATTTCCTTTTGGGTGGTATTGATCATAGCCCTGATTATTCCATCCTATTATTTTATGCATACTGTTGAGGATGAAATAAAAAAGGAAACGATTCAAAGCGTAAGCGGGCGCGCTTCAATCCTTATCTGGAGTTTGTCCCGGGAAAGTTTTCAGGACCTGGAGGAACTTAACGCAATTGTCAATGAAGTTGCTGAAACAATCCAGGACAGAATCACCATTATCGACAGCAACGGGGTGGTGCTGGTGGACTCTATGGTCCAGTTTGAAGAAATAAAAGAAGTAGAGAATCACGGTTTAAGAGAAGAGTTTGTCCGGGCCATGCAGGAAGGCCAGGGATACAGCATCAGGCACAGCAGTACTGTTGACCGTCATCTGATATACTATGCCAGAAAAGTTGAACTGGAGCCGCTGGGAACCGTGGTGGTAAGAATGGCCACTCCCTACGCTACAATGGATTCCTTTTTCAGCAGGGTCAGTACAGGCCTTTGGCAGATGATGCTTCTGTCACTGGCATTTACAGGTTTTCTGGTATTTTTTCTTGTCCGCAGGTTGACCAAAAAGCTTAAACCTATGATCAGTCTGACCCAGGCTATAGGCCGGGGAGATTACCAGAAAAGAATAACAGTCTCTCCGGGCCGGGAATTTGATCCTCTGGTTGAAGCTATCAATGAAATGGCGGCAAGCATTGAAAACAACATTGAACTGGTTTCTTCACAGAAAATGGAGTTGGAGACGATACTTAACGCGATGAGAGACTGCCTGGTTGCTCTGGACAATACAGGAAGGATAATGAGTTTTAACCAGTCTTTTAAAAACACCTTCAGTCATTATAATAATATTTTGGAAAAACGTCCTTTGGAGGTCTTTTACAGCAATGAACTTCAGGAATACTGCAGCGAAGTTATTTCCAGTGATCTTGTGCGCACCAGATCACTGGAAATAAAATTCCAGGACAGGTTTTACGACGTTAATATTGTTTCACCAGCTGATAGAACCAGAATAGGTGCTATCCTTGTCTTTCATGATATTACCAGCATCAGGCGTCTGGAAAATGTGCGCAAAGATTTTGTGGCTAATGCTTCTCATGAACTGCGCACTCCTTTGACCTCAATTAAAGGTTATACAGAAACTTTGCTTGAAAACAGAGAACTTCTGAAAAATAAAGGCCATGAATTTCTGGAGATAATCATCAAAAATACCAACAACATGATCAGGCTTCTTGATGATATTCTTCAATTGTCCCGGATAGAATCTGAACCGGAAAGAATCACTGTCCAGGAGATTTTGCTGCAGCCTGTGGTGGAAAAGGCGTGGAATAATTGCCTCCATTATACTCAGGACAAAAATGTCCGGTTTGTTATTAATCTTGATGATTTCTGTCTGAAAGTTGCTGGAGAAGCCCAGTATCTTGGGCATGTTTTTCAGAATTTATTTGAAAACAGCATAAAGTTTATACCTGATCATGGTGAAATAGAGGTTATCTGCCGGTCTTCCGGGGACATGATTCATGTGGGGGTGAGAGATAACGGACCAGGCATTCCAAGAGATGAACAGAAAAGAGTCTTTGAAAGGTTTTACCGGGTAAAAAAAATCAAGAACCAGATCAAGGGAACCGGATTGGGACTGGCTATCTGCAGGAATATCATCAGGAATCTGGGCGGAGAAATCTGGGTTGAAAGCCCGGTATCAGGCAAAAATGATGGATGTATTATCTGGTTTTCATTGAAGCGGGGCGGGTGATTTAGTTTGAGATTTCACTATTCACCTTAATAGCCGGCTGTCAATTTGATGGCTGGCCCATAGTTGATGAAAAATTATTGTCAGTTAAGAAATAAATTGTAGTGAACAGTTACTTTTTTTAAAAATATTCAGGAGAACATTATGACTCATTTGGTTGAAGAACTGGACAGACTTAACATGAAAATGATGCAGATGGTGGTTCAGACGGAACAGGCTCTGAGCAAGACCGTAAACGCCTTTTCCCGGATGGATACTGATCTGGCCCAAGAAGTTGTAGATAATGACAAAAAGATAAATGAACTTGAGGTCCAGGTTTATGATCTGTGTATGAGACTGCTTGCCCTGGAGCAGCCTGTAGCCAGGGATTTGCGGTTTATTCTGGGCTGCATGCGCATGAGCGTTGACCTGGAAAGGATAGGTGATGAGTCGGCCAATATTTCTGACGCGACAATTTATCTGAGCCTGAATGCACCTATGGATTTTTATGACAAGATGCTTTTAATGGGCCAGAAAAGTTATGACATGCTCCAGGAAGCAATAATAGCGTTTTCAACTCCTGACCTGGACAAAGCTGTAAATGTCTGCCGTATGGATTTTGAGGTTGACGAACTCAATTCCATTGTCCTTAAAGAAATTATTTCGTATATGACTAAAGAAAGCCAGAGCATTGAGCCATGCGTTCAAAGTATTAATGTAGCCCGCAGGTTTGAAAGAGTTGCCGACATGGCCACCAATATTGCCGAGACAACAATGTTCATTGTCAAGGGAACCAATCTTAAGCATACCTGTCAGTTTGACGATCGGATATAAAGGCGGCGAAAAGGCAAACCAGGATTGGAAATTACGCATTAAAACGTGGATTTCAGATTTGTAGTCAATAAAAAAAGGGTCTGTCGATTAATCGGCAAGACCCTTTTTTGTGCGTGAATATGAATGTCGTTAATCAGCCGTATCTTCCTGTGATGTAATCTTCTGTGCTCTTCTGTTCAGGATTGGTGAAAAGGGTAATGGTATCC
>JAWOGL010000073.1:0-5454 GCA_046496945.1 Desulfonatronovibrio sp.
AGCCGGGATTTTTACTGTTTCGTTGTCCTGTTCAAATTCAAGTTCCACCACGGAAGTGGTTCCGGCCTTGCGCCAGACTTTGTGAAACAGGCCTTCCCTGACCTTGAGGGAAATGTTTTTGCCTTCAGGACTGTAAAATACAGCTGGAATATACTCTTTGGCGCGAAGTTTTTTGGAAGCTTCCTTGCCCAGTTTTTCTCTGACTTCCAATTTTAAATTGACAAGTTCGGACATCTTGTTCTCCTTGTTTTGACGTGGGGCAGATGTATTATAAGTTTATAAGCGTGCTTTAATGAGAAAAGAGCACGCTGACCGATGATTCGGTGTGAATGTTATGTATGGCCTTAGCCAGCAGGCTGGCCACGGATATTACCCTGAATTTGGAACACGCCCTGGCTTTCTCAGTCAGAGGTATAGTATCTGTAACTACAACTTCTGAAAAACAGGATTTTTCCATTCTTTCCACTGCCGGTCCGGAAAGTATCGGATGAGTGGCGCAGGCCAGAACCTTTTTGGCACCTTTTTCCGTTAATACCTTGGCTGCTTCGACCATGGTTCCTCCGGTGTCAATCATGTCGTCCAGTACAATGGCAACTTTGTCCTGAACATCTCCTATCACCCGCATTGCCTGGGCTTTATTGGGAGTATCCCGGCGTTTGTCAATTATGGCCAGATCCGCTCCGATGCGTTTGGCGTACGCCCTGGCCCGTTCGGTTCCCCCGGCATCCGGAGACACTACTACTGCCTGATTCCCAAACTGCTGCAGGTAAGTCAGCAGAACCTCGGCGGCAAACAGATTG
The DNA here is from genome assembly GCA_046496945.1 of Desulfonatronovibrio sp. Taxonomy (GTDB): domain Bacteria; phylum Desulfobacterota; class Desulfovibrionia; order Desulfovibrionales; family Desulfonatronovibrionaceae; genus Desulfonatronovibrio. The sequence goes on from JAWOGL010000073.1 coordinate 801, forward strand.
TCCACCGGCATATTGAAAAAGCCCTGAATTTGACCTGAATGGAGATCAATGGTCAAAACCCTGTTTACTCCTGACGCGCTCAAGAAGTCAGCCACTACTTTGGCACTTATGGGTACTCTGGGAACAACTTTGCGGTCCTGTCTGGCATATCCATAATATGGAATTACGGTTGTGACTCTGCCCACGCTTGCCCGTTTCAGGGCATCCAGCATTAAAAACAGTTCCATAAGATTGTGATTAACCGGCGCGCAGGTAGACTGAACCACAAATATATCATCCCCCCGGACATTATCGCCGATTTCGATCCTGCTTTCCCCGTCGCTGAAGGTGGAAACCAGAGTAGGGCTTAAGGTCATCCCTAAATGATCGCAGATTCCTCTGGCCAGTTCAGGGTTGGCGTTGCCGGTAATGATTTTTAATTCTCCGTAAGCGGGCATATGTATGTAAGCCTTATAATAATAATTGTTTGGCTGGGGCGGGAGGATTCGAACCTCCGGATGACGGGACCAAAACCCGTTGCCTTGCCGCTTGGCTACGCCCCAGTAATTAAAATTTATAAAAATAAAAAGGTATGGACTGGCGGTGAAGCATGATGCCGGAACGGCAGGCACAGGCTTCATCTCTGAAAAAAGCGCTCAGACTGGAGCCGGAACCGCTCATTACACAGGCTGTCGCACCATTTTCAAGCATGGATGTTTTGATTCTCATGATTTCCGGGAAAGACCTGAAAATCATTTTTTCAAAACTATTGCTCAAAACCAGCTGTTCTCCAAGAGGGGAATCTTTATCTGTTGCAGGGGCGCTTGTCAAGCTGTGGGAAGGGCGGCTGTACAAGTTTTCCGTGCTTTCATCCCATTGATGATAAGCCCAGGCTGTATCAACATGTATTGGCGGACAGATGAGGATCATCATCAAGCCTTTGAGGTCCACTGACAAAGGAGAAATTATTTCTCCTATTCCCCGGACCCGGGCTGGTCTGCCCGAAAAAAAGAAAGGCACATCAGCACCTGCCTGGGCAGCCAGGGATACAAGGCTGTGATGATCCAGCCGTCTGGAACCGGCCATCCGGTTGAGTATCTGAAAAAGGGCTGCGGCGTTTGCGCTTCCTCCTCCCAGTCCTGCTCCCGCGGGTACTTTCTTGTGCAGATAAATCTTCAGTCCGGGGCGGAAATCAGCGGCCCGGGCAAAAAGATTATAGACTTTATACAGTATGTTGTGCTGGTTTTCCAGCTCGGACGGGGAGCATTTCAGATTCAATTCAGAACCTGGGGTTTCCATGACGTCCAGGCTGTCGGCAGGTCTTGGAAGGGGATAAAAAACAGAGTCCAGAAGATGATAGCCGTCTTTTCTCTTGGCGAGGATATCCAGGTACAGGTTTATCTTGCATCCTGTTCTCAGGCTGAATTGTCGGGCCATGCAAAGTCTCTGGCTGATAAAGTCCGGAGCCGGATAATGCCGGCTCCGGACCGGGAGTTATTCGTTTTCAAGCGGGATTGTTCTGAACATATTCTGGCCCTGCCGGTTAATAAGGAGCATGAGTACTTCTTTGGGACGGGCGTCCTCGGCCAGCACCCGGTTAAAGTCCTTAACGCTGTTTACCTGCTGACCATTGGCCTGCAGTATAAGGTCTCCGGGAACAATATCTGCCCGATGTGCTTGGGAGTTCTGCTTTACCTGGGTCACCAGCAGTCCACTGGGGCTGTCAAGTCCCAGGGCGGAAGCTTCCCGGCTGGTAGGCTTTCTCAAGCTCAGACCCAGTTCGTCCTGGGAAGATTCTTTATCAGGGGCGCTTTCCCGGGTCAATCTTTGCATATCTCTTTCCCCAAGGGTGGCCTGAATGTTTTTCTTCTTGCCGTCGCGCCATATGGTGAGTTTGACTTTTTTGCCCGGATCCAGTTCCCCGATTTTTCTGGTCAACTCTCCGGAATCTTCCACCGGGTTGTCATTTATGGCTAAAATTACGTCTCCGGCTTCCAGGCCTGCTTTTTCAGCCGGATCTCCCGGGGTAACTTCCGCGACCAGCGCGCCTCTGGATTCATCAAGGCCCAGGGCTCTGGAGGTGTTCTGGTCGATGTTCTGGATAGTAACTCCGAGCCAGCCTCTGCTGACTTTCTGGTTTGTTCTGAGCTGCTGGATTATGTCCTGAGCCATGGAACTGGGTATGGCAAAGCCAATGCCCTGTCCTGCGGCTACAATGGCGGTGTTGATGCCGATGACTTCCCCGTCAAGGTTCAGCAGGGGACCTCCGCTGTTACCCGGGTTAATAGAAGCATCGGTCTGAATAAAATTGTCGTAAGGGCCGGCCCCGATTATCCTGCCCTTGGCACTGATGATCCCTGCCGTGACAGTATGATTCAGGCCGAATGGATTGCCAATGGCTACGACCCATTCTCCCACCCGGAGTTCGTCTGAATCTCCGAATGTCAGGGTGGGAAGATCAACATCCGCCTCTATCTTCAGCAGGGCCAGGTCGGTCTCGGGGTCGGTTCCGATAACCTCGGCGTCAAAGGTTTTTTCGGATCCGTCCAGCTGAAAAGTGGCCTTAATCTGGTCGGCTTCACTGACTACGTGGTTGTTGGTAACGATATAACCATCATCAGATATGATAAAGCCGGAACCCAGGGAACGTTGTTCCTGCGGAGCCATCTCTCCATCAGGCTCCTGGAAAAAACGTTCAAATTGCTCAAAAAAATCTTCAAAAGGATGCCTTCCTTCAGGCATTCCTCTGAAAAACTGGCTCATGTTCGGCCTTTCCACCATTTTTACCGTGCTGATGTTGACTACTGCTTCCCCGGAAGTTTCAGCCAGATCCGCAAATTCAGGCAATGAAGCGCTGGAAGCCGTGCCGATCCAGGTACTGATGAATAAAAGAAGAAACAAGGCCTGTACAAGTTTTCGCATACTAAACCTCCATGGAAGTAAATTTTGACTTTTGTTTACAAAAGATGACCGGATCCCGCATAATACACCTAACTGAAAAAAATCCGTTTTCAGGATTCTCTGGAACTTCCGGTCTCAGATTGACTCATAATGGATTTTGACGGCGTTACCATTATGGATTATTGAAAATACCGGTCCACCTGAAAATTACATTAATAAAAAGTCAGAATAATACGTTGAAATTTTTTGTAAAGGCTCCGCATCTTGAAAACTCAAGGTCCACGGGGTATTGCTTAAAACATTATGCTTATAAATTTAAAGGTTTTACCGTGCAAAATAACATAGAACGTCCCTGGATCGAAAATTATGATCAGGAAGTAAATCCGAATCTTCATTATGAAGACATACCTGTCTACGAATATCTGGACCGCATTGCCCGGAAACATCCCCACAGAAAAGCCATTGTTTTCAACAACTGGAAAATAACTTATAAAAAACTTAAAGAACTCAGTGAAACTGTAGCTGCCAATTTGCGGGCCTACGGGTTGAATCCCGGAGACAGGGTGGCGATTATGCTGCCCAATCTGCCTCAAACCATAATAGCTTACTGGGGTGTTCTCAAGGCCGGAGGCACCGTGGTCATGACCAATCCATTATACATGGAAAAGGAAATGATCCATCATTTTACGGATTCCGGCGCCAAATTCCTGATCACCCTTGATATGCTCTGGCCCAAAATAGCAGAGCTTATGCCGCGTTTCTCCCTGAACAGGGTTTTTATAACCCGTATCCCGGACTGTCTCTGCTTCCCCCTGACCATGCTGTACAGCCTGAAAACGCGCAGGGAAAATAAAATTCCCCATGTGCCATATGATGACCATAAAATTGTTTCCTGGAAAAAACTGGTAAAAAAGACGGATAATTTTATAAAACATACTCCCAGCCCCAGACATGACCTGGCGGCTCTCCAGTATACCGGAGGCACTACCGGCGTATCCAAGGGAGTGATGCTCACCCATTACAATCTTTCGGCAAATATCAAACAGGCCATGACTGTACTCCATGAAGTTGGTCCTGAAAATACCGTCCTGGGGCTTTTGCCCTATTTTCATATTTACGGCCTGACTGTGTGCGTTAATTTTGCCACGGCCATCGGCGGGACCCTGGCTCCTTATCCCAGATTTGTGCCCAGAGAGGTCTTAAAAGCCATCCAGAAAGTCAAGCCTACGATATTTCCCTGCGCGCCCGCGGTATTCATGGCCCTGCTGCAGCAAAAAGACATTGACAAGTTTGACCTGTCTTCCATTAACTATTGCGTTTCCGGCTCAGCCCCTATCCCTGTAGAAATTATCGAAAAGTTCAAGAAAATGACTGGAGCCGAGATTGTTGAAGGCTATGGACTTACCGAGGCTTCGCCCATTACTCATCTGAACCCTTTGAGAGGTAAGCGCAAATATGGTTCCATTGGTATGCCTTTCCCGGACACTGACGCAGCCATCGTAGACATGGAACTGGGAACGGTCAGACTGCCTTCGGGCAAGATCGGAGAGCTTGTGATCAAAGGTCCCCAGGTAATGAAAGGCTACTGGAACAGACCGGACGAGACTGCCGGGGCCCTCAGGAACAACTGGCTTTATACCGGCGATATTGCATATATGGATGAAGAAGGTTATTTTTATATTGTTGACCGCAAAAAAGACTTGATTATTACCGGTGGATACAATGTTTATCCCAGGGAAATTGACGAGGTTCTGCACGAACATCCCAAGGTCAA
>JAWOGL010000091.1:0-4414 GCA_046496945.1 Desulfonatronovibrio sp.
CCGGGGCGAGATCCTTTTTTCGTTACTGCGCTTCGCAGAAATACAAAAATGGCTTCTCTTCTCAGCGCCCTCTGCGTCTCTAGCGACTCCTGGAGCGGGCGAGAGACAAAATATCTTACGCTCTGGCTCAAACGGGCGTTTTGTATGGTTTTGGCCCTTTTCTGGCTGCGCACGCTTGAACCGGAAGAGCCTTAATTTAACGAGAACAGCAGCAGGGTTCATCCGGATGAACCCTGCTGCTGTTGATGACGGTCATGGAAAGTAATTCACCGGGTTTTTACTGTTTCTTCATGGGCTGGTCACAGCAAACCAGTTCACCTTCTCCGGCTTCTTTAACCTCAACAACATTGCCGCATATTTCGCATTTGTACACTTCTCCAACACTTGTCATAAGACACCTCCAATTCTGGTTGTATAGGTTTAACAATTAAAAAATATACAGTCTCAGGCAACCACCGAATGATTATTGCGCGGAAATCAACTTATATATCCTGTGCGCGTCATCATGAGATTCGGTATATACTGTACCCGGCCTGGGCAAGCCTGCTGCCTTCCAGGCAAGAAGAGGATCCAGAAATTTCTCCTGAACGCATTCTTTGGGCTGATCCAGTCTTTTGCAGACTGAGTTCAAGATCGGGAAAGCATTGAATTTTTGATAGTAACCACGCATAAAACTCAACACTTCCATGGTTTCCTTGTCCAGTTCAGGTCCATCCTGCTGCTTTAATATCGCCCGGGCAACGTCTTCGTTCCAGTCATCCTGGTTGACAAGATAGCCCTCATCATCCACCTCAATTTCTTTACCATTGACTTTCAGATAAGGCATTTTTAAACTCCTTCGGGTCAAACCCATTGTAATTAAATCAGGTGACAACCCTGGTCGGATGTCTGACACACGGTCCAGAAAATTGCCACCTAATCTGAAAGACTCATGGATAAAATCTAGTTCTACATGACAGGTTGTCAAGAAATCCGCCGATGAAAACTATTAAATTCAAAATTGAGTAACCCGGTGCTGATGACCAGACAAAAGCATGCTGATTCTAAAGACTGAGCTCTTTTTTTCTAACCCATTGCCGCTCCTGATCCTGAATAAAATGATCATCATCAGCCAGACGGTACATACGGATCCGGTTCTGGCGAGCCACCTCTTCCACTGATGTGTCAGTTTCTCCGGCTACAATCTGAAAAAGATCCACCCGGTCTTTATTTTCAGCCTTGACCAGGCTCCGGGCAGAAGCAGGCGCGTCCGGATCAACCAGAGCCACAAGTCCGGTCCAGGCTTCTCCGATGTAACCCGCGTCTTTGGCTTCCTGGAGAGCCGGATATCTGTCACGCATACTGGAAGTAACCTGTTCCTTTGTCCGGGCATAAGCCTGGGTGCTGAAAAGAACCATCAGACCAAAAACCGCCAGAATAACGACTGCAATATTTATTTTTCTCATTTTTATTCCCCGCTGAAGTAAAATATATTTTGGTTTATCTTGAAAAATATTTCCCCGTAGAAACTATTTAAGCATCTCAAGCTCTTCTTCTGTAAAAACATCATTCATATCCCCCTGAAAACTCAGGGCATCATCAAGGGCCCTCTGGACCTTCAGGTTGACATCCACGGTAACATGAATCGGGGCTATTTCTACCCGGTGGGTGGTATCCGCTGTTACGTGATGCCGGGTACAGGCTCCAAGGCACAGCATCGTTCCAACAATCGCCGGGACAATTAAGTTTCGCATGGCATTCTCCTGTGTTAATGTTTTATATTGGGGTAACTATTCACCACATACGGAATATGGCTATTCAGCGGCACTGGATTCCGGCTTTCGCCGGAATGACGGAAAAGAGTACGGCCCGCTTTAACCGTCACCCCGGACCAGATCCGGGGTCCAGGTCTTCTTGTTCGATCTTGGTGAATAGTTACATATCGGCTTACTATATATATTAATAATCAGCCACTGAATTTAAGGCCGGCCCTGGATTCAGGCACAATCTATTTTTCAAAATCGAGCAGGTCATCCAGGGCTTTTTTAACTGATTCATCTCTGGTCAATTGAAAATGAAGCACCCGGTTCACAATCTCCTGCAGGTCATTTACATTTATTACCAGACTTCCTACCTCCTGGGGAGGATCTCCCCGGACGCCTTTCCCCCTGAGCTCTATTCTGGCGGAGGTATCGTCCGGGCCGGGCTCCAGGTTAACAGATAAAAAATCATATTCAAAATCGCGCAGGGCCTGTTCCAGCCTCTCAGACACTGTGGAGAGATAAGGATGGTCCTTCATTGCCTGCCGAACATACAACAAAAGGATATCCAGCCATTCTTCATCCCTGATCCTCAGCCTTCCTGTTCCGGGCACTGAATACAAATAACCCTGACCTATTGTCACCTTGTCCTGTTTGTACAGCAAAGGAACCCGTCCGTAAACGCGGCCGCTGCCGGCAATCTTTTCCTGGCTGATCCTGGATACTAACCGCACAAGATCTATATCCTCAAAAAAAACTTCAAAATCAGCGTTGGAGTCCTGCAGATCAATGCGGGCGGCATGGGCGGCGATAAAGCCGCCTTCAGGCAGATTCCATCTGGTCTTCTCCACAAAAATCCTTTCAGGTGATTCCAGTCTGAAGGTGGCGAAACCATCTATTAGTTCCAGCTGACCAATCCTGAGTTTTTGTATTTCCATCCGCTGTCTGCCGGGAGTGGTCAAAGGAAAAAAGTCATCTATAAACATTGAACCGCTGATCCCGGCTATCTCCATGTCCATATCCGGATTCAGCATCCCTGCGTCTCTGATCTCTATGAGGGCCTGAGGCCTGAGGCTTCCCGCGTCCACAGCCAGGGCAAGTTCAGCCCGGGCTGAACCTGTGATGCTCATGTCTTCCGGCATGGAAACAATAACATCTCTCAATTCTTTTTCAGGAATATCAAACCAGTTGGTATGGGCTTTAATTTTTCCGGTTATATCTTTGCCCGGATCAACCAGCATATCCACTGCCAACTCCAGATCGGCTCCCGGCAGAAATGGCCAGCTGCCCCTGGATTTAACCTGGTAATTCTCAACTATAATCTGACCGGAAATACCTGGAAAATGCATCCCGTCATAAGAAATCCGGCCGGTGGAAAATTTCCCCTGACCAGGTCTCGCGTTCCCCAGGACAAAGGGAACATCAAGGGAAACATCCTCGATCTCCACGCCTGTTTGTTTTAACCTGACCAGGGCAATATCCGGCTGCATGCTGATATCCGCATTCAAAACTCCCTGTTCATCTTCCTGCAGTTTTGCGCTGAACAACAAGTCCCTTCCTGAAACATCCGCATTCTGGGAAATAACCTCAAATCCGCTGTTTAGTCTGGTATGCACGGAAAGACTTTTAATGCCGTTTTCCAGAACCTCAAACTCGGCAAAAGGCTTTTTTCCCTGACCGATAAATTCAAGTCCTTCTACCTGATATCGTGCAGACTGCTGTTTCAGAACTGTTTCCTTCAGGCTTATACGGCTGCCCGGCATTATCTTTGCGCCTGTGCGACCGGGACGGGCTTCAATAAGAAATGGAAGGTTCAGCTCCAGGTCACTGACCTGGAGAGCAAGTTCCGGAAGGTGGAAGCTGACCGGACCGGTCCGGGACTGTTCTGCGGATACCTGTAAAAACCAGCTGTTTTCAGGTTGGGCTGCATCCGGCAGATACTCTCCCTTCAATTGTCCGTGGGCATTGACGGTTACTGAGCTGCCAGTCTCAATTTCAACCGGACTCAGGAGATCAAACTGTTCAGGACCAAGATCAAGGCCGGCTTTCCACTCAAAGTCAGCCTTGTATCCCGGGGAATTCTTAAGGAATTCATTGATGGAACTCTGTCTTCCCCGGACCTCCAGGAAAGCGGAAAAAGGATGCTCAAGACCGGCAAAAAGCTCCAGGACAGAAGCCTGCTCCCTCACTGCAAGAGTCAGTCTGTCCACCCTGTTTTCATTGAGGCTTAAACCCGAAAGACTCAAGTCGGCTTCCAGCCGGTCAAAATAAAAATTATCATCAAATCCGGCCTTGGCCGAAAATGAACCTTTTTCCAGCCCTATATCTAAGCCTGGTCCTTGCATCCGCAAGTCGCTGACTTGACAGCGCATGTCCACCCTGGCCTGCCCCCCGCCCTGACTGTCTGTTTCCCAGTGCAGGCTTAACCCTGCTTCCACGGGATCGGAATTGTCCCGGAAAGACGTTCCCTGTCTGTAAAAAGCCCGGCCCGGTTCCAGGAATTCAGACCATACAGTCCGAGCTTGGACACTGGTTTCCAGCGTATTTACATTGGTATGCCCTTCTATGGAAAAAGGGTGGCCCAGCAGGAGAGACCAGGCTGAAAAATTGAGGCTGTGTTCATCTTCCAGATCAGCCTGCAGAGAAAAAGGAATAAGATAATTTTTACCCTGCAG
>JAWOGL010000213.1:0-5846 GCA_046496945.1 Desulfonatronovibrio sp.
TGTCCAGAGACAATCCCCGGAAATGCCTACTCCGGCATCCATCAAGTTAAACGAACTCCATGTTGCTCAGTCCGAAATTAATGTTGATTCAGGAAAGTTTTCCCATCACATCCCCAATGTGGAAATTATGGTTACCACATCTCTGACCAGAAACAACAATTATATTGTTCGTGATTCATCCATATATTATATCAATGACACGGACTGGGGCAACTACAAACAGAACGTGCTCTATCAGGATCCCTCGGTAGTGAATTACAGGCTGGTTGACTGATAAGGAGAGAACATGAAGAAAAGTGCTGTTGCAATACTGCTCTTTCTAATATTTTTTTTCAGCGCATATACTGCCGGCGCCTGGACGCCAGTATCCGGTCAAGGTCTGGTCAGGATGGAAGCCTTTCCAGGAATAGCATACCAGGCTGCTGACGTGCTTGAATATAACTTACGTCCAGACATAAGCAGAACCCTGCCCATAATGTTTTCAAGCTTTGTTGATATCAGGGACCTTCACTCCACTTCCGCGCTGGGCAGACTCTTGGGAGAACAGATCGGCTCCAGATTTTCCCAGCACGGTTACAATGTAATTGAAATGAGGCTCAGAAAAAACTCTTTGCAGATAACGCCTAAAACCGGAGAACTGGCTTTGTCCAGGGACATGAAGAAGATAAGGGATTCATGGGATGCCCAGGCCGTAATTACCGGCACCTACCACATTTTTGATGATAAAGCTGTTGTTTCAGCCAGGATTGTCAGTACCGTGGATAATTCCATCATTTCTACCCATGATTTCTCATTCAAACTGGATAGATATCTAGCCACACTGGTGAGGCCGGAGACAGTTGCCCAAGAAAAAAAAGAAACACAGGAAGAAAAAACCCCACAAGGTCCAATCTCCACTGGGGTCATTTCCCTCAACCCATCCAGAAGCACCGATGCCAGACTGATCCAGAGACGTTTGGCAGACCTGGGTCTGTATCTGGACCGGATAGATGGTATCTGGGGAAAAAATTCAAAAATCGCTCTGGAAAGATTTAAAGCAAGACATCAGCTTCCCGATCCTGATAAATGGGACATGCCAACTCAAATAAAGCTTTTTCAAGGCACAGGCCAGTAAACATTTAAATGACAAACTTCAAGGATTCATCCGTCATAAAGACTTTTGCCAGGTCTTAATCACTTCATCCCTGTAGGTATCAAGATAACGTTTAGCCTGTTCAGGCACCAGCCAGTCTATACTTTTCCCGGACAGCCATCTGGAACGAAGCATGCTGGAACTGATATCAATCCGGGGTATGGTAAAGTATCTGATCTGTTTGCCCTGATAAATCTGCCAGAAACCTTGACTGTGTTTTTGAATATCCCAAAATCCTTCAATAAAATCATCAACTTTCTGAACATCTTCACCCTGGCGCCCCACTACCAGAAGATTGCTCAATAAAGCTATTTCCCTGCCCTTATGCCATTTGGGCATAGTCAAAAGATCCTTGTCACCCATGATAAAATAATAACTGGTCTCAGGATTGTCTCTGACCAGAATCTGGAGAGTATCATAGGTATAGGATGGACCGGAACGTGTGCTTTCAAGGGGGTTTACGCATATTTTTTCAAAATCTTTAACTGAAGACTCCAGCATGGCACAACGAAAATCAAAGGAAAGAATGTCTTCTATACCTTTGTGCGGAGGAATATGGGTGGGGACCAGTTCAACATGATCAAGGCCGGCCTGTTCCAGCATTTCAGTGCAAACCCGCAAATGTCCGATGTGCAAAGGATTGAAACTGCCGCCCAGAAGCCCGACACTGATTTTGTTTTTTTTATTGCTGGATTTTTCTTCCATAAAAGCAGCTATATTCAGAACAGCCAAAAGTTTAACTCTTTAATTTCCTGTATTTATTCACCAGATCAGACATTCTTTTGATTTAACAGGTTGTTGAAAATCTCCCAATTGCTGTGTCGCTGCAAAAAATTCAAACTCGCACCTGCTAAATACGCCGCGACCTTGATTTTTTTTTGCTCTTTGCCCTTGTAATTTTTGAACAACCTGCCTGGTAAGGACTTTTTCAACACGCTGTTAAGGCTTAAATTGTGATGAATATCTTCATTTTCTTGTAGCTATTCAGCAAGATCGAATAAGAAGACCTGGTCCCCGGATCCGTCATCCCGGACTCGATCCGGGACCGGGGTGACGGTTAAAGCAGGCCGTTGCCCTTTTCCGTCATTCCGGCGAAGCTTGTCCCGGGCTTGAACCGGGAGCCGGAATCCAGTGCGGTTGAATAGTCATATGCCGTACATGGTGAATAGTTACAGTTTCTTTACCTTAACATTGAATATTGAACTCTGAAATTACACCATCAAGGCCTTTTTAAGAGCATGGAGCTTATCCCGGACATGGGCCGCCTTTTCAAATTCAAGGTCTTTGGCCAGGGTCCGCATTTTCCGCTCCAGTTTTTTGATTTCCTTTTCCAGCTTATCCTTATCTGTTCCATAAGCCAGAATCTCTTCAGCCGCAAAACCGATATTTTCCGGCCTGTCGTGCTGATGCATATCATAAAGGGTATTTAATCCTTTTTTAATAATCGTGGCCGGGACAATATTGTGGTCTTTGTTGAACTGAATCTGTTTTTCCCTGCGTCGATCCGTCTCTTCCATGGCCCTTTGCATGGAGCCGGTAACCTTATCGGCGTACATGATCACCCGGCCTGAAACATTGCGCGAAGCCCGGCCAAAGGTCTGAATCATGGACCTGAACGAACGCAGGAAACCTTCTTTATCCGCGTCCAGAATAGCCACCAGGGAAACCTCAGGTATATCCAGTCCTTCCCGCAGCAGATTTATACCCACAAGCACGGAAAATTCTCCGCCGCGCAAAGCCTGTATAATAGCCACTCTTTCCAGGGTATCAATATCAGAATGCAGATATCTGGTCTGTACCCCACGTTCCTGAATATAATCAGTCAAATCTTCAGCCATTCTCTTGGTCAAAGTAGTCACCAGGACCCTTTCATTATTTTTTTGTACTTTCAAGCATTCATTCAGAAGATCATCCATCTGTCCATCTGTAGGCCTTATTTCAACCATTGGATCAACCAGGCCGGTGGGACGAATAATCTGTTCCACCAGAAGACCATGGGCGTGTTCTATTTCCCAGTCTCCGGGAGTGGCCGAAACAAAAGTAGTCTGTCCCATGCGCTCCAGGAATTCATCAAAACTCAGGGGACGGTTATCAAGGGCGGAAGGCAATCTGAACCCGTAATTTACCAGTGTTTTTTTCCTGGACATATCACCGTGATACATTCCGCCCACCTGGGATACAGAGATGTGAGATTCATCCATGAACAGCAGATAGTCCTCGGGAAAATAATCAAGCAGACATGAGGGAGGCTGGCCCTGACTGCGCCCGTCAAGGTGTCTGGAATAATTCTCAATACCGTTGCAATATCCCATCTCCTGAATCATCTCCAGATCCAGCTGGGTTTTCTGCTCAAGTCGCTGGGCCTCAACCAGCATATTGTTTTTTTCAAACCAGGCCAGCCTGTGTCTAAGTTCCTCACGGATATCATTCATGGCCCTTTGCAGGTTATCCTGGTCAGACACGTAATGGCTGCCAGGATAGATAATGGTTTTTTTCAGCCTGCTTTTAATTTCTCCCGTAAGCGGATCAGCTTCATAAATGGCTTCAACCGTATCTCCAAAGAATTCTACGCGAAGGGCCTGTTCCATTTTATAGGCCGGGATAAGCTCCAGAACATCCCCGCGCACCCGGAAAGTGCCTCTGTGGAAATCATAATCATTACGTTCGTACTGGATTTCCACCAGCCTGCCCATAAGTTCATCCATATCAAATGACTGACCTTCCTCAATGGGAATAATCATCTTGGCATAGTAGTCAGGTGAGCCAAGCCCGTAAATACATGAAACAGAAGCAATGATGATTACATCCCGTCTGGTCAGCAGGGCATGAGTGGCTGAATGCCTGAGTTTATCTATGTCGTCATTGATGGAAGAATCCTTTTCTATATAAGTATCTGTGCGCGGCAGATACGCTTCAGGCTGATAATAATCATAATAGCTGACAAAATATTCCACTGCGTTTTCCGGAAAAAGAAGACGGAACTCATTATACAGCTGAGCAGCCAGAGTCTTGTTGGGAGCCATGATCAGGGCGGGACGGTTCAGGGTGGCTATTACATTGGCCATGGTAAAAGTTTTGCCTGAACCGGTCACTCCCAGAAGAACCTGGCTGGATACGCCCTGTTCCAGGTTTTTTACCAGTCCGGCAATGGCCTCTACCTGGTCCCCCCGGGGAGAATATTCTGATACTAAATTAAATAAAGACATGAAATTGTATAATAGTCAGGTGGTTATCTCTGATAAAGCCAAAAACTTAATTGTAAGCTTAATAATAAAATTCAGGTTAAACAAAAATTTATTCTAAGCATCTTTATCTTGGGAGTAAAGCCTGATCAGGACTGACCTCTAGCAAAAAAGTTCCGGGAAAAATGCTGGAAGCAAAGCTGATGCCCGGGCATCCCGCACCCGGAGATATAATACATAATTAAAAAATTAATTGACAGCTTATACAATTTTTTTTAAAATTGGTATACAAATATTTAATTTTTCGGAGAATTATGATGAATGAAAAGGAACATATTTTCAGCCTGCTTAGGCAGATATCTGATGCCCTGGTAACAATGTTTCCCAAGAATCTTGAGGTTGTACTGCATGACATCTCCCAGCCCAACAGTTCCATCCACCACATAGCCGGCAGTGTCACCGGCCGCAAAAAAGGCGGCCCGGTGACTGATCTGGTGGTTAAAACCATGCACAGCGAAGGAAGAGAAAGCCGGGACCGTCATAATTATAAGACTACCAGCAATGACGGCCGCGCTTTGAAATCAAGCACTGTGTTTATCAGGGACAGCTCAGGCGAAATAATCGGGGTATTTTGCGTAAATTTCGATACTACTGACTATCTTAACGCTGTCAGGGCGCTGGATATGTTTACTGTTGCAGCAACTGATTTCAACGGCACAGAAAAACTGGAAACTTTTTCCGGCTCCATCACTGAAACTATTGAATCACTCATAGAACAGGCCGTGGCCAAAACCGGCCGTGAACTGGCATCCATGTCCCTTGAGGAAAGAATCAGCACTGTGGGCGAACTGGATGCCAGCGGAGTATTCAAGATCAAGGGGGGTATTGATCTGGTTGCTCAGCGTATGGGAGTTTCAAAGTGTACTATATATAATTATCTGAAACGCATAGAGATAGAAAAGAGTCTCAGCAAACTTTAACCTGTTTTTTTTAAGGAGAACATAAGCATGAATAAAGAAATCTCACCCAGAACAGTATCCACTGAACAGGCTCCAGCAGCCATAGGACCTTATTCCCAGTGTGTCATCGCCGGGGGTCTGGCCTTTATTTCAGGTCAGCTTCCCATTGATCCTAAAACCGGTTCATTTGTTGAAGGAGATATTTCAGCAAAGGCCCGTCAGTGCATGGAAAACATTTCCGCCATTGCCGCTGCCGCCGGAACCAGCGTGGACAAGGGGGTAAAGTTCACGATTTTTTTAACTGATATGGCTGATTTTGCTGCAGTTAATGAAGTTTATTCCCGGTTTTTTCAAAATAATTTTCCAGCCAGATCCGCTTTTCAGGTTGCAGGCCTGCCCAAAAACGCAACCATAGAAATCGAAGCTGTCCTGGCGCTTTAATCTTTAAATCCAGCAACTTTTTCAGGAGACAAAACAATGAATTTAACCAGATTCCCCCGCCGCCGTTACACGGAAGGCCAGACTCCCATTGAATTTCTGCCCCGCTTCACCGCAGCTGTGGGCGGACCTGAT
>JAWOGL010000292.1:0-8901 GCA_046496945.1 Desulfonatronovibrio sp.
AAAAAGGCGGAGGAAAATCATGTTTAACAGAAATTATTTATTGCATATAGTCTGTCTGTGTATGGCCGTCCTGTTGATTTATCCGGCGGTCTGCCTGTCTGAAGATATTCCGGCCTCAGGGGATATGTTTCCATCTAATGATCTTGAAACCCCTGAAGAGGATGTCTATCAGGATTATCTGGGACTGGACAGTTCAAAGGATACATTCAAACTAAAGGATATTCAGGCTGAATTTGTTCTGGTTCAGATACTCAGCATGTATTGTCCCATATGTCAGCGCGAAGCAGAGCATGTAAACGAACTGTTTCGAATTATAGAAGAGGAAAGCCTGGCCGACAGAATCAAGCTGACAGGCATTGCTCCGGGAAATTCAGCATTTGAGGTCAGCGTTTTCAGGGAAAATTATGACATCCCTTTCCCTATAATCCCCGATCCAGACTATGAATGGCATAAAATCATGGGTGAAGCCGGGACTCCGTATTTCCTTCTGGTGGACCTGGACAGCGGCAAGATTCTGGAAGACAACCTCGGGCCTTTCGGCACGCCCCGGGAGTTTTATGAGACTATCACGCAACACATGGATTAAGCGCGCAGAGGTGGTATTTATGTTTAAGCATTTTTTTCTGGTATTGTTCTGTTTTGTCTTACCCGTAACAGCCGGAGCCTCTGACTTCAGGGACACTATTTTTGATACCGGGCAGTTAAAACCCATTGACAGTGAGATTAAAGTCAAAACAGGGGACAAGGCGCCTGATTTCACTCTGCCCGCCATTGACGGCAGCAAGGTGACCCTGTCCGACTACCGCGGGGATAAAATCGTCATGATTTCCTTTGTTCCTGCTGCCTGGACCGAGGTCTGTTCTGATCAGTGGCCCGGTTACAATCTGGCAGAGAGTCTGTTCAGGGAATTGGATACAGTGGTTTTGGGGGTGAGCGTGGACAATGTTCCCACTTTGTACGCCTGGATCAGGCAGATGGGCGGTTTCTGGTTTCCGGTGGTGTCTGATTTCTGGCCTCACGGAGAAGTGGCGGAAAAGTATGGATTGTTAAGAACCGACGGCACTGCCGAGAGGGCTATTATCATAGTTGACAAGGAAGGCATTATCAGAATGGCTCATGTAGAGGACATTAACAAACGCCCTGAACTGGGCATGCTTATAAACGCCCTCAAAGAGATTCAGTAGCTTTCGGAATTTTGCCTCATGGACTGAGTTTAGTGTTTTGATTTAACAGGTTGTTGAAAATCTTCCAATTGTTGTGTCTTTGAACAACCTGCCTGATAAGGACTTTTCCACGCTGTTAAGTCATAAGCAGTGGTCAATAGTTACCACCAGGGTTAACAAACCGTTATCGGTTATACACTTAAAAATCAGTCAAAGAGCAGGGAGATTCTTCCGTTTACCAACTGGTATCTGGCCTGAAATTCTTTCCCGGCTTTTGTTCTCAGGCTGACCTTGCCCGAGGTGACACCCTTTTCCAGTAATTCCCGGGCCAGAGGTCTGGTGATACTGCCGCCGAACATCCGGGGGAAGAAAACAAAAGGGCAGTCCGGATTTTCACGTCTGTTGTTGTTGATGCAGGAGTACGCTTTTCCCTTAAATTTGAGGTAGACCGGCCGACCGCAAAGGGGGCAGTTCCCGACCATGTTTTCCCGGGTCAGTTCATGGGCTGGGCCGGCAAAGGCCTGTTCTTTCTGGGCCCGCATAACAGTTATCCCCTCAGCAATAAATGTTTTTATCCTGTCTATGAATATGTCGGCCCGCTCTCTGCCCCTGGCGATGTTTTCCAGGGTTTCCTCCCAGACATGGGTTACTTTGGCCGAACATAAAGGCGGCAATGTATCCTGAACAAAATCAATCAGCCTTACTCCGGTATCCGTGGCAATGATCTGCTTTTTATTTCTCTGGGCATACCCCCGGCTGATCAGAAGTTCGATCATGGAGTCTCTGGTGGACGGACGGCCAAGGCCAACCGTGGGAACAGACCTGGACTGATCAACAAGGCCCATGAGATGATCATCACCCTGGTCTTCATGCAGCCGGAAATCTCCTGATTCCATTGCCGCCAGAAGGGTTTTTTCAGTAAAGTGAGGCGGCGCTTTGGTCTTGCTCTGTCTGATCTCAACATCCCCGATCTGGACCTTTTCATTCTTTTTGATGTCGGGCAGTATCACATCGCTGGATTTTCTCCAGGGCTCTGCCTCGATCCAGCCCGTGACCTTGAAAATCTTTCCGCTGACCTGAAGTTCTTCCTTTTCAACATTGATTGTCATCCGGGTGTTCTGCACCCTGGCCGCGGGCATGAAAGCCGCCAGAAATCTGCGGGCTACCAGGTTGTAGATAAGTTTTAAATCCTGGCTGAGGTCTGATGAAGGGGTCTTGTCCGTGGGAATGACGGCGTAATGGTCAGTAACTTTTTTGTCGTTTACGCATTTAAAGTTGCTGTTTTGTTCAAGGTTCTGCCGGGCAAGCCTGATAAGGGGCATATACCCGCTGGGAAGGGCGTTAATTCTTGTATCCAGTTCCCTGAATATTTCTTTTGTAATGTACTTACTGTCTGTTCTGGGATATGTAATCACTTTTTCCGCTTCATAGAGCTTCTGGGCGTATTCAAGTGTTTGTCTGGCAGAGTATCCGTAGCGGGCGTTGGCTTCTTTCTGCAGGGCGGTAAGATCGTACAGAAGAGGTGCAGGGATGACAGTGTCTTTTCTGCTTACCTGTTGAACCCTGCCGGTTTTGCCCTGGATTTTCCGGGCCTGCAGGCGGGCCTGGTCCTCAGTGTCAAAGCGCTCCTGTTTGTATTCAGGAGGACACATCATCCGGGCCTGAAATTCTTCTCCGTTTCTGCAGCTCACTGTTGCAAAGCCCACAAAAAAGGGGACCGGAACAAAATTGTCTATGGCTTTTCTGCGGTCCACCAGAAGGGCCAGAACAGGGGTTTGTACCCGGCCGATGCTGAATCTTCCGTTTGCCTTGAGGCTGTACGCTCTGGAGAAATTCATGCCTACAAGCCAGTCTGCCTGGGATCTTGCCCTGGCCGAGGCAGCCAGGTTGTCATATTTATGGCCCGGCTGGAGAGCGGCAAAGGCTTTCCTGATCCCGGTGTCTGTATTATCCTGGATCCAGAGTCTTCTGAAAGGAAGGCCGGATTCAAAATAGTTATAGACATGGCGGAATATGAGTTCTCCTTCTCTGGCCGCGTCTGTGGCGACTATGATTTCCGAAATATCAGTGCGGCTGAATAATCCTTTGAGCACCTGGAGCTGCCTGGATGTTGAGGAAATTTCTTTGAGCATGAATTTCTCTGGAAAAAGGGGAAGGGTGGAAAAGCTCCAGGCCTGCCAGGCCGGATTCTGCTCACCTGGAAAGGCGTAACCCAGCAGATGCCCGATCATCCAGGAAACAACATACCGGTCATTTTCCAGATAGTCTCTGCCCCGGCCAACCGGGATACTAAGTATTCTGGCCAGATCTCTTCCCACAGAGGGTTTTTCCGCCAGTACAAGGGATTTGCCGCTGCTCAAACAGGACCTCCGGGATTAATATTTTTTGGTAAACCCTGGAACCTGCAAAGGCATTGGCAGAAAAATCTGCTTCAAGGATCCAGGATACATTGTTATGATAAATGAATCATATTAGTAATTGTTCAGCAAGATCGAATAAGAAGACCTGGGCCCCGGATCTGGTCCGGGGTGACGGTTAAAGAAGGTAGCTGCCTTTTTCCGTCATTCCGGCGAAAGCCGGAATCCAGGGTGGTTAAATGGACATATGCCGTATGTGGTGAATAGTTACTCATATTAAATGATTTTGTCCGCATCCAGGCTGTTTGTTACTGAGTTCGCAGAGTTTACAGAAACAGAAACAGATATAGTTTTTGCCTGCAGGGGCATTTTTTATTGACAACCATTTTACTTTTGTCAATTATGCCGGCAAGAGGCAAATTATGAATTTTGACGAATTCTTCAACAGAGTGGCCAAGACTACAGAAATCAGGACCCAGAGGCAACTGGCTGATCTGCTGGGCGTGGGAGCGGCTTCCATAACCCTGGCCAAAACCCGCGGCGTTCCCAAAAGCTGGAGCCTTAAAATAGCCTCGATTTTCGGGCTTAACCCCGTGTGGATCAACACAGGGCAGGGGGCTGTTTACCAGGCCGGCCGGGAGGACACTTTTTTTGTCCCCAGGGTGTCGGCCAGGGCCTGCGCCGGTTCCGGATCTCTGGAAGTACAGGATAATATTGTTGCTGAAGTTCCGTTTCCCTCCAAGTGGATCAACAGGATTGGAAGTCCCGGAAACATGGTGGTCATGGAAGTGGTGGGAGACAGCATGTCTCCGGAGCTGGAGGAAGGAGACTCTGTTTTGATAGACCAGAGTCAGAAGCGCATTGTCAGTCACCGTTTATACGTGCTCGGTCTGGAAGACAGCATCCAGGTCAAAAGGGTGCAGACCGCACCGGGGCTGGTAATACTTTTCAGTACCAATCAGAAGTATTCTCCAGTAACCCTGCAGGGGGATGAAACAGATACCCTGCGGGTTGTCGGCCGGGTTCTCTGGAGCAGCCGCGTTTACGCGTAATGAGCTCCAAACAGGGCCGGGCCGCGTTGAATAGATATCTATTTTTGGGAGTTTTTGGTTTGCAAAAGTAAATTCGGGTTTGCTTTTGTCAGCCGGGCAGTCACCCCCTCACTGACAGGCATTTCTGAAAAGCAATAAGCAGACATTATTTTATGAGTATTAACAATTTATTTTCCCGGTCCCTGAATCCCGCCTCAGACCCGCCAGGCATTAATCTGCCGGAGATTTTAAACAGGGTTCCTGCCGGATTTCCATCTCCTGCTGATGATTATATGGAAAACACTCTGGATCTGAATGAACACCTTATCCGGAACAAGGCGGCCTCGTTTTATATCCGGGTAGCCGGAGACTCCATGAACGGAGCCGGAATAATGAGCGGGGACATACTCCTGGTGGACCGCTCTCTTGATCCCGCCCACAATAAAATAGTAGTAGCCATTGTAGACAGTGAAATGACCGTTAAAAGACTGCGCTACAGCCAGGACAAGGTCTTTCTGGTTTCGGAAAATCCGGAATTCAGGCCTATTGAAATCACCAGCCACATGGACTGCCGAATCTGGGGCGTGGTTGCGGCAGTAATCAGAAAACTTATCTAAGGCGGGCTGTTAAAAATCTTCCAGTTGCCACGCCATTACAAAAAAAATTAAATCCATACCTGTTAAAACACATTGCGAACATGATTTACACGCCGGGCATGGCCAGCTGTAAAATATTTGTATTTATTCACCATAGCCGGCGGCCAGTCCCCGGTTCATGTTTCTGTTGATACGAACTCCCTGTCGCGGTTCCCTAAGGCAAACCATTAGCTGGGCATGTTATACTGGATTGGAAATCTTGCATATTTTGGAAAAAAATCGGCAGTCTTTAATGTATATGGTTTGCCTGAACGGAACCTGCGACGGTCAAACATCGTATCAATGGCGAAACATGAACCGGGGACTGGCCTTAAAGTCAGTGGCTGATCATAATCTATGGTGAATAGATATAAATATTTCAGGCATCCGATACGAATCTATTCAAAAGAGGTTCCTTTTCGGTTGAATTTGATTTATGTCAAGGTATGTATATTATTAAACCGTTAAACAGTTTTTATCCGGAAAGAAATTTTTTCCGGGATTAAAACATTATTTTGAACTCTCAAATCAGGAGGATAACCATGAAGAAGATCAACTTATTTGAAGCCAATGGATTTAAGGATGCCGGAATGAGTAAATTCCTGGTGCATGATTCGCCTTATTTCAAGATCCTGAATTTTAATTTTAAGGCCGGGCAGGAACTGCCCATACATTCCCATGATATAGAGGGCCAGCTTTCCATCCTGGTTCTGGAGGGAGAGGGAGAATTTCTGGCTCAGGATGCCACCCTGCCGGCAAAAACAGGAGACGTGCTGGTGTGTGACATCAGTGTGCCTCACGGCATCAGGGCCGTTACTGACATGCGGACAATAGTTACTATTGCGCCTCCTATTTGATGGGTTATATTATTATTTATCTGCAGCCTTTGGGGCGGTGACCCGGCCAGGGTTTCTAAAGCCGGTACTTGTTAAGAGCGGCATCCTGGACCAGAAAAAAACCGGTTGCGGATTAAAACGCATTAATTATGCAAAGGATATCTGTTATGCCCAAAAAAAAACTCTCCAGACGCGGTTTTTTAGGCCTGACCTGCGCGGGTCTGGCCGGAGCCGTGCTTCCCGGAACCGCTGAAGCCGCGCGAAATGGCCAGGAACTGGCCACCATGCTGGATATTGAATCCTGCATCAATTGCGGACAATGTGTTCAGGCCTGCAGAGAGGTCAATGAACACAAATTCCCCCGTCCGGAAAAGCCTTATCCGGAAATGTTTCCTTCCAGGGTAAAGGTGGAGGACTGGTCGGATAAAAAGGATGTTGATGACCGGCTTACCCCTTACAACTGGCTGTACATTCAGACTTCCAGGGGAGAGTACAACGGCCGGGAATTTGAGATACATATTCCCAGACGCTGCCTGCATTGCCAGAATCCGCCATGCGCGAATCTCTGTCCCTGGGGGGCTGCTGTCCGGGAAACAAACGGGATAGTTAAAATTAGCGACAAAATCTGTATTGGCGGGGCAAAATGCAAAGATGTGTGCCCGTGGGACATACCTCAGCGTCAGACCGGGGTGGGGCTTTATCTTGATCTTATGCCCAGATTCGCGGGCAACGGGGTCATGTATAAATGCGACCGGTGCTATGACCGGCTGGCCCAGGGCGAGCTTCCCGCATGTATAGAAGTATGTCCAATGCAGCTGCAAACCATTGGACCCAGAAAAGAAATTCTCAGACAGGCCAGGGAACTGGCCGAAGATATTGACGGGTATATTTATGGTGCTGAGGAAAACGGTGGCACTAATACTTTTTATGTTTCTCCTGTACCTTTTGAAGTCCTTAAGGCCAATATGACCACTGGTCCGGGACAACCTCATCTGGATGAAGTGGAAAATATCATGTCCGGTTCCGGGCTTTTGACCAAGGCCCTGGTTCTGGCTCCAGTGGCCGGAGTGGCGGCAGGGCTGCTCAGTATCAAGGCAAACCAGCAAAAATAAGGAATAAAAAATGAGAACAAGCTCTTCAGAAATAGCTTCCAGACTGGACATGCTGTTTTTCAAGCTGTCCGTTGCAGTGCTTATCCTGTCCGGTCTGGCGCAGATGCCTGTATTCAAACGCTATTATATTTCAGATGTCCCCGGACTGGGCTGGACTGCAGATTATCGGTTCAATCATATCCTTCATTACATAGCAGCGGCAGTCCTTCTGTTTGTCCTGTTCAAATGGGTAGTTACTTATCTGAAGGCCAGAAATTATTCTATAAAGCTGTCTCTTTCCGGGAAAATGAGAATTATTCTGTTTCTGATAATTATTATTACCGGTTTTTTCCGGGCCTTTAAAAACCTTCCTGATTATTATTTCAGTCCCCTGGCCACGACCTCGATTATCTGGCTTCACCTGGCAGCCGGAGTACTTCTGGGCATTATGGCCATCTATTTCCGGGTTACAGGCAGAAGATATTTTACCCGGCGGTGATTATCCGTAACAAGGCGAATCTTTTTCTGAAATTCTTTAAGTGCCATGCCGGTTTTTTGGTGATTGTCATCTTTACTCTTCTTCGAAAAAGAGTCACTGTCTACCAAAAGAAGTTAAATAGTTTTCATCCGGAAAGAAAACCGTCAATTTCAGCATTCTGAAAGAAAGACTTTCCGGATGGAAGCTAAACAGCGGAGTACAAGCATGCCCCCACACTCCTTCCCCCAAACACCCGTCCTTCAGACAGGAAAGGGCGGTTTTCAGAATTGCGAAGATTTTCTCATTAATGCCCCTGTGGGAATTTTTACTTCTTCGCCTGACGGCCGGTTTTTGTCCGTCAACCAAGCCATGACAAAGCAACTGGGCTACAGCAGTCCGGATGAACTTACGGACTCGGACCTCCCCCTTGCCGCTCAAGCCTATGCCATTCCGGCAGTGAAACAGGAATTGCTGGATCTTCTCAGTCAGGACGATCAGGTGCTTAACTATGACTGTAAACTGCTTCGCAGGGACATGAAGCTGTTGTGGGTTAATCTGACTATTCGGGTAATGCGGGATCAAAACGGCAATGTCACCCATTACCAGGGTTTTTCAACGGATATTTCCCATCAGAAGCGAGCGGAAGGAGCCTTCAGAAATGAACTTGAAGAGCATGATAAGTCCAGAGCGGCTCTTAGCAAGATGACCCGCCAGTTCTGCGTGCTGTTTAAAAAGTCCAGAGACGGTATTGTCATGATTAACCATGAACACCAGGTGGTGGACGCTAATCCTGCTTTTGCCCGGATGCTTGGCTATCCCCTGGAAAAAGTGAGGGAGATGAATATCTGGGACTGGGAAGCGGATAAGACCAGGGAGCAGATTGAAGCCCGGCTTGCGGGTGATCCACCAAAGATCAATGATCTGTTTGAAACCCGTTTCCAGCGTCAGGATGGCTCAGTAATCAATGTGGAAGTCTGTGTCACCGGAGAAAGGTTAAAGGACAGAGATGTGTATATCGGCATCTGCCGGGACATTACCGAGCGAAAGCGAATGGAAGAGGATCTGCTGGAAAGCAAAGAAAAATTTAAAACTCTGGCTGAAAAGAGCCCTGTCTCCATCATGCTTTTTGATCAAAACGGTTTTGTGATCTTTCTCAATGAATGGCATCAGAAAGTGTTTTCACTTGATAAGCTCGACAATGAATTTTTTATGGGCAGACATATCCATGAGTTGCCCGGTCTGGTAAACGCGGGCATAGACCATGAAGTGGCCAGAATCTTTAAAGGAGAGTCTGTTGAAATCAAGGAGGT
>JAWOGL010000078.1:0-2595 GCA_046496945.1 Desulfonatronovibrio sp.
ACTTGGGGATGGGTAAAACAGGCATTTTTTATTTCTTATACTTGGAATTTTTGATCTCTTGTTGATTAAGGACTTTTTCAAAAACTGTTAAGCTTGATCTTACAGTGTCAAGATATTAAGGTATTGTAAAAAATATACAAGCATATAAAATTTATACCCTATCAACTGCGGCAGATCATTAATAAAGATGCACTATTCCTGATATTCATTAATGGCAAGAGTAAGAGGCAGTCTGGTAAAGAAGATGAAAAACGCAGACCCGGATCTCATTCTGTGCCGGAAATTTATTAAAAGCACGCGAAACAGTGCCTGTATTCAGCATGGCCGGGCAGGGAACAAAAGTTTATTTTATCTTGCCTGCTTTAAAGGCGTGTTGAAAAAGTCCATAAAAGACAGGGCTAAAGACAATATTCCAGAACAGAAAATGAGAAAAACATGGAGGGCAAAATGAAAAATACGGCTGCTTTTTTGATTGGAACCGTACTCGGTGCTTTTTTTCTTGGCAGTTCGCTGGCCATGCCGGAAGGCAATGAACAAAAGGGCCGTCACCTTTTTGTCCAGGAATGCAGACCTTGTCATATGGTCAACCCCATAGGAGAGGAACCTGCCCATTACCTGGGGCCGGATGCCAAAACACAGACTGAATGGATTGAGGTTTTTGAAAACAGGCAAGAACTTCCCTGCCGGGAATACTGGCAGGATTTGTCAGAGCAGGATCTCCAGGATATTCTGACGTATCTGCATTGCGGAGCGTCAGATTCACCAACTCCTGAAAAGTGCGGTAAAAGATCGTTTTTTTTCTAAGATTTCAGGGTTTTCTATTTCTCACTTCAACCATAACTATCTCAGGATCGACCATGGAAAAGTTACGTTATGTCATGTGCTTTCTAGTTATTACAGGGTTTATGATCAGTACGGCCCCGGCTCAAACTCTGACCGTTGGAACTGCACCTTGGATACCCTGGCAAATGAAGGAAGGAGAAAAGATTACAGGTATTACGATTGATATTTTGCGTGAAATAAGCACGCAGACAGGGATTACATTCGAATTCGAAGTTATGCCTCACAAAAGAATGATGCGCATGTTTCAGTTGAACCAGATTGATGTAGAATCAATTGTAGACCCGGCGTGGCGGGAAGACCAGAGAGATATTTCGGTCTATTCCGTTCCTGTGGTGATAACGCGGGACGTTATTCTGGCTAGAAAGGATCAAGGGATTGAGGGTGAATCCTTAGAAGATTTTTTCGGGCTGAGGATCGGCTGCGGGCTTGGGTATTATTATCCGGAAGGTTTTCAGGAGGCTTTTGAAGAAAACAAGATATTAAGAGAAGACATTCCTGAAATAAATATGGAAAATAACATTCTTAAAATGAACGCCAACAGAATTGATGCCGCAATTTTTAATCAGCAACAGGCCTTGTATTTTCTGAAAAAGCTAAACCAGGATCCGGATGAATTTGAGGTTGTCTATGAGTTCGCGCCTTCTCCTCTATCTATGCGGCTCCATGTAAGTCACAGGGAACTATTGCCCATGATTAACAAAACGATTGAAAACATGAAAGTCAATGGCAGAATTGATGCCATTGTCAAAAAATATATTCTGAATCCGTGAAATACAGTTTCCGGTTTTTCCGGCCTTTTTGACAAATTCCGGAGCCAGTTTTCACGGATTCAGGGTAATAGACTGATTTTACGGAACCAGGAAATGGCGAAGTAAGCAGAAGAAACACGGGGAAGTATTAATTTGTCTCTATCAGGGAAGTCTTTCTTGCAGAATGCTGAAACTGACGGTTTCCGGATGAAAACTGATTTGAACCGACCACAATCTTTTCCTGATATCCTGAAAAAATTCTGTTCAGAGACATCTGCGAGGCAGGAAGCATCCGGGGGTAAGGAGGGCAATTCATGCTGGCGACATTTGCGGCGTTGATGAAAAAGTGCTTTTGGACATGCATTATGTCCGTGTTTTTGATGTGTTCTCCAACCCAAGCAGGCCAAGTCGTGAGACTGGTCACTGGAAATGACTACAAGCCTTTTACGGATCAGACCCTTCCGCAAGGGGGAATGATTACTGAAATCGTTGATCAGGTCTTCCAGAAGATGGGATACCAGGCAGAAATTGAATTTCACTCCTGGAGCAGGGGCTACACTCTGTCCGAAGAAGGAGCCTTTCTGGGCACGTTTCCCTATGTCCAGACCCCGGAGCGGATGGAATCATTTTATTTTTCCGACCCCATCTACACCATAACGACGCTTTTTTTCGTGCGCAATGACACGGACTTATCCTTTGTCCATGACTCCGACCTCCAGGGTCTGACTGCCTGCAAACCTCTTGGCTACCACCTGAGAGACATTCAGGATTTCCTGAATAAGGACTTCATTGAAGTCAGGCGCCCAAACACCATGGAATCGTGCTTCAAGATGCTGCGCCGGGGCCGGGTGGACCTGGTTCCCATCAACGAACACGTCGGGTGGGAAGTTGTCCGGAAGATTGCCGGTGAGAAAGATATGTTCAAGGTGCTGGAGAAACCTCTTCTGGAAACAGGCCTGCACTTTATTGTCACCAGAAAAAATCCTCAGGGGCAGAATATTGT